>JAULUX010000232.1:0-8527 GCA_032111385.1 Bacteroidia bacterium
AAAAGACAACCCTACACCTCCCCTACCTCTTTCCAGCCGATGCTTCCCATTGCAGTACTGAACTCGTGCGAGCTTGAACCGCCGTGGATGAGCAGTCCGGTTTTGTCCGGAAAGTGTTTTTGCCAATACAGCAGACTCCGAGGGATGCGATTGGCCTCGGTGGCGGAGGATTTGATCTCGATGGCCAGGGGCTCGCCGTCTTTTTCAAGGATGAGGTCGATTTCGTTACCGGCACTATCGCGCAGGAAGTGCATGCTTTCGAGTCCGCCCCGGTTGAACATGTTTTTTCGGATTTCGGCCATCACCCAGTTTTCGAACAGTGCACCGTATCCTTGGTACTGTTGCACGGCTCGTGATGAAGATAATCCCAGCAGGCTGCACAGGAGTCCGGTGTCGCAGAAATACAGTTTGGGACTTTTGATGGTGCGTTTCTGCAGGTTCTTGTGCCAGGGCTGAAGCAGAAAGACGATGTAACTGCTCTCCAACACGCCGATCCACGACTGGATCGTTTTGTTGTCCACTCCCGTCATCTTCGCTAGCTCATCGCGGTTCAACAATTGCCCGGCATAGCCCGCGCAGAGATGCAGGAAGCGGTTGAATGCTGACAGGTTAGTGATGTTTTTCAATTGCCGTACGTCGCGCTCTACGTAGGTCTGCAAATAGCTTTTCATCCAGGAGCCGGGGTCGATTCCCTGGTCCCACAGCTCGGGATAACCACCCCGGAAAATATGATCTGCAGGAAGGCGTTTCATTTTCTCCGCAGTTTGCAATTCTTCAAGACTCAGTGGAAGCAGGTTGAGGTATCCTGCGCGGCCTGCCAGGGTTTGGGAGATGTTTTCCTGCAATAAGAAGTTGTTGGAGCCCGTCAGTATGAATTGTCCCCGCCGTGTATTCCGGTCGAGGACCGGTTGCAGGTAACGGAACAATAGCGGAACCCGCTGCGCTTCATCGAATACAGCCCCTGATTTATAGGATTCGATAAACCCATCGGGATCGGCGTCGAATGCAGACTGTGTACCGGGATGCTCGAAATTCACATAGGGTTTGTCCTTGAAAAGCTCCCTGGCCAGGGTGGTCTTGCCGCTTTGTCTGGGACCGGTGATGCACAGGGCCCGGTACTGGCGCAAGGCGAACTGCGCATGTGGAAGGATGGATCGCCGGATCTGCATTACTCAAAATTAGCAAATCTGGAATCCGATTCCAAATCTGCAAAATATTGCAAATCTGGAATCCAACTCCAAATCTGCAAGAAATGGCAAATCTGGAATCGGGTCCATCTCTGTTCAAAGCGCCGTGTTTATTCATTGAGTGTTTTCAAAGGAGGCTTGGATTTAATCGAATAAAACGAAAAGAGTAACAGACTGAGCTGATGCGTCGATGGTCATACCACCGATTTTCCGAAGACCTGTTCATCTCTATACCCTATATTTGTTTTTATTCAACACAACAATCCCAAAACATGTCATTGGTATTCCGCCGCCGCTTACGCCTCGGGCAGAATGTTGGATTGAACATCAGTAAATCCGGAGTCTCTCCAAGCTACCGTACCAAATACGGTTCAGTTAGTTTTAGAGGCATCAGCATGCGCACTGGAATTCCCGGATTGACGCTGTTCCAAAGCTGGGGTTCTTCCAAAGGCAAAAGCAAGAGCGCTAATCCACTTCAGGTGTTGTTGTTGATCGTGTTGGTGGTCATTCTTGCTTACCTCGCCATTGTTTTAGTGATCAATGTACTCTTATTCCTGATCTGGTTGATAGCCGAAGCAAGGCGGGGGATTCTGCGATGGTACTATCGTAGAAAGCAACAGACTGAAGTGGAAAGCGGGAAACAGGCGAATCAAGCGATTTCTTGATTCTTTGTTATTCGTTAGTCGCGATTGACAGGATAAAAAGTAAGTTCCAAGAGTATTGTTTTCTAACTGGAATGTAATTCCTCTTTTACTACGGAGGGCTCAAAGGGAAGCACAAAGATCGCAGAGAGAAGCTTCTCCGTGCCCTCCGTGCACCGCTCTGGTATCTCTGTGGTTAAAAAACAATCTGATTATCACCTGGAATTACCCGCGGATCTATTAATTCCCTGCTTTTATTAATCTCCTTACGAATTCAAGCCCTGTTCCACTCAATCTTACCAGGTAGACACCGTTCTCCAACGAAGCCGTATCGATAAATACGCTATTGGGTCCGGATTGGATGGTGAGGCGTCTTTCGTCGACGATCCGTCCGGCCATATCCATTACCTGGACTTTCGCATTCGGCTCCTCGATCCCGTTATAGCGGAATGCCAGCATGGCTTGTGTGTTGGCGGGGTTGGGGTAAAGGCTTAGTCCTTCTACTGTTTCCGATGACGGAAGCCCCGTGATCGGGAAGGTGATCTGCGCACCGTTCGTCGTTAAAGGGATGGGTGAAGATCCCGGGTCATACGCCTGATAAGTACCTATTCCGATGGGAATGACCGGCGATCCCACATAACTTCCACTGATGATGAAGCGAATACGGGCCAGTATTCCATGTCCGTCCGGACCGGATCCGTCGATGCGGGCCACACTCACCGCTGCGATACCGCTGACTTCGTTCGCATCGCTGAATATGATACACTGGGCATCGGGACAGATCCAGCTGCTATCGACCTCAATCACGTAGCTGCCGGACTGTATGAGAGATGGGGGCAAAGGGATCTGGAATCCAATGGCGGCAAGGTCATACACGGGAAGGGCGGTACCGCCTACCGTTACCACCAGCTGCACCGTATCGCCTGGCATGAAGACAGAACCATTGGTAGTGACGGTCAGGTCTGGTCCCGTTTGGAAACGCTGAGGAGGAGGCGGAGGACTTGCATGGAATAAATTCAGGTTACTGATGACGATGCTCGTATCCGCTGCCGTAACGACACCATCTCCGTTGGCATCGGCATGGTTGAGGTTTGTACCGTTACCTTGTGTGCTACTCCAAAGCAGAGAGGGCTGCGCAGTCCAGGCCGTGGAGGCTTCCGGGCGCGAAGTGCCGAAGCGGTTATAGTTGAGTCCGATGGGCAGATAATCGAAATTGTCAACTACGGATGAACTGTCACAGTCGCCGGGCCACACTTCGCTCATGGCAGGGCTCGTACTGAATTCGTCGCAGCCGATGGTTGGCGCTGTGCCGCTGCGGGATTCACCATCGATGTCGGTGGTGATGCCGGCCCAGGGAATGCCCGGCATCGCGACTGCGTTGCGGAGGTGCATGTCCGTTAATGTACGGTAGGTCGCCGTCACCGAATCAGACTGTAAGTCATATCCGCTTAGCGTACGCCAGGTGGCCAGAGTATAGTTGTTGCCGTTGTACTTGAATGTGATCGGGAACCCGCTGGACTGATACCGGTTTCGGTTAAATGTTGTAGCTCCGTTCAGGCTGGAGATCTCAATAGCATACGACCCGTTAGAACGTACCAGGTTATTGGCGAATGCAAGATCTGTGGTTCCGGAGATCTTCACGCCCTGTCCGAATGAGTTATTTACTACAGTGAAGTTGGAGCCCAGCAGGTCGACACCGGGTGTAGGCAAGAAACGCGGAGCACTGCCTACGCTGTTGTTGGCGATGAGGCAGGGCATTGTGGGGGGACAATCGCACCACTTCACATTCAGCACGGTTTGACCGAAGCTCTCATTGCTGATCAGGTTACCCGTTATTTGCAATGTATCTCCTTCGTAAAGACTGATTGCAGTGCTTACCGAATTGCTGGTTACACCAATCGCCGTAAGCGTATTGCCAGACACCAATGTACTGTCGCAATTGTACAGGTTGATGCCCCGGGTTTGACGCATGGTATTGTTGCGGATGATTATTGCTCGGGTGATCGGAACACTTCCTCCCATGTCCACTCCATTATCCCCACCCTCGAAGGTGTTGTTTTCAATGGTCAGGTTCGAGATGTTGCTTCCGGAGTAAATGGCGGGTGCGGTGCTGCTGACAGCGGCCGACCGCGCTGCGCTGAAGAGCCGACAATTGCGGATTGCCACCTGCTGCAGGTTGTCCAGTACGATCAATCCCCGCGACGCCGTGCCGTTCATCATCGCATCAAGAGCGCGGGGCAGGGTGTTGAGTATGGTGATGCCGTCGATGGTGCAGAAATGGGAACGGCGCATGATCAGCGTGGTGCGCTCGAAATACCCCTGACAGCCCATGTCTAGTGTGACAGAGGAGGCGTCCCCGTTGGCAGAGGTCCAGGTCACACGGCTCGAGGGTCCCGCACCGGGAATGGAATCCATCACCACCTGCTCGTAGTAGGTACCGGGCTGGATCGCCACCGTTACATTCGAGGAAACACCGCAGCGACGTAGGGTGGTTGCCGAGGATTGAAAGGAATCGAAATAGCAGGTATCGCAGCCCAACGAATAGGTTCCCGCAAGCGGATTCTGGCAGATGACCTGCCCCATGGACACGCTGTCGTTCTGTTGGCGATCATCCGTGCCGTTATTCACGCTGCTGATCCAAACGCGGATCCGGTTGTAATTCCGATTGAACGTATAATTTGAAAGTGTGAGCAGCAAAGAATCGGCTGTTTGCATGGTGCCGTTCCAGTTCAGGAACTGTACCGGATCATTGTTGATTCGGCAGGCCACCTGAATGGTGTTGATGGCTTGTACCGAATGGCTCCTCAGCTTCACTACCAGACTTCGCTGCGGAGGTCCCCCGGCCGTTGTATCATTTAGGGTGATCGATTCGATGCCCAGATCCAACAGGTTCGGTAAATAACCCTGATAACAGTTGGACGAGCAGTTGCCGTTGATGCTGTGCACGGTATGCAGCGGCCGGGCTTGATATGCGCTTGTGGTGTTGATAAGCGTGTGGATATTGCCACAGGCATCCTGCCTGGAGGCCGTGGATTGAAAACCGCTGATGCGGTCACCGGCGATAAGCTCACCCGATGCACTGAAGCGCAGCAAGAATGTACCCGCGGAGGGTGTGGGCGATACGTTAAACGGTTGGTTCAGGGCATCCACTACCAGGAACTTGGTGGTCATACTCGCTGTTATGGTGACGGATCCGTCGGGATGCGTACTGACGGAATTGAACAGCATGGAGTCGGCGAGCACCATCCAGTTGAGCGAGCCCTGTTGTGTAAACGAAGCTACGAACTGATTTTCCTGGTTGGCTATGGGAAGCGTACGTGTTCCGGCGCTGGTCACGATCTTGTTCTTCACACGGCCCGCTACTACGAAATTCCCATTCGCATCTTCCTTGAAATCCGTCAGGTATTCGGGAGCCCCGCTCAACAAGGTCACAGCCGAGGTGAAACCGTTCTGCAGATCGTATTTCGCCAGTACCAGGGTTTTTTCTGTGCTGGTGCCGACCGGGAGCGCATTGGCGACAACCGTTTGATTGAACAGGATGGGCTGTGAAAAACCGGAGGCGTCCATGAAGGCGCCGATAAGCAACCCTCCTGAAGGAGAGGGAACCGCCATCAGGTTGCGACGAAGGGTGTCAGTGCCTCCTAAGCCGTTACTAACGGTTAGATTCGGACGGAACTTCGCTGGAGTACTTACTCCTCCGTTGCCCGTTCCACCAAAGGCATCGAAATTGATCACACCACCATCATGATCGATCTCCATGATGAACGCATCACCCTTGTTACTGATCCCGGGCATATACGTGAAGCCGCCCTTGGGTGTCTGGAACTGCGCACCGTTCCACACGTTACGTCCGATGGCAAATACCCGGTTGTCGATGGTGATCAAGTCTGAGATCGTTGCCGAGGGACTTTCGATGGCCCACTTCAAAGTACCTCGACTATCGAGCTTGACCAACGCGATCTTGTTGCGGAGGTAATAACCGAGGATATTGTAGTAAGAAGGCACATTCATGTGGCAACTCACGTAGGTGCTGCCCAATCTGTCGGAAGTGATTCCGGTCAAGAGCCCTTGTGCACCGGGGTTGTTTCCGTTATTGAAAAAGGAATGGCTGAACACACGCTTTCCTGTTGAATCGAATTTTACAACAAGCGGGGTGAAGGGGAAAGGCGTAGATGCAACGGTGTACGAAGCGATATGGAAACCATTCATCGGATCCATATGGAATCGGGTGATCAGGGGACTAACTCCTGTAGATCCGGTATCGATGCTGCAGGTGTCGAGCGAAGAGGGCGTAATTGTACTGTAAACGAACACCGGCTTGCGAACTATCTTTTCGCAGGTGCCGTTCAATCGCAGTGTGAGGGTAACGGTATCTATTCCCACCAGGTTGTAGCTGGGAGTAGTCGGCACATTCCCGGTTCCGGTTGCCGGTGATGCGTTCTGGCCGAAATTCCACAACCAGGTGTTGAATCCCGTACTCGATGCGGTCATGGTGATGGGTTGGTTTACCGCCCCTTGCAGGGTGCCCGGTAAAATGGATGCGGAAGACGAAATGAATCTTAGCGCAAATGATCCAGGCAGGGTCTTCAGGCAATTTTCGGCGATAAAGCGGGCGTTCACCGTGATAGTCACATTCGATGTGATCGGGCCGACGGGGATCAGGATGGTGCCTCCGTTACCCGCCACCCGGACCGATGTGGCGTTGGAGCAGTAGTATTCCCAACCCTGCTCCGAGTTGTAAACAAGCATGGAGGTGGTGTCGCCTGTGCAGACGGTATCACGGTAAAGCAGTACCGAAACATTGGTAGCAGGAATGGCGATGTAAAGAGAATCCTGAACGATGAGGGTATCTGATCCGCAGGAATTGGTATAGACTCCACGGATGCTGTAGGGTTTCACGATCGTCTGGTTAGCAGACGTTATGAATGTCAGGCTCGAACCGGTGCCGAATTTTGAAATGCCGACCTGCAGCGTGCCGTCGAACAGGGCGTAATTCACACCGACCTGGCTGTTCGGCACAGTAAAAACCCCCGATCCACCCTGGCAGATGGAATCCCTCACCACGGAGAACGCGTTCACTGCAGGAATGACAATGACATTTACGTTGGCGGAAGCCGTGTCGGAGTTGCCGTTGGCTGTTGCTACAAGTTGCACCAGGTTGTTCCCCGGAGTGTTGAATGTGAGCGTGGGTGCGAACTGCGTGCTTTGTACAACGCCGTTCACCAGCCATTGGTACGACCAGGACGAGCTCCCGTAATTGGTCATCGCCAATGTGCTGCCGGCGCAAACTTGTCCGGAAGCCGGCTCGAATTGCGATACCGGTGTCGTAACCCCACCCCCGTTCGTGGTCTTGGCCACGAAACCACTGTCGCCCACCACCATGCCGTTCAGTCCGTCGTAGAAATGGATGCCGTAGGGCGTTTCAAAACCGGGCACGTTGAACGATTCCCAGTACTGACCCCCACTGATAGAACGGTACAATCCGGTGCTAGTACCGACATACACTGTATCCGTGCTGTAGGCGAAGAGCGAGCGGATGGTTCCGGGCGGATTTTGAAGAACAGTCCAGGTCAATCCCCCGTCGCTGCTTTTCATTAACTCACCGTATCCACCTGCATAACCAACGGATGAGTTCGGAGCGAAGGAAACCCGTTCGAAGGTGCTGTTGCCGGTGGCGACTTGTGTCCAGCCGGTGGTTCCGTTGTTACTGGACCGGTAGATGTTGTTGTCTGAAGCCATCACCCAATTGCTGCCCCCTACCCAGGCGATGTCCTTTAGATCGACACTAAGTCCGGAGGTGAATACCGTCCAGGTGTTGCCGTTGTTTGTGGAGGCCAGGATGCGACCGTTTGAACCAACCGATAGGCCGAAGCCGGAGGTGTTGAATGCCAGGGCGTTCATATAGCGCGGAGCGGATCCTGCATTGGAGTAGTACTGCTGCGTCCAGGAGCTACTGCCATTGGACGTACCGTACATCACCAGGTCATTGCCGAGAAAGAAGAAACCGGCGGCGACGGCACTGTTCGTACCTGTCACATGCAGGTCATCGAAGCTGCCGAAGATCTGGGCATTGCCCAGATTACCATCCACTGCGTTGACGAAGTTGAGCGTTGCGCCTCCGCTGGAAGACCTGTAAAGACCGTTGATTCCGCCGATCCAGACCTGGCCAATGGAATTGCTATACACGCAGTAGAGCCTGTTGGTGGTTGGGACGCTGAGGTTGGTCCACTGGGCTGATGATACGGAGGCGAGCAGGCAAAGGCCTGTCAAAATAAGCAGGGAATAACGCATGGGAAGAGGAATACTCTTCAAATTTAGGAAAAGCGGAAAGGAGTAGACTTCCGGAGTGCCCTTCGTCCCCGACGCTCATGAAACAGCCGTGCTCAAAGTGCCCATTCACTACCATAATGGATATTCTCACTGTACGGATAAAAACAAATCAGGATGATTCATTTTAAGCATGAACCACCCTGATTTGTTAGAATCGGACTTCAGGCAAAAGCCAAAAAACCGATGGATTGGGCATCACTCCATTATTTCATAATGAGCCTGCTGAAGCTGTTGTTCCCGGTGCGGATGCGAAGCAGGTATGTTCCGGCCGGCAATTGGGAAGGAACAGGGAATTCAAATGTGTTCCCGGCGTCCTGAACAGTAGTGCCGGATACAAGCTGTCCCGTCAAGGTATAGAGATCGCACACA
>JAULUX010000233.1:0-7873 GCA_032111385.1 Bacteroidia bacterium
CAGCGCCGTGGCTTCAGGAAGTTTAATAGCATGGAAATGGACCTTCGGGAACAATGGACCCACATCCACCAACCAAAACCCCTCATTCACTTTTCCTACTTCCGGATCGACAACCATCACACTTGAAATAACCAGTGATGCTGGATGCACGGACTCTCTTTCAAAACTGATCGGCGTTGACCAATCCCCACAAGTCACACTTTCTGCTGTAGACAACTGTCTGGGTGCTCCGACGCCTTTCCAAATCCAATCCGCAGGTTCAATTTCGTTTTTCCTTGCCGAATGGGATTTCGGTGATAGCACCTCCAGCAATCTATTTAACCCTACGCACCAATATGGTTATTCCGGAGCTTTCCCAGTTACTGTGCAAGTACTTGACACAAACAACAATTGTGTCACATCGCTATCGGATACAATCATCATTAGAAAAAATCCGTCTGCATTTTTTGAAAGCGACTCTACATGCGTCAATGATTCAACTCAATTCATTGATCTCAGCAGCCCGGGTGAAGGGAGCCTGATCAGGCATGAATGGGATTTAGGCAGCCTGGGCACAAGCCTTTCCCAAAATCCGATAATCGTACCGGCCAGCCCTGACTCCCTCCGGGTAACCCTTATTATCGAGAATAATTACGGATGCCTCGATACTGCTTATGGAAGTCTTGAAGTGTATCCATTACCCTATGCTTACTTTCAGCCATCCACCACGTATGGAGCGGTACCGTTAGCGGTTGATTTCACCAATCTTTCCGAAAATCCTGCAACCTACAACTGGGCTTACGGAGACGGATCACCGCTTGGCACGGAACAAAATCCGTTGCACTTGTTCAATGATACGGGGACCTATAATGTCAACCTTACGGTGACAAGCATTCGGGGATGCAAATCTCAATTCGGACGTACTGTAACCGCTGTTTCCCCTTACCTTGACCTTGGCATCGTCGGATTGAATTTCAACCTTATTGAAAACGAATGGAAGATCAAAGCCAACCTCAGGAACTTCGGTAACGTGGAGGTCAATGACTTCAGTATAAAAGCAAGCCTTGACGGTAAATCCCAGATTATAGAGAGCTTCAATTTGACAATCCCCCCGTCCACCAACCTTCAGGCTGATTTCAAATCGGTCTTTACCGCTTATGACTTCGATTCTCCGCGCTTCCTTTGTCTGGAAATAACCGAGGTGAGCGGTGGTGCGGACGAATCATCCGAAAACAACAAAGATTGTATCACCACATCATCCGGCTTTGAAATACTGACCATTAATCCTAATCCCGCTTCCGACAACATCATCATCTCACTGAACACAGACCAACGCGGAAGACTTGAACTAACATTTACCGATGAAACCGGACGAATTGTTTCAACAACCGAATACCGAGAACTTTACAAGGGCTTTAACTCGTTACTCGTCGACAAACTCCCGAAGACTTCCGGGATTTATTTCATCCACATCCGTTTCAAAGAAAAGCTGGTTGTAAAAAAACTAGTAATAAGGTGACCGACAAAGCAAGTTGACCTAGGCTGATTTTCGAAAAATATTCAACAAGTAATACTTAGTGATTGCCAGCACACGGCGTTTAAAAATAGCCGGGAAATGGCTACGCAATGCCAACCAAAGGTACTTGGGTGCGTGTCTGTTCACTCCGGCCAACACCAGATGCAAAGAAATATAAGTATCACAATAGGCCTCCATCCTGGATCGGGATTCGCCATAAACCTCCTCTACCCTCGGATCCTGAAAGGCATAGTGCAAGGCCAGGTTTTTTCTCATGACCAACTTGTTTTCATCAACACCAAGTACGCTTCTATGCTCATGAATAATCAGGCAAGCGCAAACTTTATCACTAGTCACAATTCCGTAATTAGCAGACAATCTCAACCACAACTCCCAATCCTCTGAGCCCGAAAGATTACGGTCCTCGAGGAATGGAAATCGCAAGGCAGCCTGCCTCTCAACAAAAACCCCCAGACAACTCAGAGGATTGCCCTTCACCAGCGATTCGCTCACATCCCCCCTGATTGTTGTAGTATAGCGCACATGTTGTCCGGTAGAACTACGGACCTCGTAATTTTGATGAAAAAACACAGGTCGACCGTTCTCTAAAAGGCAACGACATGCATTGGTCAGATAGTGAGGGTAAATTATATCGTCGGAGTCGACAAATGTGACATAGTCGCCCTTTGAAACCCGAACGCCATGATTACGTGCAGCTCCACGCTCTGAGTTTGGTATCCTCTCATATCGTAAGCGCTTATCGTTAAAACGAGAGAAAACGGCAAAAGTATCATCTGTGCTACCGTCGTCGACTACGATGAGCTCAAAATGCTGGTAACGTTGAGTAAGAACTGAATCGATTACTACTGCAATGAAATCAGCCCGATTGTAGGTCGGGACGATTACTGAGAAAAAAAGCTCATTTTTCATAAAGCCTGGAGTGTTGATCGATCATCCTTTGCAATGAAAATTTCCCGGAAACACTCTTTGGACCATTACTCCGCAAGGTTTCACGAAGAGGGCTGGAACGCAGCAATTCCAAAATCGATTGGAAAATAGCATCGGAGTCCCTGAATGGGACGACAAGTGCATTGAACCTGTCAACGACGAATTCAGGCGCAACACCTGAAAGGGTGAAAACAGAAGGAGTTCCCGTAGCCAGCGCCTCAACGTAGGTCTGACCGAAAGCTTCTGAATGTGAATCGACCGGCACATGTACGAAGATATCGAAAATGGAATACAACGTCACCAAGTCCTTCTCAAACTTGATTTCCCGATAGGAACCAACAGGTAATTTATCAAGCGATTTTCTGATTTCAGGCTCATAATCCCCTTTGGCATTGGCAAGAACCAACAGTGCCTCCGGATAAAGATCAAGCAAGCGTCTGAAAGCGGGAATCACATACTGCACTCCTTTCCATTCAGTAAACCTGGATATGACCCCGAGCACAGGAAACCTGTTCTCAGCACCCAGTTTTTTTTTGAAGAGATTTGAACGATCAGAATCCACCTCCCTGAACAATCGAAGGTCGAAACCATGATGGATCAGAATAACTTTTCGTTTAGACACTTTCTCCTTCTCAATAAGTATGTCTAAAACGTTATTCGAAATTGCAACCACTTTTGTAGAGAAAAAACTAACCAACCTATCAATCACGACCATCCTCGGATGATAAACATGATGATAGCTTGAGTGATGTCTTGTATGGATACGAACCGGAACACCCGATATCCAAGCGGTCGGCAATGTCATTAGGCATGCATCCAAGAGATGAGCGTGAACAACATCCGGCTTCAAAGAACGAAGCAGACGGAACACTTTCCATGAAACGGCAAGGAGGTCTGACTTACCCGAATACTTGAGGAAATGAACTTGTGTTCCAGCATTTCTCAAGTCTAATTCCATTGAAGGAAGCACTGTTCCTAAAAGCAGGAAATGGATTTCAAATTTTGACTTGTCGATACCAGAAGCGAGCCATATGAAGCCAAGACTGAAATCGATATTCGAAACAGCGATCAGTACTTTTCTTCTGATTCCACTTTCCATCATGGCATTGGCTGGGGTTTCGCGGCAAGGCTGAAAAGCAAACCGGCCATAACCTCGGCTTGTTTCTCGCGGGAGAACTGCTTGGTAAAATCAGTGTTTACGCTGGCCAAAAGCCTGCCGTTGAGCTTCCACTCCTTATACCAGTCAAAAAGGCAACCGGCAAATTCTTCAGGTGTTGAAACCGACATTCCGGAACCGGAACGTGTCAATAAGTCATCCATTACATCACCGTCTCCAGGTGCGACGATCACCCTGTTTCCAGATGCCATGTAATCGAAAATCTTTGTCGATATTATTCCTCTTGATCCCTTCCATCCCGAATAAAACAGGACTTCAGAATCAAGTGTATATTGGATAGCCTCCGACTTGGAAATTTTGGGATGGATCTCCAGTAAATAAGATGGAATACTATCAGAGAGTTTGCGCTCAACGTCGGAAAACTGGCCTGCGCCTATGTAACGAACCAGAACATCTCCCGGTGGCACATTGGAAAGAAAAATCTTCATTCCTTCAAGCATGACACCCAAGTCCTGCTCAGGATACAACGTACCGACAATGCTGAACCGGAAAAAAGGCTCAGACCTTTTTGTAAGTCGGGCAAATTCCGACTCTTCGTACCCGTTATAAACAACTTCAATCCTAGCTTTGGTCAACCGCTGCAAGACCTCTTTGAAAGGAGGGGAAACGACTGTAATCAGGTCTGCGCTACGAAGCCATTTCCGATGGTAAGCCATATTGAAGTAATCAAAAACCCAATTCCTGAAATCAGGCCTGTAATCAACCTTCAAAACGAGGTTACTCCAAAGATCCCTGAAATCAACCACAACCCGGGCATTGGAATAGAGAGGCACGAGGGTTGCCAACCTTGCAATACTGGGTGGTGGAGACGTGATCAATACAAAATCGAATTTTCGCCGGCGAAGCTGTGAAATCAACGAGTGCCTGAACGTATTATATGCATCAATTTCAGGATTGATATCACCCCTCATCAAGCTAAGCAAACTGAACAGGCGGCTAAAAACTATTCTGAAAAGGTCATACTTTTCTATCCATCTGACCCAGCGGTATTGAAAAGTAGGGAGATAAAAAACCCTGTATCCTTCCTTGCGTCTGTAGACAGGGTCAGATGTATTGGGACGGGTATACTCGACCCATTTCACCTCTTTACCTGTCCAATGCCTGGTAACAACAGTTGTTTCAAGTCCAAACCTCTCGAACTGTGTTGCCCAGGAAAGCGGCCTGTACGCCGGCACACCCAAACAAGGTGGGAAATAATATGCCACGACCAGAATACGCTTTGTCTCAGAAACAACGGATTGGGAGGCCGAAAGATATTCCAGAATCAAATCAGCCATTTGCAGAGCCTGACTACGTCTGCTATACTTATCGACCTGATGATTCGTCCTGGGCTGAATGTCCCCATCGCTCTCCCACTTCATATACAGACGATTCAGCACATCAGACATCTCGTCCGGCGAAAGGACGGATATGCCCGAACCTGTTTCCTGAATCAGTTCATCCATCACATCGTTATCTCCGGGAGCGAGCACAACTGTATTTCCGGTTGCAATAAAATCAAACAACTTTGTTGTATATACTCCCGAATAACCAACCCATGCTGAATGCAATAAAACATGTGAATCCAGGATGCCTTGAATTGCTGTTTCACTTTCGGTACGGTCAATCCATTCGCAGTACTCGCCGGGAATCGCATCTTTCAGCTTGTCATGTACTATCGGATTGGCCGACAAACCGATCAAGCGCACCCGAACCCTGCGTGCTTCTTTTCCTCTGAGAAAATTTGATAATCCTTGACAAAGGACATCAAGCCCCTGCTGCTCATAATAGGTTCCAGCGAGTGTCAAGGTGAAAGCTTGTGGTACATTCCTTGTCAGCTGAGAAAAAACAACCTCGTCAAAACCATTGAGAACCACTTCGCGTTCGTGCTCGAATACTTTTCCAAGGAAGTCCGCTATAGGCTGACTTACCGTAGAAATGAAAGAGGCGTTCTTAACCCATCTACGCAGCCAGTACACCATCAATCGCTCCATAATCGCATTGCCCCACTTAGGCCTATACCCTTTTTTAAGATTGTCGTTATTCCACAAATCGCGAAAATCAATCACAAATGGAATGGAGTACTCTTTGCCTAGCACGCTGGCCAGCCTAACAATATTTAAAGGAGGAGAAGTGGCGAGAATCAGGTCGTAACGGTTGTCTTTCAAATGCAATCTTAGAAAGCCCAGAAAAGAACTATAGGCATCAGAAAACAGATTGAAATGACCTGAAAGTGCAAGGAGGAAATAAGTCAGTTTCCGTAAAATGGAAATCTTAAGCAAATTTGAGCGAAACGTCGTTATCAACCAAAGTTCCCGGGTTGGAAGCTGGATCAGATCGTAATGCTCGTGACTGGTGAAAACAGGTGCTGATCTGTCACTTGCCAACAGGTCGCTCCAACTTTTCTCCTTCCCTGTCCAATGCCTTGTGACAATAACGGGACGGATACCTCTTTCGTGAAAATACCTCGCCCAGGACGCAGACCTGAATCCGGCAACCGCATTGGCCGGAGGAAAATAATAGGTCAGAACCAGGACTTTTTTCATGACCGGCTGAATCTTTTGAGCAAGGCGGATACAACCAGTATCCTAAACTGATCCGGCCCCGGGTCAATACCAAGCTCTTTCAGATGGAGACGGGAATCGTGCAACAGGTCTTTCCAGTCCGGGCCAGATAACCAATTCGACTGAGGCGGTTCATAGCCGATCTTATCAGTACGGCTGTAAATGGCATTCGGCAGAGTTGAACGCGAAGCCTCGCGTAAAATAAACTTCGTATAACCATTTCTGTAAATCATCCTATCGGGCAGACTGAAAGCGAATTCAACCAGGGGATGAAAAAGAAAAGGCAATCTGACTTCCACGGAATGCGCCATGGAATTCCGGTCAGCATATCTGAGCAGCTCACCCAATTTATTCAATACATGAAACTGCAACTGCTCCTTCAGGGTAACTCCATTTTTGAAAACAGGCCTTTGAATTCCCAGTGGGAGCAAAAGTGGATCCAGAAGAAACTTATAGCCCAGACCAGATCTGCCACCGGTATTCTTCCTGAGGAATCGCCGTTCACGGAAAAATGAAGACCAGCGACCGGTACGATACATCGACCACATGGCATAATATTTCAATTCATCATAGCCGGCAAGGTATTCATCCGCACCTTGTCCGTCCAGCAGCACCTTGATTCCGTTCTCCTTTGCAAGCCTCATCACACTCCATTGTGCAAACACGGATGCTGAAGCGATCGGGTACTCATGATGCCAGAGGAGATCACCGAGCTCATTGAGCATTTCGGAAGGATCGGGCCATACCTGCTTATTTACCAAACCGGTTTTACCAATCACTTCTTGAATCCATCGACCCTCATCGCGCGAACCCTTGAACCTGGCTGAAAACGTTGAGAAGGAGCCTTCATCAAGTTGACGGATCCGACAAACCAAAACAGAAGAATCAATGCCTCCGGAAAGGCTGCTACCATAAGGTACATCCGAACGCAAACGACGGCGGATGGAAATATTCAGCAACTCATCGAAACGCTCCACCATTTCGCTCTCTGACATCGTCGACTCAAGCGGTGGAACAGTGAGGTGCCAATACCGCTCAAGGCGGGTCCGCCCCGAACTCCATATGAGAAAACTGGCCGGAGGCAAGACCGACACGCCTTTGAAACAGGCTTCATCGTTTTTGGGTTGACGACCGCTGAGCAATACTTCCTGAAGCAAGTCAAGATCCGGATCAAGCCCATCCATACAAGTTCTTATCGCCTTGATTTCCGATGCAAACACGAACCTGTCTCCGGTGGCATTGTAGAAGAAGGGCTTTTCACCAAACCGGTCGCGGGCACAAAATAGCGTGCAATTCTGTTCATCCCATATGGCCATCGAGAACATGCCATCCAGATCTTCAAGAAAAGCTGTTCCTTTCTTCTCGTACAAAGCCAGCAACACTTCTGTATCGGAGGAAGAACGAAAATTAAATCCCTGACTTACAAGTTGATTACGCAACTCCACATAATTATAAATCTCGCCGTTGAAAACGATCGTGAAACGTCCATCGGATGATTGCATCGGCTGATTACCGGATGGGTTCAGGTCGATGATAGAAAGGCGCCGATGAGAAAAACCGGCAAGCCCGGAGTCAGAGATCCATACCCCCTGGTGATCCGGACCACGGTGACGGATTGTCTCAGCCATTTTGCCCAATATTGCTTCGTTTACGAAGCCGGGATTCTTGTCAACTACTCCTGCGATACCACACATAATCAGACTGATTTCT
>JAULUX010000234.1:0-3098 GCA_032111385.1 Bacteroidia bacterium
CAAACGCAAGTGAATTAAGCCTACCCGAAAAACGCTTTCATTACCTTTATCCGATGCAACTGTCAATCCATATCAAGTCCTTTTGTCAAGGATTACTCTTTGTTCTGTTCGCCCCGGTTTTCCTGCAGGCCCAGGATCTCACCCGCTATGTAGACCCCATGACAGGTACCGGTGGGGTCGGACACACCTACCCGGGTGCGACCGTTCCTCACGGCATGGTCCAGCTCAGTCCCGACACCCGACGCAACGACAGTTGGGAAGGCTGCGCCGGCTACTATCATGCCGACAGCATCATCTACGGCTTCAGTCATACCCACCTCAGTGGCACGGGTTGTTCCGATTACGGTGATATCCTGGTCATGCCGGGTAACGGTAAGGGCTCTTTTGTTCCTGAGGAATACGGATCACGTTATCGCCACGATCGCGAAACGGCAGTGCCGGGTTACTATTCCGTCGTTTTATCCGACGATAAGATCAGTGCGGAACTCACCGCAACCACCCGTACCGGGTTGCACCGCTACAGTTTCACAAACACCAAAGACCGGTACATCCTGATCGACCTTCGTCATCGCGACAAGTTGTTGGGTCATGGCTTCAAAATGGTCAGCAATACCCGTATAGAGGGGTTTCGCCGCAGCAGCGCTTGGGCGACCGATCAGTCCGTGTATTTCGCCATGGAGTTTTCTGAGCCCATCACTTCTATCGAATGCCTCGGCTCGGCTTCCACCGGAATGGAGCTGAAGTCCGATGCTCAGGCTATCATCGTCCGTTTTGCCGATGGAGCCCAATACCCGCTCCTTGTCAAGGCGGGGATCAGTACGGTGGATACCGATGGAGCCAGACGAAACCTGGATGCCGAATTGCCCGGATGGGATTTTGAAAACACGAAATCGCAGGCCAAGGCGTCCTGGAACAAAGCCCTATCCAGGATCCAGGCTTCCGGAAAAGACGACAAGGCGCTGGAGAATTTCTATACTTCCCTCTACCACACCATGGTGGTTCCCAATGTGATCTCGGATACAGATGGCCGTTACAGGGGACGCGACCAGAAGATACATACCGCTGAGGGATATACCCAATACACCGTATTCAGCCTCTGGGACACCTTCCGTGCAACACATCCCCTTTACACACTGATCGACCGCAATCGTACGCTTGATTTCATCCGCACTTTCCTTGCCCAATATCAGCAGGGCGGACGTTTGCCGGTATGGGAACTCGGTGCCAGCGAAACGGATTGCATGATCGGTTACCACAGTATTCCGGTCATCGCCGATGCCCTTGTAAAAGGTGTCGGAGGGTTCGATACCAGTCTGGCCTTCGAGGCCATGAAGAAAAGTGCGACCTGGGACCACTTGGGGCTACCAGCCTATATGCGTCGCGGTTATATCGCAGTGGACGATGAGCACGAGTCTGTCTCTAAAACCCTGGAGTATGCTTATGACGATTGGTGCATCGCTGAAGTAGCACGCATGATGGGCCGCGAGGACGACAGGAAGGAATACCTGAAACGTGCGCTGTCCTACCGCAATTTGTTCGACCCCTCCACCGGATTCATGCGTCCCCGCCGCAATGGTGGTTTCCTGTCTCCATTCGATCCGCGCGAGGTGAACAACCATTACACTGAAGCGAACAGCTGGCAGTATTCGTTTTTCGTGCCGCAGGATATTCCCGGTCTTGTAAAACTTATGGGCGGACCCTCCGCAACGGAGAAGAAGCTTGATGAACTGTTCACTGCGCCAACCCAAACCACCGGTCGGACACAGGCCGACATCACCGGACTCATCGGTCAATATGCCCATGGAAACGAGCCCAGTCACCATATGGCTTACCTGTACGATTACATCGGAAAGCCCTGGAAGACCCAGAAGATCGTCCGACAGATTCTCGATAGCCTTTACAAGAAGGGCCCTGAAGGGTTGCCCGGGAATGAGGACTGCGGACAGATGTCAGCCTGGTATGTGTGGAGCGCGATGGGATTCTATCCGGTAACACCCGGGAGTCCATATTATGCGGTTGGAACACCACTGTTCGACAGCATGACGGTATCGCTGGAAAATGGCAACCGTGTACGCATCCTGGCCGAGCGGAAGTCGGCAAGCGACATCTACGTAAAAAGCCTGCAGATCGATGGCCGTGAAATCACAGGTAATCTGATCACGCACGACGAGTTGGTGAAGGCCGGTACCATCCGCTTCGTACTCTCAAACACCCCGGTGATGACCCGTGGAATTCAGCCCGAGTCACGTGGAGGGATCGAAGTGGGGAATTTCCTGCGGGCCCCGGTTTTCAAGAGTACATCCCGTCTTTTTTCTGATAGCCTGACGGTAGAAATTGAATCACCCGACGGAGGGCAGATCATCTTCGGCAACTCGGAGGAGGCTCTTCAAAACGGTAGAACTTACCGCGGTCCTTTCCTGATAAAGGGCAATGCCACGCTATTTGCCCAGGTGCGCAGCGAGAAGGGATCCAGCGGGATAAGTTCTGCATCATTTTATCGTGTTCCTTCCAAATGGACGGTAAAGTTGAATACCGAACCAAGCAGTCAGTACACTGCTGAAGGCAACTCGTCAATGATCGATGGTATTCGTGGAACCGAAAACTGGAGAAAAGGCGACTGGCATGGATACCAGGGCAAGGATATGGATGTCGAAATTCAATTGGGCGGAAGCCGGGAGATTCGGAGTGTAGAAGCCGGATTCCTGCAGGACGTACGCCCGTGGATCCTGATGCCCAAAGAAATGTCGGTTTTTGTTTCAGAAGATGGCAAGGATTGGAAACAAGTGGGGAAGTTCAAGAATGAATTGGCAGATACGGTGATGGTTCCTGCCATACAAAACTGGAAGGTGGAGTTCGAGCCGGTCATCGCAAGGCATGTCCGTGTAAAAGCGGTCAATTACGGCAAACTTCCCATATGGCATCCGGGAGCCGGTTTCGACGCATTCATTTTTTGCGATGAGATCATTGTCCGGTAACGGCTTTGCTATACGAAGACGGATTACAGAAGTATTTTGCCGCTTGAGTACTTGTGGTTAATTTTACATAATGCTCAACCGCCGCTCGTTCCTGCGCAAAACCGTGTGTTCCGCAGGAGCCCT
>JAULUX010000235.1:0-4075 GCA_032111385.1 Bacteroidia bacterium
CCTGATGGGAAGCCTCGACGATAAAGGCAAGATCGCTTTCACCAGGACCAAGGAGGAAAACAACGAAAACACCCCTCGCTTCAAGGTGACGCTGGGTGTGATTCCCGATTACGGCTTTGAGGGCGAGGGTATGCGTATCGACGGCGTGAGCGACGGCAAGCCGGCTTCGAAAGCAGGACTCAAGGCAGGCGATGTGGTTCGGCAGATAGGTCCGGTGAAGGTGACCGACATGATGAGCTACATGAAAGCCCTGGGGCAGTTCAGCAAGGGAGAAAAAGCGCAGGTAGGCATCCTCCGCGGCAAGGAAGAGATGCAGGTGGAGGTTGAATTCTAACGAACCGGATATCCGTCTATGCGCCTGCTGATCGCATTTTTCATTTTCCTGATTTCGGGTATCGGCATGTTAAACAATGCAGTTGCGCAGCAAGGCGAACCGATCGTCATCAGCGGCAAGGCCTTCGACCGGGAGAATCCCCAGTTGCGTCTCGAGCAGGTGATGGTCATCAACCTTCGGACGCAGCAGGGACAATTTGCGCAATCCGATAACAGTTTCCGTGTGCAGGCTTTACGCAACGATACGCTGGTCGTAACGGCCATCGGTTACCGCATCCGCAAATTGTGTTTCCGCGACTCCCTTCGTTCAGACACTATCGAGATCATGGTCGCTCTGGAGCGGCTGAGTTATGAGTTGAAGGAGGCCACGGTGTTCATCCCGCGCGACCTGAATCGCATCGAGCAGGACCTGAAAAAACTGGGATACACGCCCAAGGATTACCGCCTGACCGGAGTAAACGCCTGGCAGAGTCCGCTCACAGCGCTGTACCAGGAATTCAGCCGTAAGGAACGCAGCAAACGCAAGGTGGCCGAGCTGATGAACGCCGACCGCAGAAGGGAATTGATGAGAGAGGTGCTGGCGAATTACACACGATCGGGATTGATCTCACTCCCCTACAACGAGTTCGATGCATTCATCGACTACCTCGGGTTGAGCGATTTTTTATTACGTACGTTCTCTCAATACGAGTTGGCTTATTACATCAAGCAGCGTTACCTGGAATATGATGATCAGTGAGTGTAAATTTTGATGGTCGCTTTTATTTTGATTTTTCTTTAACCACAAAGGGCGCAAAGAAGGCACAAAGGCCGCAGAGAAAATAACTTATTAGTGTTTAATGTGCCGAATTGAATAGCTCACTTTGCTTTTCTTCGTGGACATTGCGGTTAAGTAAAGGATCCCTATCAATGAAAAATCCGGAAGCACCGTGTGGTGCTCCCGGATTGAATTAATGATGTTCGATTTATTTTTCCGAGGCTCTCGCTTAACTGACAACCGCCCTTCGAGTACGCTCACGGACCGGTCATTGAAACTTAAATCAACTTCCGCACATCAAACACCCGTCGGGATTATCGAGCGAGCAGCTGAGCTGATCGGAGGCCGATGGTGTTTGATCGGTGAAGTGCGTGGTGACGTCGTTTGCCGGTACCGCAGTAGTGCTGGTTGAAATGGCCGTGGTGGCGGTGACCGCCTCGGCGACGGCGTGGGGTACCATTTCGTACTGCTTGTCGACCGTGAACTTGATGGCGTTGGTGGCAGGCTTGGTGCGCAGGTAGTACATGCCGGTCTTGAGTCCGCGTTCCCAGGCGTAGAAGTGCATGGAGGTGAGCTTCGCGAAGTTCGGCTCGGCGATGAAGAGGTTCAGCGACTGGCTCTGGCAGATGAATGCTCCGCGGTCGGCCGCCATGTCGATGATGGTGCGCTGCTTGATCTCCCACACGGTTTTATAAAGTTCCTTGATGTCCTGGGGGATCTCCGGCATATTTTGAACGGAACCGTTCGCTGCGATGACCTTGTTCTTCATGTCGTTGTTCCACAGTCCCAGGCGGACCAGGTCCATCAGGAGGTGTTTATTCACAACGATGAATTCTCCGCTCAACACGCGGCGGTTGTAGATATTCGTGGTGTAGGGCTCGAAGCACTCGTTGTTGCCCAGGATCTGCGAGGTGGAAGCCGTCGGCATCGGAGCAAGCAGCAGGGAATTGCGCACCCCGTGCTTCATCACTTCTTCGCGCAGCACGTCCCACTCCCAGCGGTCGGTGGGTTTCACGTTCCACATGTCGAACTGGAAGATGCCTTGCGACAAGGGCGAACCTTTGAAAGTAGAGTAGGGTCCTTCAGCGATGGCCAGGTCCTTCGATGCCGTCATGGCAGCGTAGTAGATGGTCTCGAATATCTCGCGGTTGAGCATGCGGGCCTCGTCGCTCTCGAAAGGATGGCGGAGCAGGATGAGCGCATCGGCCAGACCCTGAACGCCGATACCGATCGGACGGTGACGCATGTTGCTGTTGCGGGCCTCTTCGATGGGATAGTAGTTCACATCGATGATGCGGTTCAGGTTCTTCGTCACCACGTAGGTGATGTCGAACAGCTTCTGGTGATCGAACCGGCCGTTGATGACGAAGCGGGGCAAGGCAATGGAAGCCAGGTTGCAAACCGCCACTTCATCGTGGGCCGTGTACTCAACGATTTCCGTGCAAAGGTTCGAGCTCTTGATGGTACCCAGGTTCTTCTGGTTGCTCTTCTCGTTGCAGGCGTCTTTGTAAAGGATATAAGGCGTTCCGGTTTCGATCTGCGATTCAAGAACGGCAGTCCACAGCTCGCGGGCGGGGATGGTGCGGCGGGCACGGCCTTCCTGCTCGTAGCGGCTGTAGAGCATTTCGAACTCGGCGCCGTAGCAATCGCTCAGTCCGGGAGCTTCGTTGGGGCAGAACAGGCTCCACTCGCCTTCTTCCTTCACGCGCTTCATGAACAGATCGGGGATCCACAAGGCGTAGAACAGGTCGCGGGCACGCATCTCCTCCTTACCGTGGTTCTTCTTCAGCTCCAGGAATTCGAAGATGTCGGCATGCCAGGGCTCGAGGTAAACGGCGAAGGAACCTTTGCGCTTACCACCGCCCTGATCCACGTAGCGGGCCGTATCGTTGAACACACGCAGCATGGGCACGATGCCGTTGCTGGTGCCGTTGGTGCCGCGGATGTAAGAACCGGTTGCACGTACGTTATGGATGCTCAGGCCGATACCGCCGGCGCTTTGGCTGATCTGCGCTGTTTGCTTCAGCGTATTGTAGATGCCGTCGATGCTGTCGCTTTGCATCTGCAACAGGAAGCAAGAACTCAGCTGGGGCTTGGGCGTACCGGAATTGAACAAAGTGGGCGTAGCGTGGGTGAACCAGCGCTCGCTCATCAGGTTATAGGTTTCGATGACCCCGTCCAGGTTATCCTTGTGAATACCCACCGATACGCGCATCAGCATATGCTGGGGGCGTTCCACTACTTTTCCGTTCAGTTTCAGCAGGTAGGACTTCTCCAGTGTCTTGAAACCGAAGAAATCGTACCCGAAATCGCGGTCATATATAATAGTGGAGTCGAGCAGGTCGGCGTTGGTGCGGATCACCTCCATCACATCGTCGGCGATCAGTCCTGCATTCTTGCCCGTTTTGGGGTCGATGTAGTCGTAAAGGTCCTGCATCGTTTCCGAAAACGACTTCTTGGTGTTCTTGTGCAGGTTGGAAATGGCGATACGGGAGGCCAGCAGGGCGAAATCCGGATGCCGTGTGGTCAGAGAAGCGGCGGTTTCAGCAGCCAGGTTGTCCAGTTCGGTGGTGGTTACGCCGTCGTAAACACCTTCAACCACCTTCTGGGCCACCAGGATCGGCTGCACGTGCTCGGGTGAGAGTCCGTAGCAGAGTTTCTGGATACGCGCGGTGATCTTGTCGAACTTGACCGATTCCTTTTTACCGTCTCTTTTAATGACAAACATACAGCGGTGGGATTGAGGAGTTAAAAAATGAGGTGTGTGTGGTTTTGTTGACTTGCTGGTACTCTTTCCGGACTGTTTTCTTTCATCTGACCGTCCCGGCTAGGGGCGACGAATCCTCGCAGCGTTTTCGCGCTGTTTTTTCACTCCGGATCGTTCAGATGAGTTTGAAAACCAACACCTTTCCAAAAGAGTCGGATCAGTGCGTTTGCCGGTTACAAATCACGTTAAAGATAGGCTCCTACCCAAGGGCTATTTTT
>JAULUX010000236.1:0-4123 GCA_032111385.1 Bacteroidia bacterium
GCCCCGGCGGTACTTCCAAACGAAAGGCCGTTAAAGGTGGTTCCTGATGTGAAGGTGTTGATGGGCGACAATCCGGAACTGCCTTCGAAAAGAAGCAGGTTCCCGCTCACAGGAACCGTCCCACCCCAGTTGAGGCGATTGGTCCAGAAACTGTCACTGCCGCCCCCGCTCCAGCTGCGGGTGACCTGCGCGAATGAGTCGCCGCCAGAAAACAGGAACACTGTGGTAACCAACAGCCTGATGAATGAATGAATGTTTCGGTAAGGGTATTGCTTTCCCATGAGTCGATAGGTTGGTTTTTTCAATGGTTAAATATTCAGCAAAACTGATTTATGTCACAATAGCTAATCTTAGCTATTTATAAGTAGTCGATTCCCGCGAAAAAACATACTGATGTGGGGCATCAATACGGAAATTCACGCCTCTAATGGCCTCTCCTTCTTTGCATTAAACCGCAAATTCTACCTTTAATGGGATGAATTTCTCTCCGGTAGAGGCCTACATTCGAAAGGCAAAACCCTTCGCGCAGCCGATCTTAAATCACCCGCGCAATCTCATTCAACAAGCGGTTCCGGAGATCACCGAGACCATCAAATGGGGCTTCCCGAATTTCGATTACAAGGGTCCGCTATGCTATTTCGCTTCATTCAAAACACATATCGCTTTCGGCTTACAGAAATATAGCCTGCTGAACGAGGAACAAGTTACAATTCAAAACAATACCGTGCAAGGAGGTGAGGGGATGGGGAATTTTGGACGCATTGCCATTTTGAAGGACCTCCCCGACGATAAAACACTGCTTTCACTGCTGAAACAGGCGCGTGAACTGAATGAAAAAGGGATAAAAATCCGGCCAAATCGGAAGGCGAGTCCCGTTGTACCCTTTAAAACATGCCCCGGCTACGATCCACTACTCAACGGAACCCGAATAAAAGCGGGAATAGGAATGCAACAATAGCCGCCCATGCGGCATAGACCGGGATGTAGGAGGCTATACAACGCCCCACATCTTCCGGATCCCGGTTTCGCTTCATCACCGCTACCAATCGCCACGCCACCATCATCAGATTGCCCATGATCACCACGTTTCCTCCGAGTACCGCCATGCGGTTGGGGGTGATTCCCCATTCGGAAATGCGAAATAGGATGGCCGAAAGTGCGATGCCGTTCACGGCGAGTGTAAGCAGGGATAAAACTAACAGCATGGCATAGCCGAATCTTGATAAGTTGCTGTTGGATGTGCCTGCTACTGAAAAGAGGATGATGGCCATCACACCGATCAGCAATCCGTTGAACATCAACAGGAACTCCCGGTCGTTGTAAGGGTCTTTGCCCGTTACGAGTACTGCCGTCAGGTAAATGGCCAGCATCACCACCACGAGCGGTGTGAAGACCCGGGCGATGACCGGCGAAACGCGTTCGACCAACTGTGGCATGACCTGGACCAGGTACGTAGCCACGATGGGAGCGGAAGCAATTCCCCACACCACGATATACTTAAAGTAAAACTCCTCGATGTTCAATCCGATGAGGGAAAAGAGTCCCAGGGTGATGGCAGTCAGGATTCCACCCGCAAGCAAGATGAGGGCAGTCATCACAACAAGATCACCATTGAAGCGAAGGAAGTCGAGCCGGACCCTGTGGTCTTTCCAGTCCGGGATACTGAAGGCGAAAGCGGTGACGGACCACAACACAAAAGGGAGATGCACACAGGCCAAAATAAAGGTGTCGTGCTTTTCATCCCCTGGAAGCATGTTGATATAAACGGATGAGAACAGGATGACCAGACCCGCTTTGATTGCATCATTGAAAACAGCTCCGGGTTTGAACAGGAAGTAGCCTACGAGAAACGGGAATAGGACGAACGTGATATTTCGGGGATAGAAAAATTCCTCGCTGATGCCGGTGAACTGAGGCAGCTTGGCCAATGCTCCGGCCAATAAGCAGAGTATGGCAACAATCCATCTTTCACGTATAGACCCCCACGACAATCCATCCTCCTTGTAATTTAAGCGGGCATGCCATGCAAGCGCCAAGGGATGGGTGTTGATTTGTGGAAAGACAGCATTGAATGAAGCTGTAAAGACACTTCGATTTTCCCTATAAAGTCGTTCGAGCTGTTCGGGATGATCGATGTTGGCGAGAATTTGCTGGTGCATGGGTTCGCCCGTTTAAACGATAGATAAAGGTAAGTTATTGGCGTTACCCATCAAGAAGCACCGTAGGTTGCCCTCAGGTATTGGCATGAAGTACGCATCAACTCGTTCAAGCGCTGTTGATCAATATCGGACAGGCGTTTGATGTAGATACAGGCTTTCCCCATGGTAAACTTGCCCAACCCTTCCAGCAAATGTGCGTGTTCATCGAGACCCGTAAAGACATACAAGGAGATAGCAGCCTTTCGGGGAGAAAATCCCAACAGAGGAGCATCCCCCTCGTGCCCACTGGCATAGCGGTAATGATACGTGCCGAAACCGATGATGCTCGGCCCCCACATACGCGGTGGATGACCGCTGATCTCGTGCATCAGTTCAATCAGCGCCAGGCTATCCTTGCGCTTCTGTTCATTGTCGGTAAAGCTTCCAATGAAAGACTGAACATCTTCATCGGTGAATTGGGTCTTGTTGGTGGCCATGATCTGTTTCTATGGTATTCTTTGATAATGTGTGAATGCTGGAAATCGTGACTAAACAGCAAGGACTCCCCGGAATCCCCGGGCTGCATAATACGACCCTGCTCCGTTGTGATAGATGAACACGGCCCCGTACCTGCAATCGCCGAACAGGGCCCCTCCGCGTTCACGGATAGCCTTAGGGGTTTGGATCCAGCTGGAGGTTTTTGTATCGAACGGACCAAGGGTTTGCAAATGGCGGTAATTCGCTTCCGTTAAGAGTTCGATACCCATGCTATCTGCCACACCTTCCGCGCTTCCCTTAGGCGGATGCTCTTTGCGCTCCTGCAGGGACTTCTCGTCGAAGCAAAGACTTCGTCTTCCGGCAGGACTTTCGGCCGAGCAATCCATGAAGAAATATACGTTACGGCTGGTGTCAAATCCTGTCACATCCGGTTCACCACCCGTTTCTTCCATCCTGTGCAGTGACCGTAGCTTCTCCGGCTGCTTTTCGATCTGTTCACGTACACTTTGCCAGATGATATCCGGATGTCGCTGCGGATGCTTGATGAAACGCGCTTCGAGCAATGCCAGGAAATCGCGGATGTTTGATTGCTCTGGATGGGTCAGTTTTTTCGCAGGCATTTCGTCATGGTATTGGTGTTAACCGTAAATCATTCACCGGATTCGATCCCATTGTGTATAAGTGTTGCCTTTACACAATGGTTCTTACTCGGGATTGTATTGTTGTCGAGCGGGTCGTGCAAATTGGTGAAAGCAATGACAAAACAATTCTTATCGATCCAAACCACGTCTTCGATCAATCGGTCGATTAGAATTTCAGCATGGATCAACTCCAGTTTATAGTACTGACCACTATGGCGTATGCGATGAATAAGAATCCGTGACTGATCGGTTTCGTAGTTCGTATTGGCATAAGTGATCAGGTGTTTTCCATCTGGAGATACCACAGGTGGAGCACAGGGACTGTCCCAACCTGAATCCATGTAAAATACTTTCCCGGATTTGCCGTCGATCAGCATCAGCGTACCGAATTCACTTCCGCCATCAATCGATGTGACGATGTACTCGGCCCAGGGCTTATCATCCTGAACGAGTGTGGTGAATGTCCGGATGCCGGGTCCTGTAAGTATGCTAAATGAGGAATCCGTAATTGAAACAAGACCCGAATCAATGCGGAGGGGATTAAGATGGAAAGTTTTGTAATTTACGTACTCCTTCTCGTCAATAGAATCCATCACAAGCGATAAAGTATTAACTACCGTATCGGTCCGTCCGATATAGACCGACCAATCTGTACTTGTGCCGGTCACACTGTCGACAATAAAATAACTGGTGGTATCGATGGTGCCTTGAGCCTGAACATCTGGAATCCCCGGTTTCAGAAGAAATACAAGTAAGAGGGCGGGACGCAAATAGCAATAATTCATGATCAAAACTCAGGCAAAAATAATCGGGCACATTCAAAAAGAAGCCCTCTGATGAATTTTC
>JAULUX010000237.1:0-9809 GCA_032111385.1 Bacteroidia bacterium
GTATCCTCGTTGTGGACAGCCCCCAACACCGGAGCCACCAACAGCAGTGGCTTCACAGGCTTGCCGGGCGGCTACCGCAACTCCAATGGTGCCTTCAACTACATTGGCAACTACGGTCAGTGGTGGTCTTCTACCCAGTTCTCTTCTACAAGTGCCTGGTACCGCTACCTGTATTACAACCTCGCAGATAGCTTCCGGTACAACTACACTAAGCCAGGCGGGTTCTCGGTGCGTTGCGTGAGGGATTAGCAGTGAAGTACTTGGACTTCACTGCTCCCCTGCAGCCCTGTGCTGCAGGGGTAGAGGAGCTGCATTGAAGGCTTGTCCTTCAATGCTTGCGGGATTGAACTTTGACATCTTCCGGCCCGCGGTAAACCACGGGTTGGATTACTAATCACATTCAGAGGACTGGTTTCGCTCTTTCCGGTGCCGGGAACGAAGTCTGAAAAAATAGATCAACGAAAGGCCGATTGTACTTATTAGCACGATCATCAAAGGCTTAACCCTGAGAGGCCCCCTGATTGTATTCGATTCATCAGCTGATCGGATGGATTTAGCCGCAATTCCCGGGGCCACCTGTAACGCATAAGAGTGGACATCCAAACTACTTGAAGCAGCATGTGATGTACTGATGGCAAGAAAGAAGCCCAAATAAAATAGTGTTCGCCGCACTTTGAGTAGCATGATTTTCCTTCGGGGTTGAAGCTGAGATAAGTACAAGGATAGTATTATTTCAAATTGGAAGTCGGATTCGCCGTGATTGTCACGGATATTCACGATCTGTCACGCTATTGTGATGGAAATATCACACCATGTCACATCCTGTCGGACTTGACTGGATTTACTTTCGCAAACTCGAGTTCAAAAAAACCAACACTCAACCTTTACAAAACCTAGCTATCATGATAAAAATAAGATTCATGCTTCTATTCGCTTTCTGTAGTTCATACTGCTCTGCTCAATGGCAGCAGTGTGCGGGTACGGCCGGCCTGAACATGCAGTCGCTGTTGACGGATGATGGTTATGATTTTGCCGGGGGAGCAACGGGCGCTTATCGTTCCTCGGATACTGCAGCATCGTATTCCTTCTTTAACAATGGCAACAGTGGCACCGGCCCTACGCGTGCATTCACCAAAGACTCCGTATACATTTACACGTGCACCAATACAGGGGTTTATAGAAGCGGGGACCATGGCACAACCTGGATCTCCAGTAGTAGCGGACTGACCAACCTGCTCAGTAGCGGAGTCCTCGCTGCGAGCTCACATCTGTTTCTGGTGGGACCAACCGGCGTCTCCCGCTCCGATGATCAAGGCGACAACTGGAGTGCAGCTGGAATGGCGGGGATCGATGTCCGAAGTATCTGTGCTATTCAGGATACCCTTTTTGTCGGAACGAACGGTTCCGGTATTTACAAAAGCACGGATTGGGGTGTCTCCTGGACAGCAATTAACAATGGTCTGGGATCGGCTGCCAACTTCCGGGCGATTGAAAGTAAAGGGACCACGATCTTTGCCGGAGGACCCATCGGAACAGGTGTTTTTCGCTCCACGGATTTCGGTGTAACATGGACACTGTTGACAGGCGGGTTACCTTCCGGGTCGTATCGCGGCTTTGGCAGCAACAGCCAGCTGATCGTAGCCGGATCATTCGGTGCAGGTGTATCCTATTCATTGGATAACGGAGATACATGGACCGTCATCAACAACGGATTAACGGATTCAACCATTTTTGACATCGAAATCAATGATCATTACATCGTGGCTGCTACCAATTCAGCGGGAGTTTTCCGGTTTCCACTGTCGGCCCTGAATATTCCCACGGGGATGACGGATCCTATGCACATTAATGAAACGATTTGCTTTCCGAATCCAACCACGGGATTGTTGCAAATCCGTGCAGTGGACGGACTTCCTGATGCGGCTTATGAAGTAGTCAGTTTGGAAGGAAAAACCTTGTTGAAAGGTGATCTTCACGAGAAGACCACCGTGCTGGATCTTTCAGGATGGAGTGCCGGAACCTATTTCCTCCGAACCGAGGAGGGATGCATCCGGTTGGTCAAATATTGATACCAGTTCGATCATAATCGCATTTTCGTTATGTAATTTTCTTACCTTGGTCTGTCACGACTTCGTGAAAGTAATCGGATCCTGTCCTAACCATACGTAGTGATTCCGCAGACTGCATACTGCGTGACCAGTTCACCCGCGAGCTATTCAAGCGACGAAACTTCTGATCAACAAAACCACTAATGATGAAAAAAAAACATTTCCCCTTGTTGATTTTACTGACAATAATAACCGTATTCTCCTGCAAAAAAGACGAGTCGGATAGCCACACTCCTACCCGCGAACAGCAGGTGGAGACGGCGTTGAACGGGTTTGTTCTGGACCTTGTGGCAACGCCACCGACGCCGACCGATATTTCCAATCGTGTCAGGGTTTATCTGCTCGCCAATCCCACTTTCTTTTATGGATCCACCGTCACGCTGCTGGACTCCGCTCTGATCGCTACTGATAGTCCGTACTGGTATCGCTCGGGCGACAGCCTGCAGGTGACCAGTTTGATGGATACGGCCTATCACATCAACGACCAACTGTGGCTGCGCCAGCCAATCGACAGTGGATTCGCCATCTGGACGACTCCCTATTTCGATGCCGGCGGAGGCAACATCTGGATGAAGACGAGGTCTGTTCCGGTTATCGTGAATGGACAAATCATAGCCATAGCCACCACGGATCTGGCGATTTAAGACAGACCCATGGCTTTAGATCATCCGATTGCTGATTTGAATGAAACATCTACTACCGGTAAGCAGGGCGTCGGGCCGGATTATCGATTGACCCGCCCAAAACTATTCCTGCATAAGGCCCTGGATGCACTTCCTCCGGTTTGGCGGGAATGGGTTGCCGAGCACTTAGTTCGCCGAACTGGTGCGCCCGGTCCTGCTGCCGAACACGTCATGCAATATTTATTGAGTGGTGCCAAGTCCGCCAGACGCGGGGGTACGGTCCGTGAGGCTACCGTTGCCAAGGGAGCAGATAATTTTTACCAAAGTCAGTACCGTCAGCAGCTCAACACGACGATGGGTGCTTTTGCAATGACTGCGACGCAGGTGCTAGTGGGTGCCGGGCGAAAGTCCCGAGGTTGGCTATTTGGCAAGCATCGTCAAACAACTGCCGCTTTGATAGAACAGGAACACGGTAATGCGCCCATCCTTGTCCTCAATGCCGAAACAGTTGCCGTACCACTCTGGTTGCCTTCAATATCAACTGAGCTGGAGTCAACCGAAGCCAAACGGTGGTGGTCAGGGAAAGGACCGATGCCGGAAGCATATCGTATTCTTATGAAAGGGAAATCGGTGAGTTCCGCACATTCGTCTGTAAAAGCATTTGAGCGAGATGCCGCAGGTGCGACGTTGGAGGTAGTGGATGCCGTGTTGGAAAACCCACGTCTTGCGCTGCTCGCATTGCACCCACACGATCCCGATGCCATGGGATTACACATCACATTGTATGGAGTGGAATTGCTGGAGCCGAATCGTCTCCAACTGGATTATGGACTGGATATCAATGTGATTTCCGCTTATGAAAAGGCTGCGCAAATTTCGGGGTGTACATTGCTCTTCGCAGTAGGAGGTACAGAAGAAGTGTTTACACAGTGCTCTCAAAACCTGTTTGTCAAGCGACCTGTTCCACACGCTGCTGTCCCGGCTTCGTCACCCGTTGTCTGGACTCCGGCACAACCGCTGGAGGACCTTCTTCGATTGCAGTTTGAACTGATTCAAATCACGGTCTCCGCTTCCGGTTTACCGGGTGCTTCGCCCCGTAACGGAGACAAAGGGAAAGCGGCGTTTGTTTGCATGCATCAGAACAAGGTTCATGTATTGATTCCGTATCATCCGGGCAACTACATTCACGGACACGCCGCGAAACTATGGTCCAATCCGTATGGCACATTGGTCATCTCTGATGACCATGCTTCCTTGTGTCGTGTGATCATCTCGGGCGCTTCAACGACCATCGGTCAACAGCAGGTTGAAAAGTACTTTCCGGAAACAGCAGCGGAAGTTGCCGGTCAGCGCGGTCGTACCGGAAAACCGGTTCCTGTTCCGGAGTATTGGTTCTTGCAGGAAGTTTCCCAACTGGTGTATCAACGCGAACGACTAACTGCCAATCTGCTCGCACCGGGTCGGGAGACCTGTTCCATCAGTGCGGGCGGGCAAGCGCGTCACAACAAGAAGCCCGCCTATTTCGCTGCGAATAACCTGCCGCTATACGACAGTATGGTGCAACATGAACGGGAGCTCTCCGGGCGGCCGATGGATCCGACGGGTGCTCGAAATCGTGAATGGCAAAATAATGTGGCGGAAGAACTGGGGGTTCGAAAAGCGCATCTGGACAGGGTAGTTTCGGAATGGTCAGAAAGATTGTAAGGCGCAGGTTGTTTTCATTATACGATTCAAGTTAAGAGGGGCTTTTTTTAACCAGTCTGAATTTTAGGAGAGGTTACACAACCACCCCATTTTCCGAGGGGGTGCTCGTATTACAACATATTATCAATGAGTTACACCGGTCTAAAAAAGAAAGAGGCTGCCCTTTTGAGACAGCCTCTTTTCCGTTTGTATCCCGCCCCGAAGTAGAAAATCTCGCTATGCTCGATTTACACTTCGGGACGGTGCAGCGTGGGTGAAGTGTGCTTTGCACTACTTCATCCTCTGCTGCACCGCTCCCCCTCCTGGGCTCGAACCAGGGACCCCATGATTAACAGTCATGTGCTCTAACCAGCTGAGCTAAGGAGGAATAATCCTCTTTCTGCGTTACAGGAAGAGGACCAGTGTCCGGGCTCGAACCATCCCGCTTGTAAGCGGGACTAAAACACGTGTGGGTCAACAGGGTGAGAACTACCCGCTTAACGGAATTTTGTCAACGGGGTTGCAAAAATAGAGAAGTAGCCATGAAGTTCAAAAGGAATAAATCATACACAATTGAATATCAATGCTATAAATCCATATTAAAGAACGATTAGCGCTGAATTGATCATCCTTCCTGCCTTCTAACCTGGTTTTCGTACCCGTTGCTCGAAAGGTTGGCCGATTTTTGAACCCTCAGGTAATCAAAATCCCGCGGGCATTGTTGTTGACCAGAGAAGCAAACCACACTCTTCCCGGCGCTCGTTCCCATGTCCACACCCCTCCAACCCCAGGAAATCGACCGCATCATTGAGATGGCTTGGGAAGACCGCACGCCTTTTGAGGCGATCGCCCTTCAGTTCGGGTTAGCAGAGGCGGATGTGATCGCCCTGATGCGGCGGGAGCTGAAACGCAGCAGTTTCAACCTGTGGCGCAAGCGTGTGAACAGCGGTATAAGCCACAAACACGCCAGCCTCCGCGATCCGGACATGAAGCGCTTCCGGTGTAGCCGGCAGAAAACGATTACGCTGAACAAGATCAGCAAGCGGTGAGGCGGGAAATTTGTATTTTTAGAAGGGTATATGACAAATTTCAGATTAGACCGTACCGCTTTTAAAGCGCAAACAGTAAATGAGGCCTCTGACCATGGATCCTATTACAGGAGACTGAGTTGGACGGAACGATTGGCTGCCACAAACTACCTGAACAGTGTTGCTTTTAATTTCGATATCAACGATCCCCCGCGACTTGACCGGTCAAAGTTTTCTGCAAAATCACTAAACGGTTAATGGGAAATATTTTCAACGATGATTTTAGGGATTTCATCAATTGCCTAAATCAAGCTGAACCTGCGCGACCCGGCCATGAATCGCTTCCGGTGTAGCCGGCAGAAAACGATTACGCTGAACAAGATCAGCAAGCGGTGAGGCGGGAAATTGAGGTGTTTTTCCGTCTACAAGTGGGTCCACTACGGTTTCATACACTGAAGGATCAACCCACGAATTTTCGGTTCTTCCTTTAAATACTTGATTATCATTCGCTCCACAGATTTTTTCGGCACAAATCAAGTCAATATCACCCTTGTTATATCTCGGTTTTAACTCTTGACACGTATAGTTGTCTCTCCTTAACTTCATAGACTTGAAAACCAGAGACTCCGGGACAGGAATTCATCACTGTAAATTGTCCCGTTAAAACCCTAAAATGGTTTTCATACCAAACACAGCGTCAAGGTTTTCCACGACGCTCATTTACACCGGATGAATTCACCAACCATGCATTTGCATCAGGAGCAGGCCCAACACTCTCTGCTCTTTCATGGATGCACTCCAACTTTTCGGCCTTTAGCGACCGTTGATTCTCATCCGGGAATCCAGCACTGTACAAATCCACCATCCAAAATCATGAAGAACAATTCCGTTCAATTCCGCGGAGCACATCCTCCGCTGCATCCCCTCAACCATTTGGTATCCCCGTCAAAAGGAGCGTATTTATGGCGAATATGTATGACCATGATAGCTCTGCTTATTCTGAGCGGTGATCAAAGTAAAGGTCAGGGTGCCTTCTACAGCATGTCGTCCGGCGATTATACGCAGGACTTCGCCGACATCGCCAACTGGACGAACAACTATGCATCGGGAATCGGTTCTCAGAACTGGAGGACAGCCACCAGTGTCGCCACCTCCACGGCAACCAATTTAACCGTGTTCTCCAGTGGGGTGACCGGGGGAGTACAGAAAGGTTCGGCATCCATGGTGTTTCTTGCCACAGGAACCAACAGCGGAGCAACAGATTTGCTGTTAAACTTGAACGGGAGAGATGCCGGGGCACTCTCATTCAATTACTCGAAACTTACGAATACGGCAAGTGCCACTCCAAGGACATCGGATCTGAAATTGCAGTATAGCCTTGACAACGGGCTTACCTTCACCGATTTCACCGGCTATTCGATTCCACGGATCACAAACGACAACTCCACCGAATCCGGCTCGGTTTCCATCACCTTACCCACTGCCCTAGACGACCAAAGTCAAGTGGTGGTCCGGTTTTATTTCTGGAACAACGGTCAAACCGGAGGAAGCGGAAACAGACCCAAATGGAATGTGGACGACCTGTCGGTCACTTCAACAGCATTGGCCAACAATCCCCCAGCTATTTCTTCTATCGGAACATTCTCTGCATTTAGCACCACCTACGGAACTGCATCTACCGCACAAAACGTCAGTATTTCCGGAACCAGCCTCACCACAGCAATCACCGCAACAGCTCCTTCCGGATTCCAGGTGTCCGCCGATAACACCTCCTGGGGAGGCACCGCCACTTTCGCGCAAAGCAGCGGAAACGCCAGCGGTACATTGTATGTACGACTGGCTGCCACCACAGGCGTAAGCGGTTCTCCTTACAGTGGAAATATCGCGCTCAACAGCACCGGTGCCACGGAAGTGACCATCGCGATCCCCAACTCCACTGTCAGTGCGGCTACGCTCACCATTACGGCTGATAACGTGAACAAAACCGAGGGCGTTGAACTCACCGGAGGAACAGGCTCGACCGCTTTCAGCAGCAGCGGACTGGTGAATGGAGAAACCGTTGGCAGTGTCACCATCAGCTACGGAGCAGCGGCCGGCACTTCTGCAACAACCGGAACCTACACCGGACAGGTTACTCCCTCCGCAGCAACAGGCGGCACATTCAATCCGTCTAACTATACTATTAGCTACATCGCTGGTGATATCATTGTCCTCTCCGCATCCACCCCGAACTGTCCTGCTTCAACCGGTATTAGTCCTTCGACCATCCAAACGATCTGCTCCGGTACCAGTGCAGGCACCCTCACAGCCAATGCCACCACCATCGGTAGCACCGGCACGCCGACCATCTCCTACCAATGGTATTACAATACATCGAACAGTAACACCATTGCCGGCGCCACTTTGATTTCGGGCGCCACTTCATCCACCTTGCTGCCACCCAGCGCTCTTTCGGATACAAGTACCCGTTATTACTTCTGTGTGGCCTACGCGACCGACAATACCTGCGGACAAACCGCCACTGACCAGGCTCTGGCGTCCAATACCGTTCAGGTAACTGTGAACGCCACACCTGCTGATCCCGCCGGAAACAGTACGCAATCGTTTTGCTCTTCCGCCAATCCCACGGTAGCCTCTCTTCAGGCTACGGGTTCAAACATCCAGTGGTTCGCCGCTGCCAGCGGAGGTTCGGCTCTCGCTTCAACAACCGCACTGGTTGATGGAACAACGTACTATGCACAATCATCGTTGGGCAGTTGTCCTTCCGCCTCGCGTTTAGCTGTATCGGTTAGCATCACCACCACACCGGCCGCACCCACGACGACGAGCCCCCAGGTTTTCTGTAACGGCACCGGAACCATAGAGGACCTGGTGGCCAACGGTAGCGAAATCAAATGGTATTCGGCATTGACCGCAGGCACCCTATATGATGTTAACACATCTCTTGTAGCCGCTACGTACTACGCTTCACAATCGGTGAACGGCTGCGAGTCTACTACCAGAACGGCTGTTGTCGTGAGCATACTGCCTGCATTCAACCTGCCTTCGCTGGTCACCACGTCAGCAGGCACGAACCTGGTCATCAGCCAGGTTTACGGAGGAGGTGGCAACACGGGTGCCGTGTTCACCAACGACTTCATCGAACTTTTCAATCCAACCTCTTCCTCCATCAGCCTTAGCGGCTATTCGGTGCAGTACACCTCAGCATCAGGCTCCACCTGGAATGCCACTGCATTGTCAGGCAGCATAGCACCCGGTAAGTACTACCTGATTCAACAAGCAGCCGGAGGAACCGCGGTCGCCCCCTTGCCTACTCCCGACGCCACCGGAACGCTTAACCTCTCGGCAACCGCCGGCAAAGTTGCGCTGGTAAGCTCCACCACGCCCTTGAGCGGAACCAATCCCACCAGCGCGTCTATCGTCGACCTGATCGGCTTTGGTTCAACAGCCACCGCATTTGAAACTGCTCCGACCGCCGCACCCAGCAACTCGACCTCCATCAGACGTTATGCTAACGGCTACACCGATACGAACAATAACTTGAGTGATTTCTTCGTGGGCACTCCATCACCCCGCAACAGCGCAACGCCGGCCAACGCCGGTGAGGGTGCCGGTCAACAGACCAGCTGCTCCGGCGACGTTCCCCGCAAGATGAGCGTAGAACGTGCTACAGGATCCGGGAACTTCAGCTACCAATGGTATTCGAGCCCGGGCATCGTGGCTTGTCCCAGTGGTTCTGACCTTACCGGTTGGACATCTCTCGGTTCCGATGACGGCGCAAATTCAGCTTACTATGTTCCCTCGTCGTCTATCTCCGCCTCTACCACATTCGCCTGTTTCGTCACTCCGGGTGGTTCTCCCACGTGTGGTACAGCCCAGTGGGCCTCCGGCTGCCGTCAGGTAACGGTCAATGCCGCGACCACAACTACCACTACAGTCACCGCTTGCGACTCCTACACCTGGAGCCTTAACGGTCAAACCTATACCCAAAGTGGCACCTTCAGCAGCGTGAACGGTTGTGACACGGAAGTCCTGTCCCTGACCATCACCCCTTCGTCCACTAACACGACTTCGGCATGGGCCTGTGATGGTTACACCTGGTCAGTTAACGGGCAGACCTATACCGCGAGTGGTTCTTACACTTCTGTCAGCGGATGTGCCACCGAGATCCTGAACCTGACGATTTCAACAACAGCTACCAATACAAGTACTGTATCTGCCTGCGATAGCTACACCTGGAGCGTGGACGGAAACACCTACACGCAAAGTGGAAGTTACAGCAGTGCAATCGGATGCAACACTGAGATCCTGGCCCTGACCATCACGGCTTCGACCAGCAACTCTACTACGGCCTCCGCCTGCGACAG
>JAULUX010000238.1:0-4543 GCA_032111385.1 Bacteroidia bacterium
CAAAGGTATTCAAGCACATGTGGGCCAACGGCAAGGTGCAGTTCATCCCCTTCCTGGTCACCGTACTGGCAGTAGTTTTCACCGATTTGCTGAAGGGGGTTGCCATCGGTTTGGTAGTCAGTATCTTCTTCATCCTGCGCTCCAACCTGCGGTTGGCTTATTTCTTCAAGAAGGAGGATTACCACCAAGGCGAACAGATCACCATGCGTCTTGCCCAGGAAGTTTCCTTCCTCAACAAGGCAGCTATCAAGCAGACTTTGAATCATCTTCCCCGGAATTCCAGACTCAAAATCGACGCCTCTGAGACCTTCTACATCGATCACGACGTGTTGCAGCTGATCCGTGATTTCGTCCGCTCGGGATCCGTAGACAAGGGCATTCAGGTGAGTCTCGTCGGATTCAGGGATTCCTATAATATGGAGCAAGCCGCTCCTCACGTAACAACCAAGACCAATTGAAAAATCCAAACAACATGAAAGCACATTCCTCAGAAACCCAGGCCAGTGTGACTCCGCAAAGGGCGCTGCAGTTCCTCAAAGAAGGCAACGAGCGATTCGTCAGGAACCTGATGATGAACCGTGACCTGCTCAAGCAGGTGAACGAGACCCGCGAAGGACAATGGCCCTTTGCAGCCATCCTGAGCTGCATCGACAGCCGTACTTCCGCCGAGTTGATCTTCGATCAGGGACTTGGTGATGTATTTTCTATTCGTATAGCCGGTAACGTGGTAAACACAGATATCATCGGTAGCCTGGAGTTCGCCTGCAAGGTGGCCGGTTCCAAGTTGATCGTGGTACTGGGCCATTCCAGTTGTGGGGCCATCAAAGGGGCCTGTGATCACGTCGAGCTGGGTAATCTGACCGAGCTGCTTTCCAAGATCCAGCCTGCCGTTTACGCGGAAAAACAGACGCAGGATGTCGATCAACGGAATTCAAAAAACAGGGCATTTGTCGACAACGTCACGGAATTGAATGTTCGTCGTTCGGTCCGTACGATCATCAGCAGGAGCTATATCCTCGAACAGATGCTGGAAAGGGGGGAAGTGGCCATCATCGGTGGCGTGCATCACCTGGAGACGGGCAAGGTTGAGTTTCTCGATGATACATGGACCTCTAACATCCAGCAGGTGAAGGGTCAACTGCAGGAGTCTTGAGTTGCAGATGTAGTGAATCCACACTACATCACATTATGTTTCAAAAGCAGTATTTGTCTGCCTGGATAAGTGTTGCGGCTACGCGTCGGCGTGCTTCAATAGCGTTGAAGGCGGACCCTTTGCTGAAGCGTTTCAGTCCGAGTAACAGCATCCGCTGTTCATCTCCTTCAGTCATGGCATAAATGGCCTGTTTGCCGTTTGTATTCAGACGGTCGAGTGCGTCATTGAGGAAGATGCGGGCCATGTCGACTGCATTCGCAGCTGCGGCTTCTCCTTGATTCGAATGGAGTTTTTGTGCACGCAGCAGCACGGATTCGGCCTGGAATGTATCGATAGCCATGTCGGCGATGCGCATGAGGATTTCTTGCTCCTTGCCCAGCTTCATGGCATATTTCTGAACCGCTGTTCCTGCCACCATCAGTATAGCCTTTTTCATATTGGCGATGGCTTTGTGTTCTTCGCCGAATGGTTTCTGCTCGCCGTTGCCGAAGTCGGGGATGGCCATGAGTTCCTTCTGTACGGCCATGGCAGGACCCATCAGGTCAATTTCGCCTTTCATGGCACGCTTCAGGATCATGTCCACTGCGAGCAGGCGGTTGATCTCGTTCGTTCCTTCGAAGATGCGGTTGATGCGTGAATCGCGGTAGGCGCGGTCCATGGGGAAATCGGCCGAGTAGCCATACCCTCCATAGATCTGTACGCCTTCGTCGGCAACGAAGTCAAGTACTTCGGATCCTGCCACTTTCAAGATGGCACATTCCACGGCGAATTCCTCAGCAGCACCAAGCAGTGCCTGTGCGAAGGATTGTCCGGATGCGGTCAATTCTTCCTCCTTTTTTTCGATCATCTGGCTGACGCGGTAGATGGCGGATTCCAGTGTGAAGATGCGGACAGCCTGCTCGGCCAGCTTATGACGGATGGCTCCGAACTTGGAAATGGGAAGCTTGAACTGTTCGCGAGTGTTGGCGTATTGCACCGACAAGGAGGCCACCTGCTTTGCTCCTCCAAGAGCAGCCACAGCCAGTTTCGCACGTCCGATGTTGAGGATGTTGAAAGCGATGAGGTGTCCTTTGCCAATCTCACCCAGCACGTTCTCCACAGGCACTTTGCAATCGGAGAAGAATACCTGGCGCGTAGACGAACCCTTGATGCCCATCTTGTGTTCTTCTTCGCCGAGGCTGAGCCCCTCTGTGCCTTTTTCCACGATGAATCCGGTGAATTTGTCACCATCCACCTGGGCGAAGACCGTGAAGATGTCGGCAAAGCCGGCGTTGGTGATCCACATCTTCTGTCCGTTCAGCACGTAGTGCGTACCGTCAGGTGTGAGTACGGCTTTGGTTTTGGCGGCCAGGGCGTCCGAACCGGATCCGGGTTCAGTCAGGCAATAGGAACCTTTCCATTCTCCTGTCGCCAGTTTGGGCAGGTATTTCGCTTTTTGTGCGTCGTTTCCGAAGTAGAGGATGGGCAATGTGCCGATACCGGTGTGAGCCGCCATGGCCACTGAAAAGGAATGACCGGCTCCGAGTACTTCCGTCATCAGCATGCCGGTCAGGAAGTCTTTGCCGAATCCGCCGAATTCCTCGGGGATCGATACCCCGAGCATGCCGAGTTCCCCGGCCTTATCGATGAGTGAGGCCATCAGTCCGGGCTCCAGCGCATCGATGCGGTCGAGAATGGGGTGAACGTGCTGCTGAAGGAACTCATGCGCCATATCGGCCATCATGCGGTGTTCTTCCGAAAATTCTTCGGGAATGAACATGCCGGAAAAATCAGTGGTTTTGACAATGAACTCCCCACCCTTGAGGGATGTGGCAGTAGCGCTTGGTGCAGACATGGCGGTTCGTTTGGTTTTTATACGACTCCCGAAGGAATCGGTTACGAAGGTAGGGATGAACAATTCCTGCTTTACGTGACTTTCGTCGTTGTTTTGCATGACCCGCATGTGGATTTTCCCGCTTCCGGATTGCATGTACCTTCGTGCTTTGGATGGAAACACAGATTGGAAACGATAGCGAATACGCTGCCTCCCTACTGAGGCAGGGGCAACTGGTCGCCATCCCTACGGAAACGGTGTACGGCCTGGCTGCCAATGCGTTGATGCCGTCCGCAGTGCTGGACATTTTCCGCGTGAAAGGCCGGCCCGCTTTCGATCCCCTGATCGTTCATGTGGATAACCCGGACCGCATCAGTGAGTATGCCACCCACATCCCTGATGAAGCATGGGCTTTGGCCGAACGCTTCTGGCCCGGACCATTGACCCTGGTTCTGCAAAAAGCAACATGCATTCCCGATGAAGTCAGCTCCGGCCTCGATACTGTCGGCTTGCGTATGCCCGATCATCCGATCACCCTTGAGTTGTTGAAACGCACCGGCTTTCCCCTGGCAGCGCCCAGTGCCAACCCGTTCGGCTATATCAGTCCGACCACTGCGCAGCATGTACACGATCAGCTGCAGGGCAAGATTCCTTATATCCTCGATGGCGGACCTTGTAGGGTAGGGGTGGAATCGACCATTGTCGGATTCGAAAAAGACGGCCCTGTCATCTATCGCCTGGGCGGATTAACGGTGGAGGATATCCGAAGTGTCGTCCCAGCTGTCGGTATGCGTGTGAATGCCTCTTCCGATCCCCGTGCGCCGGGCATGCTGAAAAGTCACTATGCTCCACGGATTCCACTTTTTCTGGGGGATGTGGAATCCTTGCTCTCCGAACACGCTGGCAAACGGATCGGTATGCTGGTGTTCAGCGATAGGCATGTATCGGCAACACCTGTAGAGGCCCTTCAGGTCCTTTCTCCCTCCGGCGACGTGAACGAAGCCGCCGGCCGGCTTTTCAGTGCCATGCGTGTGCTGGATAATTCTGGCGTTGATGTTGTACTTGCAGAAACCGTCCCCGACGAAGGCCTCGGCAAAGCCATCAACGACCGCCTGCGTCGCGCCGCCCACTGCGAATAAAGACGGTGGTGTTATTTTTTAAAATCTCCAGAGCTCCGTTGGAGCGTCAGTGGTCAAGAACAAGTTCGACGATTCAATGTCAGAGCTCTGAAGAAGCGGCAGCTGTCTGGAAGAAGTTCGACGATTCAATGTCAGAGCTCCGTAGTAGCGACACCCGGCAGCAATTATACACCGAATTCAGTGTCATAGCTCCGTAGGAGCGATAGCCGTCTGGAACGGCAGCTGTCTGGAGCGATAGCAGTCTGGAGACAGATCACCCACCCAATGTGAGAGCTCCGTAGGAGCGGCAGTTGTCTGGAACAAGTTCGACGATTCAATTTCAGAGCTCCGTAGTAGCGACACCCGGCAGCAATTAGACACCAAATTCAGTGTCAGAGCTCCGTAGTAGCGGCAGCTGTCTGGAACAAGTTCGACGATTCAATGTCAGATCTCCGTAAG
>JAULUX010000239.1:0-2896 GCA_032111385.1 Bacteroidia bacterium
TGGGAATGAAGATTCCCCTATTCACTTTGATATTGGCATTGCTTTCGTCGGCGGGCTCCCTTTACTATTTCATACGTGAGGTCAGTAAAAAAGATTGACCCTGCTCCCCAAACCCCGACCTGAATCCCTCCATGGTACGCTTTCTGATCAAACTGGTGCTTCTGCTGGCCCTGTCCCTCGGCCTTTATGCTTTTGGAACGGGATACCTTCCAGAACGACTGGTGTACCCCGGATTTGTATGGATCGGACTTCTGGTCGCTTCCGTGACGGCCATCCTTCATATCGGACTTTTGCGTCGGGCAAACGACAGCAAGGCTTTCATCCGGTATTACATGGGATCGACCGCCCTCAAACTGCTCGTCTACTTGTTCACGGTAGTTGTATTTGCCGCAGCCAACCGTACGATGGCCATCCCCTTTGCATTGGGGTTCCTGTTTTTCTACGTGGTGTTCACGGTATTTGAAGTAGCCGAATCGTACGAGGCATTCGGAATAAAAAAGTAAGCCTTCTTCTCCTGCTACAGGATCCAATCGCGCAGGCGCAACCACAAGCGGTCGGCCCAATTGGTCCATAACGGTGGTGAGTAACCGAAAAAATAGCCCTCACTCAGGCATTTGACCACCCGCGGATGGTTCAATACGTTTCCCGAACGAGGCCGGACACCGACCAGACGATACATGATGCGCACATTGAGTCCGGCGAACAATGAACAGGCCGCCATACCGGGCAATACCGGAATCCCTTTCAGCATACAAAGGACAGCCCCAAGCAGAGGAATGGCCGACTTCAGCAGGCGACCTATCCGGTGATACCAGGCGGCCAGATCGCTGCGGGGGATGAGCACGGTACGAGGTACGACCACCGTTTTGGTGAACCGGGTATAACGGATGTCGTGAAGCTTGTAAAGACGGATACGGACGGGATCGCTTCCACCATTCTGTGCATCTGCAAAATAACAAGCCGTATCATTGACCTGAAAAGACAAACTACCGCTGTAATGTGACCTCCCTTGAAACTGGATCCGGGCCGGTTGTATTTCGAGTAGGCCGATGCGCAACGGGCTGACCGTGTATTGCAGTACCGTTTCCCGAACGCCTTCCCTGTACCGGTGGCTGACGGCCGGTCCGGCAGTGATCTCCAAGCCTTGCCACGTCGGCTTCCGGAATGCACGCCCCTCAGCGGGAAAACTGTAGGTCAGAACGAATTCTTCATTCAATTCCAGCGTGCGCGCACTTGCATGAAGGTGGATGTAGGGCTCGATATCGCTGCCCTCCCCCGTTGGATGTGAAGCATGGCTGTCGTACCGGACGCGTTTTGCCTGATCGCCCAGCACCCGGTAAGCTTCGGCGATGCGCCTGAACCGGGCAGCGGCCTGTGCATCGCCCGGATTCTTATCGGGATGGTGTTGCAAAGCCAACCGGCGGAATGCCTTCCGGATCTCCTCGTCGGAAGCCTCCCGGCCCAGCCCAAGGGTAGCGTAGTGGTCGCCATCGCTCATCACCTGAATATAACGGCACAAACATATGAACTGTTTGAAGCACAGTCAGAAGTTCATCCATCCGAAACCTTCCCTAACTTCGCCTTGTTAATCCACTATGAAACACATCGCCATCCTGGGTTCCACAGGCTCGATCGGTACCCAGGCCCTGGAAGTCGTCGAAGCCCATCCCGACCTTTTCTCCGTCGAACTGCTGACCGCCAACGGCAACGCCGAGCTGCTCATCGAACAAGCCCGGAAATTCAAACCCGACTCCGTAGTTATTTGCGACAACTCCAGGCTTGATCAGGTCAAAACAGCCCTTGAGCCCGAGCATATCAAGGTGTATGGCGGACTGCAGTCGGTCACCCAACTCATGTCGTCCGACCGCATCGACGTGGTGCTCACGGCCATGGTCGGTTTCGCCGGACTCGAACCCACGCTCGCGGCCATCCGAAGCGGCAAAGCCATTGCGCTGGCCAACAAAGAGACCCTCGTGGTGGCCGGCGACCTGGTGACGCGTCTCGCACTGGAGCACAAAGCACCGATCTATCCTGTCGACTCCGAACACTCGGCCATCTTCCAGTGCCTGGCGGGTGAGATGCACAATCCCATTGAAAAGATCATCCTCACTGCCTCGGGCGGACCTTTCCGCGGACGCAAGCGCGCCGAGCTTGAGGGAATCACGAAAGTCCAGGCGCTGAAGCATCCCAACTGGACCATGGGAGCGAAAATCACCATCGACTCCTCCACCCTGATGAACAAAGGGCTGGAGATGATCGAAGCGAAGTGGTTGTTCGACCTCACACCCGAGCAGATCGAGGTGGTGGTGCACCCACAGTCGATCATACACAGCATCGTCCAGTTCCGCGACGGCAGTATGAAAGCCCAGATGGGACTGCCCGACATGAAGCTGCCTATCCAGTACGCCATCGCTTATCCCCACCGCATCGATTCGGACTTTCCCCGATTCGATTTCACCCGTTATCCCAGCCTCACCTTCGAAGCCCCCGACGAGGAAACGTTCCGCTGCCTTGCCCTGGCACGCCAGGCGATGCAAGTGGGCGGAAACACACCTTGTGTACTGAACGCCGCCAATGAAATTGCAGTGGCTGCATTTTTACGCGACGAAATCGGATTCCTGCAGATCCCCGAACTCATCCAAAACGTGATGGAGCATGCGCAACGCGACGAACGGGCGGAATTGTCCGTTTACCTGGAAAGCGACCGCGAGGGGCGCCGCCTGGCACTGGATTACATCGCACGGTACGGCGTACAGGTATAATGCCGGCTCACACCGGCAGGCACTTTTCGTACCTTTGCCGGCTATCGGGATGCCAAAACCCATCTCGAACAAAACAAGAACATGCAAGGATTGATCATGGCGGCCCAGCTTATCCTGGGACTATCTATACTGGT
>JAULUX010000240.1:0-3429 GCA_032111385.1 Bacteroidia bacterium
CGATCGCATGCTTCAAGCCGACGTTCTCAAGCGCTTCCGTGACCAACGCATCAACTTCTTCCCGGTTTTTCGATGTCGCGTGTCTTCTCAACGGAAATTCAAGGTTTTCGCGTACGGTCATGGAATCATACAATGCCGAACTCTGGAACAGGAATCCGATTTTGACCCTGATCCGATCCAGTTCGTCCTGATTCAGCTGAGGGATGCTCTGACCAAAGACGGAGATCTCTCCGCTGTCGGGCTCGAGCAAACCGACTATACACTTGATCAGTACGGATTTTCCAGAGCCGGATTTGCCCAATACCACCAGGTTTTCTCCTCTTTTCAACGACAGATCAAATCCATTCAGTACCCGGTTTTGACCAAAAGCCTTACAAAGTGAAATCGTTTGGATCACCTCTTCCACTCCGGCCTTTGCTCCGGCATGCAGTTGTGTGATTTCCTCCTTCATGTCAGGCCAAGGATATCAGCGATTTGAACAGCGATGAGGTCGATGATGAAAATCAACAATGAGGAAACAACTACAGCGGAATTGGCGGCGAGCCCTACTCCTTCAGTGCCTTTGTTTGAATAATAACCCTTGTAGCAACCGATGATGCCGATTGCGAAGCCGAAGAAGTAAGTCTTGATCAATGCAGGCAATACATCACCGTAAACCAATGAGTTGAAAACATTCCTGTAATACAGGTCCAGGCTGACCACATCCTTGATGTTCACACCGAGATACGATGCATACAACGCGATGGCATCTGCCACCACGACAAGTACCGGAAGCATCAATGTACATGCCGTCACTCGTGTGACAACCAGGTATTTGAAGGGGTTGGTTCCGGACACTTCCATGGCATCAATTTGCTCGGTCACCCGCATTGATCCGAGTTCAGCTCCAATACTTGACCCCACCTTTCCGGCGCAAATAAGAGCGGTGATGACCGGACCTATCTCCCGGATCACTGACAACGCCACCATGGAGGGCAAATAGGATTCAGCACCGAACTCCTCAAGCGTAGGCCGTGATTGAACGGTCAATACCATGCCCATGATAAAAGCAGTTACACCCACCAGAGGCAAGGTTTTATAACCGATCAGAAAGCACTGCCGGATGAGTTCAGCCCATTCATACCGGGGATGGAAACCATCTTTGAAATACCTGACAGTGAAACGGGAGATCTCTCCTACCTCATTGAAAAACTTTAAAAATTGACGATTGGCAGGCATCTGCATGGAACAAAGGTAAGCCAATCCCGACTGTCTGTAAATAGGCTGTGAGCCCCTTTATTGCTGAATCATGATGATAATCAGTAAATAAGCTGAGCCTAGTTTGATGTTGCCGGATTCCGCAGAACTAGTTTTGCTAAAAATCAATCGGTATGAAAACGAATGAAAATACAACCGCCTGGACACGCATTGCGGAAAATGTCGTGCAGGAAATTCGCAAGGACTGGCAGCAGGTGAAATCAAAAACTCCCGAATGGGAAGAGGCCTTCAAGGATCGATTTGAAGAGATGAAAGCCGCTTTCAGGGCTTCGCTACAGGAAATTCGAAGCGAAATGAACGAGTGGAAGGAGGATGGCAAAGAAAGTCTTGCGCCTCTACGTGAAAAATTGATTGTATTGGAGAAGCAACTTCAAACCGCCCGTGCTGAAAGCATCCATGTCATCGACGAGGAATCGAAGAAGATCCTGGAAAACTGGAACGCGCTCCGACATCGAATTGAGGAAAGGCCTGAGTATCAGAAATTGCGTGATAGCCTGAAAGAGGATTGGATGAGCTGGAGGATCAAGATGGACTTGTTAAGGGTCAAATTCAATCTTGGTAAAATGGAAGCCGAAGACAGCTGGAAAAAATTCCAGGAGGTTTTTGAGGAGAGGAAACAGGATGTCAAAACCAGCATTGAACACGGAGCAGGTATCGCATTCGAAAAACTGAATGCATTCGAGAAGGAGTTAGAGCACATGGTGGAAAGGATCCGAAAAAGCTAAATAGCTTTTCCTCCCCATCAATTTCTGCAGGTCTTAGAAAATCAAAGATCGATAGCTTCTGCGATCAGTTCGGCTATGTCCTTCACCGTCACCTCGCTCTCTTTGTTATTCAGCTTGACACCATCTGAGAGCATGGTCATGCAGAAAGGACAAGCGACCGCGATGGTGTCGGGGTGCAGTGCCAGCGCCTCTTCGGTGCGTTCCATGTGGATGTCTTTATTGCCCTCTTCCGGTTCTTTGAACAATTGGGCACCACCCGCTCCGCAGCATAGGCCATTCGCCCGGCTTCTTTTCATCTCAGTCATCAGGCTGTCGAGCCGCATGATCACTCGTCGGGGAGCTTCGTAGACATCGTTGGCGCGACCAAGGTAGCAGGGGTCGTGGTAGGTGATTTTCCGGCCTTGGTATGGACCGCCCTCAACAACGATCTTTCCCGAGTCCAGCAGCTCCTGAAGAAGTTCACTGTGGTGAACCACATCGAAGTTTCCACCCAGAGCCGGATATTCGTTTTTCAGTGTATTGAAACAATGGGGACAGGCAGTGACGATTTTTGTGACTTCGTAACCGTTCAATGTCGCAATATTCCCCATGGCTTGCATCTGGAACAGGAATTCATTGCCGGCTCGCTTGGCGGGATCTCCCGTGCAGCTTTCTTCCGTACCGAGAACGGCGAATTTCAGTCCGGCATGGTGAAGGATCTTCGCAACTGCCTTGGTGACTTTCTTGGCACGATCGTCGAAACTTCCGGCACAACCTACCCAAAAGAGCACATCTGCCTTTTCTCCCTTGGCCATGAGTTCGGCCATCGTATGCACTTTGAAATTTTCCATCGGATTTTCGCTATGGGCTGAATGGGTTAGGAATTCTGTTCTGCCCAGTTCATACGGTCGGAAGGTGAGAACTGCCAGGGGGCACCGTTGTTTTCGATCTTGGTGAACATGCCATTGAGTTCCGCAGGGGCGGCGCTTTCCTCCATTACCATATACCTTCTCAACTCAATGATGATCGACAAGGGGTCGATCAAAACCGGACACTCTTCGACGCATGCATTGCAACTTGTACATGCCCAAAGCTCCTCCGGAGTGATGTGATCGTGCAGAAGCGATTTTCCGTCGTTGTGATCAGGCCCGTGTTTGGCTATCTGCTGACCGATCTCTTCCAAACGGTCACGGGTATCCATCATGATCTTCCGGGGAGATAGTTTCTTGCCGGTCAAGTTAGCAGGACACGCGGATGTGCATCTGCCGCACTCCGTACAGGAATACGCATCCATCAGTTGTTTCCAGGTCAGGTCACGAACGTCCTTCGCTCCGAACCGTTCAGGAAGCTGTGTGTCTGAAGAAACAGCTGCCGACGGGTCCATCATGATTTTCACCTCCTGGGTCACTTTTTCAAGGTTGTCCAGCTTGCCTTTGTGGTCCAGCTTGCTGTACCAGGTGTTCGGGAA
>JAULUX010000241.1:0-4398 GCA_032111385.1 Bacteroidia bacterium
CCCGTGGGATTGCAGGGGGAACTGAAGATGAAAAGCCGTGTCTTTGGTGTAATGACCTTTGCGATCTGGCTTGGACTGACCTTGAAATCAGTATCAATTGTAGTGGAGAGGTAAACGGGAATTCCTCCGGCCAGCTCGATGATCTGTGCATAGCTCACCCAGAATGGTGCGGGTATGATCACTTCGTCGCCCGGATCGATCACACTGAAAACCACGTTGGCGATACTCTGCTTGGCCCCTGTGGATACGACGACTTGGTCGGGTGCATAGTTCAATCCGTTTTCTCTGCGCAGCTTGTCGCTGATGGCCTTACGGAGGTCGGCGAATCCGGAGATGGGAGGGTAGTGGGTGAATCCGTCGTCCATGGCCTTCTTGCCGGCATTGCGGATGTCCTCGGGCGTGATGAAATCGGGCTCTCCAAGACTGAGGCTGATGATGTCGTGACCCTGCTCCTGCAATTCACGGCTGAGACGGGCCATGGCAATGGTGGCCGATTCCTGGAGCTGGTTGACGCGCTGGGATAGGTGGTTCTTCACTGTGCTTCTGTATTGGGAGGGCAAAGCTAACCAAATCAACCTGAAACCTTTTGCGTTGCACTGACCGGAAGGTTGATGCCCTCCCTTTTCCGATATTTGGGGGCAAATTCCACTTATGCAGACTCCGCAAGGCCTTCTCGATTTCCTGGTGTACCTGGCGCCCTCTTTGCTCGTTTTTTTCACCGCATGGTTCCTCGTGAAGAGGTTCCTGCAGCGTGAATCCGCTTTGAAAATGCTTGAGCTGAATGCCTCCCGTCAGAAAGAAATGATGCCGTTGCGTCTTCAAGCCTACGAGAGGCTGACACTTTACCTGGAGCGCATTTCGCCCAACATGATCCTGATCAGCCAGTACGAGCATGGGCTTACGGTAGAGCAGTTCCAGATCCGTCTGATCGAAATGATCCGCAGTGAATTCGAGCACAATCTTGTGCAGCAGATCTATATCTCAGTGCCCTTGTGGACCATCATCCGCAATTCAAAAGAGGAGCTGATCCGCCAGATCAACGTAGCCGCGGCCGACATCCCGCCGAACGCTCCCGCCCACGAACTCAGTAAAAGGCTGTTCGACAATCTGCTGAAGCTCGAAGATTTCCCAACCCAAAAGGCGCTGGCCATCCTTAAAAACGAAGTGGCACAGTTGTTTTAAAAAATCCAATCATGGCCGATCAAAAACCGGAAGATCGCCGTTTCGAAACCGATGCAGGGATCGAAATCGGCAAGTTGTATTCCGACCCCATACCTGCCGGAGGACTTCCCGGCGAATTCCCTTTCACACGGGGTGTTCAACCCGACATGTACCGCGGCAAGCTGTGGACCATGCGGCAGTACGCCGGTTTCTCTACTGCTGAGGACAGCAATGCGCGTTACCATTACCTCTTGAAGCAGGGTACCACCGGACTGTCGGTAGCTTTCGATCTGCCTACCCAGATTGGTTACGATTCCGATCATGCGTTATCGGAAGGGGAAGTGGGCAAGGCCGGTGTGGCGATCGATTCGCTTGCCGACATGGAGATCCTATTCGATGGTATCAGCCTGGAGAAGATCACCACATCCATGACCATCAATGCCACGGCATCCACCTTGTTGTGCATGTACATGGCACTGGCCAAAAAACAGGGAGCCGATCTGCGCAATATTTCCGGAACCATCCAGAACGATATCCTGAAGGAATATGCGGCAAGGGGAACTTATATCTATCCTCCAAAGCCGAGCATGCGGATCATTACCGATATTTTCGAATATTGCTCGCGTGAGTTGCCCAAATGGAATACCATCTCTGTTTCGGGGTACCATATCCGTGAGGCCGGTGCTGACGCGGTGCAGGAGCTGGCCTTCACTCTGGCCGATGGTAAAGCCTATCTGAAGGCGGCTCTCAACAAGGGACTGGACATCAACGTGTTCGCCAAGCGCATTTCCTTCTTCTTCAATGCGCACAACAACCTGTTCGAGGAAGTGGCCAAATTTCGGGCCGCACGCCGCATGTGGGCGCACATCACCCGTGAGTTGGGTGCCACCGATCCCCGTGCCCAGATGCTTCGTTTCCACACGCAGACCGGTGGATCTACGCTGACGGCCCAGCAGCCCCAGAACAACATCGTGCGTGTCACACTCCAGGCGCTTGCAGCTGTATTGGGAGGCACTCAATCGTTGCATACGAACGGCTTCGATGAGGCATTGGCTCTTCCAACCGAGGATGCCGCACGCATCGCATTGCGTACTCAGCAGGTGATCGCTTTTGAGAGCGGAGTGACACAGACTGTCGATCCGCTCGGTGGCAGTCATTACATCGAATGGCTGACCAATGAAGTCGAGAACCGTGCCTGGGAGTATATCCGGAAGATCGATGTCATGGGTGGAGCCGTTTCAGCCATTGAACAAGGCTACATCCAGAAGGAGATCGCAGATTCGGCCTACCGTTATCAGAAAGACATTGAATCAGGCGATAAAGTGATCGTGGGCGTGAACAAGTTCACCGTTCAGGAGCCTCCCTTTGCGGACATCCTTACCGTGGACGATAGCATTCGTCAGGTGCAGATGCAGAAGTTGGCCGGGGTGAAAGAAGTACGCGATGCCCAGGCAGTGAAAAGCCGGTTGGAGGCTTTGGAAAAAGCGGCCCGCGACGGCAGCAATCTGATGCCTTTCATTCTCGAAAGCGTAGAGGCCTATGCCACATTGGGAGAGATCTCCGACGTGATGCGCGGTGTTTTTGGAGAATATTCGGGGATGTGAGCGGAAAAATGAGAGTCGAACTTATTCCGCGGGTTCGGTCACCGTTTCCACGATGAACAAGTCTTCGTTGTCCTTCTTCATGAAGTAGTGCTCACGGGCATACTTTTCCAGGTGCTCGGGATCCGACATGAGGTCATGCAGGTCCTGTTGGCTTTGAGCGATCTCACTGATGAAATAATCCCTGTCAGCTTCAAGCTTGCTCAGCTCACTGCGGTAACCGTACTGGGTGATGAGGTCGTTCTTGTCAAAGAAGCTGATCCAAACCAAAAAGGCCACGATGGTGATGAAATAGCGGTTCATCATCCAGGAGGGGATTCGCTTTTTGAAGGAGAATTTCATGTTTCAAATGTAAGCAGTTTGAAATCGACTTCGGATGCACATGGTCCGTATTTTACACCGACTGCTGTGAATTCCTTCAACTTATTTAACAAAACGGTTCCAGGCTTGTTTCTCGTACTGTCATGTGGAATCTGATTCTGACTGAGTGTCGTAAGATCGCGGCCAAACCCCGCAGCTACATCGGTTTCATTGCCATCTCGGTCATCGTGGGCATGATCCACCTGGCCATGGTCCTGGATGGAGCAGGATACATCAGCTTCATCACCGCGCCCGTGCAAACCACCTTCATGCTGGAGGGAAATGTCCTCAACGGCAACCTGGTCTGTTTTATCATCCTGCAAACCCTGATCCTGCAAATTCCCCTGCTGGTGGCGCTTGTGACGGGCGATCTCATATCGGGTGAGGCTGCCATGGGGACCATCCGCCTGATCCTGACGCGTCCTGTCAGCAGGAGCAAGATTTTGTTTGCCAAATTCTCTGCCGGTGCGTTTTATGTTTTCCTGTTGTTGCTTTTGCTTGGAGTACTCGCCCTGGGGGGCGGATTACTGCTATTCGGATCGGGCGACCTAATCGTTCTCAAAAGCGAAGAGCTGACCATACTGGCCGGTGACGATACCCTCTGGCGCTTCATGGGCGCTCTGGCAGTCGCTTTCCTCAGCCTGCTGGTGGTGGCGGCCTTATCGTTATGGCTTTCTTGCATGGCGGATAATTCCATCGGGCCCATCATCACCACCATGGCCGTCATTATTTTCTTCACCATCATCGGCACGATGGACATCCCATTCTTCGATCTCATCAAGCCTTTCCTCTTCACCACCCATATGGTCATCTGGAGGAACCTGTTTGATCAGCCGCTCGACCTGGATATGATCCGCAACTCACTGGCGGTGCTCGTTCTTCACCTTATCGGATTTTACGGAGCGGCCTGGTGGACCTTCACCCGTAAAGACATCAACAGCTGAATGAAAGCACTCCTCTTTTTGATACTCGGTTTCTTCCTGACCTCAACGGGAATTTCCCAGAGCTCGCCCGAAGCGCTGGAGTTGATTCGTGCCGTCAACACCCGCTTCAATAAGGTGAAAGATTATACAGCGGATGCGCGCATTGAAACGCGAATTTCTTTTCTGAATATCCTTCCACAACGGGCTATAGTGTATTACAAGAAATCCGACAAGTTCCGTCTTAAATCAAAGGGGATCGCTGTCCTGCCTAAGCAGGATTTCAGTGCCTTGTTCAAGTTGACTTCCGACGAGAAGTCGTTCGTGGCTTACACCACCGGTAAGGAAGTGGTCCG
>JAULUX010000242.1:0-1859 GCA_032111385.1 Bacteroidia bacterium
CTGTGTTCCCGATAAGATGAAATTCGCCGTTTGCGATGCACCAGTTGGTGCAATTTGGTCCGCCTTTCACATAGGGAGAAAGGCCGGTATGTAGATTCATGATGCCCAGCTTGGTCGGGCTGCTCAGCATTTCTTTACGAACCAGACTGGTGCCTGAAACGAGTATAAGATCCGGTGTTCGACTCTTGGAGAATTCTATTGCATTTTCGGAATTGATAGTCGGGGTTTCTAGAATTTCGGCCTCGGGCCATGACGGGAAATCCCTGTCATATTTTTTCATCAGTGCCGACCATGATTTACGGATCTCGTTGAATAGCAGTCGGTCGATGATTGAGTTGAATATTTTCTTCGGGCTGTATAAAGGTTTACCCCCAGTACGTTTTTCAATAACAATACCGGCGATATTGAATTTTTCAGCAAGTTTATTAGCAAGTGCCCGTTGGTTCGGCTGGCTACCGAACCACAATAAAACGCTACCCTTGCTCATGAGTGTATCATGTTTTTAATCCTCTGCTGCATTCCTTTCATTCGAAGCCAGGTCTTGAGTCTATTCTCCTGGTACAATTCAAGTCTGGGTAAGGCAAACCTGTTGTCCTCATTCAAATTGGACACCCTTTGTTCAACAGCCATTCCCATTAGGTATCCGGCTTCTTCAGACAACCTTGTTGTTCTCTGGTCAAAGGATCCGACGGGATAGGCTATCGCTATTGGTGTGATGCCGGTTTCATCGGTAATTCGCTGTCGTGAGAATGCAAGTTCGAACCGAATACGCTCCTCGTCTTCCAATGTCGCGAGCGGTGGATGGTTAACCGTATGAGAACCGATAGTGAACCCTTCGCTGATGAGTTGCCTGATGTCTTTCCAGTCCATCATCGGATTCTCCTGATTGACATCCAGGAGCGTGCTTTTGATTTCTTCCATGACCTCGGATCTGTATTTTTCATCCGCCGATTTCAAATGGTGTTTCAGTTGGAAAGAATACTTGGCCTTATTGCTTATGGATTGGAGCTTAGCGGATTGCAGGTTGGTGTCAGTTATTCTATCCAGCCTGATGTTTTTCATTTTTGTCCCCAACAGCAATTGATCCAGTAAATAGGTCCATGTGGCCCTGCCTTGGTCCATGCATGATGTCACGACGTAGTAGGTGGCAGTAAGGCCTTGTTTACTTAGGATAGGGGCGGCGTATTCGATATTATCCTTAAAACCGTCGTCGAAAGAAATAGACGCAAGCGGCTTACTTGTCTTTATGGCTTTGCCATTGATGGCTTCGTATAACTCGTCCAGGCCAATTACTGTATGGTTTTTAGCTATATACCGGGTCACCTCTTGGAATCTCTTTGTGGTCATGGGAGGCCAGAGAGGGTCTTTGCTATCGTTAACCCGGTGGAACAGGAATATACTGATTCTCATGTTCAGTCTTTGGGAAAATTGGAACGACGGTGGTGAAAAGCAGCGGATATCATGAAGGCTGCCGGTATCAGTAGCAGGATGTCACAATGCAGAAGATACCGTATTTCGATGTTACGGTAAATGAAACAGAGGAACAGATACCAGAGAATGAAATAAGCGAATACGAATGTTGAGAAACAAGGGTCAAACCATTTCTTTTTACGGTTCATCCAAAGTGCAATCAATCCCAGGAAGATCATCAGAGTCCTGCCAAGGAAAAGCCCGGATGCAGCCAGTTTGACAAAAATGCCCTTGTCCCCATAAAGGTTGAATTTGAAGAGGGCTTTTTTCAGGTTCGATAGGGGAGTGTACAGGTAATGATGAAGTGGATTTTTCCTGATTTGTGAAGCTTTGAGTTCCTTGAAATTGGTCACGATCAGTGAATCGCAATTAGCTGTTTTTGATATCGG
>JAULUX010000243.1:0-13470 GCA_032111385.1 Bacteroidia bacterium
CAAATCACTTTTGAAATACGAAAAATGAAAATGACGATAATTCAATACGATACGCAATCAACAATCAATTCATAGCATGGCGGCCACAGGATTACGGAAAGCAAAAAGACCTTTGATTTTTATTTGACCTTCAAGGCCCTTATTGTTCAGTTTTCTTATATTTGGTTCATCCACCGGTCTAAATCACTCCCTACTTTAGTATCATTCTCCTGTATGTTGGAGAGTTGCGAAAACATGTAGCTGCGAGGGTTCTTTTCTCCGTTTTCCCCTGAAAACGAACACGATTGACCATGTCACAAATTGTTAAAATAAAGCGACTGTTCATCATCCCGATGCTGCTTCTGCAGGCGTTCGCCACCGCCCAACCCCATTGGGCGCATTTCGCAGGGAGCAGCGGGAACGAAGGGTCGGCAGGAGTGGTGGTGGATGGTTCGGGGAATGTGATCACCGCAGGTTGGTTTTCGGGAATCATCAATCCGGGTACCAGCCTGAATACGGCGGGCGGTGCGGATGTGTTGGTGGTGAAGACAGATCCGAACGGTGTTTACCTCTGGGCACGGCGTTACGGAGGCGGCGGAGATGACCAGGCGACGGCAATTGCCGTAGATGCTTCGGGTAATATCGTTGTGTGCGGAACCTTTAGCGGAATCATGAACGTGGGGAGCTTTGCCCTCGCTTCGAATGGAGTGCAGGATGCCTTCGTCTTCAAAACGGATCCGCTCGGGAATGTGCTCTGGGCGCAGTCTTTCGGGGGACCCTTGAACGATGTTGCGCGGGCCATCGCCTGCGATGCTTCGGGCAATGTGGCGGTGACGGGTGGATTCATCGGCAACGTGACCTTCGGCTCCAGTCAGCTGACCAGCCAGAGCGACCCCATCAGTGGGCTTCCCTCTCAGGATATTTACGTCAGTTTGATCTCCCCTTCGGGTGTAATGCTTTGGACCAAGCAGGGAGCCGCTCCGTATGCAGACAAAGGCGTGGCCGTTGCAGCCGACAATAACGGGAACGTGTATGTGTCAGGACAGTTCACCGATACCCTGACCTTCGATCAGACGCATTTCAATACCGCCCAGAATGCCATTTTCCTGGTGAAGTTCAATGCACAAGGCTTAGAACAATGGTTCACCACCATTGCAGGAGGAGCAGTCACTACCCCTCGCGCGCTGGTCACCGACGGAAGCTCACACCTTTACCTGGCTGGGGAGGCCGCAGGTAATGCCATCTTCGCGGGTCCACCTTCCCAAACCATCAGCAGTGCTTATCCCAACCGCGTCTTCCTGGCCAAATACGCGCTGAACGGTTCGCTGAACTGGGTGCGAGCAAACGGATCTTCTTCGGAAGTATCGGCCTCCGCATTGTGCATCAACACCACCGGACAAATCGACCTGACGGGTACGTTCCGCTGCAAGTTCAGCGAATATTCCGATTTCTACGGGCAGGGAATCTTCAACTCCGTGGGCTTCAGGGATGTGTTCGTTTCGCGCTTCGACAGCAACGGCAACCGCATCTGGAGCCGGCAATACGGTGGTCCGAAAGAGGACGAGGTGAAAGGCATCGCTGACGGTGGCGCAGGACAGCCCGTTATCGCCGGGAGTTATGTCAACCGGTTCATTTATCCCAGTAACGCCTCCTTCCTGATCTACGAGCAAGGCCCTGCGGTGTCTCCGTCCTTCAATACACCGTTTTGCGGTGACCCCGATTACGGGAGCTTCAAACAATGCATTGCCAACGGCGGAAGTGACCTCTACTGGGGAAAACTGGTGGATACCACCCGCCTGCCCTATGACTTTTACGACCGGGCCGGATCGGCCTGTGTGTTCGACCAGGTTCCCGGCTGCGTCTCTACCGTAAACCTCGATTACATCTGCGCCGGACAAACCGTGCTAGGCTGCGGAGGTATCACACTTTACGCCAATTCCCGCAACAGCGTAGTCCCACTCTATTCCCCGGGACCGAATTACCAATACCAATGGAGCTCCGGACAGGTTACCCGCAACAACCTAGTGAACGCCTCCGGTACATATACCGTTACCGTGACCAGCGAAGACGGTTGTTTTTCGTTCACTGATTCCATGGCCGTCACCATCAACCAGATCCCTTCGCAGCCAACCATCAGCGATTCGAAATTCGTAAACATCAATTCGAGCTCTCCTGTACCCATTCCGCTTTGTGTTCCGGACAGCGTGACTATAACGGCCACCAATATCCCTCCCAACGCTACGGTCACCTGGACTCAGGGACCCAATACCGCCACAGGAAGTTCTTATACGTTCCATGCGACCACACCCGGAAATTACGGACTATCGGTGACCTACACCGACCCCAACGGATGCACCTCGTCGAACAGTATTTTCATCTTCGTCGCACCCGCCACACTGAATCCCGCAGCACCATTTATCACAGTACTTTCTCCCCCAACCATCTGCCAGGGCGAACCCATCGTCGCGTTTCTTTTTGACAGCCTTACGGGTACAAGCTGTAACATCCCCAATGTGAAAAACATCATCTGGACGAGTACTCCCAGCATACCGATCGGAATCGCCGGTGGATGTAGTCAATCACAATCCATCGGTTTCTTTCCTACAGCATCAGGAACCTACGCTATCCAGTGCCTGCTCATCCGCGGAAGCAATTGCATCCCCGACGACACTACCATACTTACCGCTACGGCGCAGGTCACGGTATTGCCAGCCGCAACGATCTCCGCATCGGTTAGCCCTTTATCTCCACTGTATTTATGTCCCGGAGATACCATCCAGCTGGTGGTAACGGGAGGCACATCCGTCAGTTGGATACCGAATGGTCCGGGTGCCTCCGGATTCAACTACAACGTCACCACACCCGGCACGTATGTCGCCAACATCACCGCCACCAATAGCTTCGGATGCACTACCGATACACTGATCGTAAGGTCTGTATTCAATTACCCCGCACCCCTGCTTTCCACTACTGTGAATCCGGCTGTGATCTGCCCGAGCGACACTGTGGGTATCGTGTGCACCGTGCCCGGTAGCAATTACAGCTGGAACGGACCATCCGGACCCATTAGCACAAACAACGACACCATCTACGGTAACCTACCCGGATTTTACTCCTGCAACGTAACCAACCTGCAGGGGTGTACCATTTTGTCCACCTCGGTTGAGCTGCTGCAATACACTCCTCCTTTTTTGATCGTATCGCCGAGCACGGTCTTCTGTGATGGGGAATCGGTCAGTCTGAGCGTATCCTCATCGGCCAACGCCACCGTCAACTGGCTGCCCCCTCTTTCCGGCACCGGCAGCCAGCGCTTCGTCACTGCTTCGGGCACATACGCCTGCAACATCACCTCCTGCGGCATCACCACACTCGAATCGGTCACTGTAACAGCCATCACTGTACCGGCACAGATCAATCAATCCGATACCATCATTTGTCCGGGCGATTCCGTCACACTAATTCCTGCACCCTACAACGGGACAGCAGTATGGCAACCTTCCGGCATCACTGCGAACCAGTTGACCGTCGGCACCACCGGCAGTTACTCCATCGTCGTGACCGATCCGAACGGATGCACAGGCGTATCAAACACGGTAAACGTTCAGGCTGACAGCCTGGATGGTCCACAGGCTCTGATCACCACCAACGACCTCTGCGAAGGAGACCAGCTCTACATCATTGCCGTACTTGGATCGAATGTCAATGCCACCTGGACAGGACCCAACGGATTCAGCCAAACCGGATCATCGGATGTGATCATATCCAGTATTCAGACACAGCAAAGCGGGTATTACGTGGTCACGCTCGATAACGGTGTCTGTTACAGTAGTCCCGACTCCGTATTGATCAACGTATTCGACAGCGTACCGAATTATTCCATTCAGTCCAGTCCTCCCTGCGAGGGCTACACCGTGCTGATCAACACCCTGCCTGCATTGACATTCCCTTTCACGTGGACACTACCAAACGGCGGAACATCAGGCAATATCCTGCTCACACTAAGCCCATACGACAGCAGCATGGCAGGCACCTATATTTTGCAGGTGTCCAACGGCGTTTGTCCGGCTTACTTCGACTCCATCTATCTTCCACCACCCGGCAATGGCTCGGTCCTTCTTACGGCCATTGACACCATCGGCTGTACTGGAGATACATTGGTAGCATCAGCAACAAGCACCGCCGGCAGCCTCGTTTGGCAACCCGGGTCTATAACAGGCAACACCTATTCTGTAACGAACAGCGGACAGGTATCCTGTATACTTACAGACTTGACCGGATGCACATTCGATTCGAACACCCTGGAATTCGTCTTCAATTCACCCCCATCCCTCACCGTGAGTTCGAATTCGCCGGTCTGCGAAGGCGATACGGTGCAGCTTGTTGCCACGATTGTTGCAGGAGGAACTTCCAATTATCAGTTCCAGTGGAACGGCCCGAATGGAGTGCAAAGTTCACAAACCAACCTCAGTATTCCGGCAATTGATACGCTGGCTTCAGGATTGTATTTCGGAATCGTCTCCGATAGCATATGCGGAAGTCGCTCAGATTCGGTTTCAGTTTCTATGATCACCGCTCCTTTGGCCCCAGTGATTCTATCGAACGGACCGGTTTGCATCGGCGACACACTGATCCTTGAAGCAACCGGAAATAACACACTGCAATGGATCGATCCTGCAGGAAACATCCTGGTGCAACCAATGCTTGTCATCCCTGCATTCGGTTTACAGGACACCGGCATTTACACAGTGCAGGCATTGAATGGAATTTGTCCACCATCATCCGGCATCATCCGCATCGTACCCGACACCTGTTCCACTGAAGCGATCGACTTCGATGTCCCTAACGTTTTTACCCCGAACAACGACGGCATCAACGACCTCTTCTTGCCTAACCTTCCGGATGGAACGCAGGGAAGCATGACCATCTTTAATCGCTGGGGCAAGACCATCTTCGAAGGGGATCTACTCAAGGGGTGGAACGGGAAAAACAGTCAGGGAGTGGATCAGGCCGAATCGACATACTATTACATCATCCGACCTGTTGGTTCGAATGTCGGAATGTGGAAAAGCAAGACGGGATTTGTGGAGCTGTTGCGTTGAGGGGACAAGCAGGGAGATGTATTTCAATACGAATTCAGAACCCACTCAACGCTTGAATATCTCAAAATACTCTCCAAAAGCAAAGAGCCTGTTTCGCTTTGCACCGGTGATTTCTTTCAGGATACCAAGCTTCATAAAATCATCCAGCAGCTTATACGCGGAAACAAGCGACAAATCGGTTTGAATTGCCACAGCTTCGGCATCTACAATCGGTTGACGATAAAGATGATCGAGCAGAAGTTTCGCGGTATTGACCTTCTTACCCAGACTGTAAATGCGTTGCGCCTCGCATTCTTTTTTCAGTTGAAGGATTGCCTGCAAGGCCGAAATAGAGCTTTCACAAGTCAGTATTACTCCGGTCAGAAAAAACTTTATCCAACTCCGCAGATCGTGGTTCATCCTCACGCGCATCAGGCTATCGTAATAGTTTGCCTTATGCTTTTCAAAAAAATCAGACAGGTACAGTACCGGTTTGTGAAGCATGCCCTTCTCTACCAGATAAAGTGTGATCATCAACCGGCCGATCCGACCATTACCATCAAGAAACGGATGGATGGTTTCGAATTGGTAGTGCGCAATGGCAATCTTCATCAGATTTGTCAAACCTGTATCCTCATTGTGCAGGAAATTCTCCAGATCTCCCATCAATGCGTTTATTTCCTGCCAGGCCGGAGGAACAAACAGTGCATTTCGGGGCGCAGAACCACCGATCCAATTCTGGCTACGTCGGAATTCACCCGGCATCTTGTGTTCGCCACGCACACCATCCAGCAAGACACCATGAGCCTCCCGTATAAGGCGAGAAGACAATGGCAGTTGCTGTAACCTCTCAATGGCCATGTTCAATGCCAAGGTGTAGTTGTTCACCTCCTGCCAGTCGTTGCGACGCTCAGGATGGATGTCGGTCACCTTAAGCATGGCCTCTTCCATGTTTGTTAGCGTACCTTCTATCCGACTCGAAATCGTCGCCTCCTTGGCCACGTACATGCGGATGAAGTGATCGATGTCGGGTACCTGATGTGAGTAGGCATCCAGCTGACCTATGGCAAGGGCCGACTTCTCAATTAACCGGGTCAGCTCACGGTCGTCCCAAGACCAGAAATCATTGATCTTCACCGGCATAAAAGACTGATAATCAACATTTCTGATGGAGGTTCCGGCTTGGAAACCTTCGATTTTAATCATGAAAGCAAAGTTAAATAAAAAACCTCTATTTTAATTTTAAATATATTAAAGTTAAATAGTGGATACGGATAATTAAGTTTGGTTACCGCTTAAAATGTCCTAACTCTTTGATTGCTTCGGTAAAGAAAAATGACCGGTTCTACTAAATCGGACCTTCAAATTCAGACAAAATTGACCGGACAATAGGAAGCAAAAACTGCCTGATGAGCGAAAAACAAAGCACCAAAAACTCTCAATCCTAAATTGCGGGAGGATCGCTGAATACAAATCCAATTAACCATTTATCGGATCGATAGCTTTCGAAAACGGCACCTTATTATTTACCCTTCCACCACATCCCCACCTTCAATCCCATTTCGAAGAAGAAATAACCTCCGGATGTACTTCGCGTAGCTGAAGAGACAGTCAGCTCGTCGGAACCGATGGATGGAAAGTCAACTACCGGAGACGTCATGGTAGCCAAAAGCCATGAGTTCCCATTGTCCTTCATCGAAAAAGTGAATCAACTCAACGACGATAAGACCAAGGGCAAGAATCCGGGGATCTCACAGTACTTCAACATCTGCGACTTCATGGTATTGCCCAACGACGTTGTGTACGCCATCATCGAGAAAAGGTATTCTGTGACAACTTCTTCCAAAACAATGTCCTACACCACGTATTTCTCGAATTCGATGATTGCCATCCAGCTGGACAAAAACGATGAGCAGAAGTGGATCAACCACATCCCCAAAAGCCAATTCTTCAACAGTCTTACCTCCTATATCTACTACTCCACGATGGTTTTCGACAACAAACTGAACATCATCTACAATGAAACCGAAAAGAACCTCAACTACAACCTAAACTCAGACGAGGCACCTAAACGTTTCAATGAATTGAAGGACATGCACCTGATGATGGTCCAGATCGATGAAAACGGGAAAATGAAACGCAGCGAATTGACAAACTCCACAAAAGCCGATATGCCGTTTTTCATCGGAGGGTCCACTCAAACCACCCCAAACCACTTCCTCATTTACGGCTACCGTTTTGGACGCGAGGCGAACAACAAGCTGGGAATGGCTGTCTTCGAAAAGTAATTCGAATGAAGAGCTAAAAACAAGCCGGGGTATCAACGCATCTTCCGGCTTTTTTTATGAAAGCAGGTACTGTGATTTTACCTGATCAGCTCCATCATGACTTCCGGCCTGGCCAAAGGTTCGAAACCGAATTGACTATATAGTCCTTGGGCATTGCTGCTGGCAAGCCTCCACAACTTGACGGATTTTAATTCGTCGTTGTCCAGAATGAACTGAATCAGTTTTTTAGAGTAACCCTTTCCTCTGTGCTCTTCCGTAATAAACACATCCATCAGATAAGAGAATTGAACATAGTCGGTGACCACCCGCGCGTAACCGATTTGCTTTTCTTGAAGATAAACGCCGAAGTTCAACGAGTGATCGATGCAGGTTTGCATGGCTTCTTTCGTTCTTCCTTTTGCCCAGTAAGTACTGGAAAGAAAATCGGTGATGAAGTCCAGATCAAGCCGGGTTTTGTCGGCGCTGATTTCTAGGTCGATCATCTTCGTATGGGTTTAACGGTTTCAAAAAGTCAGGTGATGTAAAAAATAAGCCAATGGAATGCCTCTGTTCAAAAGAAAAATCAAGAAAAGCGACAATTCACCAGAAGATATTTCCAATGGTTGATCAGAAATCAAATTCCCTAAAACCCTTTCCATCGTACTTGACTACGGCCTTACCATCTACCACAAACCACAATTCACCTGAATGGTCCTTGTAGCTATACCAGATGGCATTGCCGGGCAGTCCGTCTTTGGCGGTGTAGTTGGTTAAATTGGTTCCGTCGTATTTCCATAAGCCGGCATCGATGGTACCGATCCATAGGTTTCCGTCCTTGTCCTCGTTGATGGTAAAAACTCGGGCAAGGGAACCGGGCTTGTCCACCGGGCGGCCTTGTTTTAAAAACACAAGATTCTCCAACCCTCTTTCCCGGGTGATGTTGCGTAGCGTTTTTCCATCGTAACGGAACAATCCTCCTCCGTTGTTGCCGAACCACATCACTCCTGACCTGTCCTGGAAAATAGTCCGTACTGCCGGACCCGCCAGGTCGAGTTCGGTGAGGTAGGAGAAAGCAGTGCCATCGTACCGGCAAAGACCCATCGACTGTGTTCCAAACCATATATCACCGGCCTTGTCAACATACGTCGAATAAATACTAAAAGGTCGGTTATTGTCGGCGGAAGATGAGGTGTACGATGAAGGATAGATTTTAAACCGAGTAAACTTTTTACCATCGGTATAACAAACTCCATCGCCGGTATTGAAGAAGATCCCCTCTTTAACGGCATTGCATTTCCCGGGCAGTGCATTCCTGATGTTAAGGGTTTCATCCTTGAACCGGATTCCGTCAAAAGAACCAAACCCGTCGCGCGTTGTAAACCAGATTTTTCCGGTTGCATCCTGACGGATGTTCAACACAAAATCACTGATCAGTCCATCTTTACTGGTGTATTGAATCAGAAATTGGCCGTCATAACAGTAAACCCCTCCTCCATTGCTTGCAAACCAATACCTGTTCAACTTATCCTGAAAAATACATCCGATATCGCTCCCAAGATCTGATACGGTATCCCCCAAATCTGTTGATATCTCCTCAACAATCATATCATTTTCAGGAAGAGAAGCGGGGCTGCTGCAGGAAGCCATTGCCGCAGATAATTGCCAAAGAAAAATTGCAGTCAGAGCACTATTCACCAGACATGCCCGATTTACCAAACGTTTTATTTTAATCAATGCGATTCCGTGTAACTCTTGTAATTGTCCAAAATAGCCTGCAAGCCTTGCCGCTGCATGTCGATCGGATTTTCGGTTTCAGGATCGAAAGTGATGGTCACTGCCGTTTGGTCGTTCATTTCATCAAAAGTCACCAGTACCGATCGTCCAGCGAACTCATACCCGAGTTTCATGGGTTCCTCCACTTCGCGGTAGATCCCTTCCAGTGTAAACCCCGCACTTCCGTCCTTTGCTTCCATCCTTGCCATGTACTTACCACCGACACGCAAGTCGTTTGAGGCCGTTGGACAACACCAGCTCGGATGGGCAAAATTCCATTGTGTGATGTGCTCGGGCAAAGTGTAATAATCCCAGGCCTTTCGGAGTGAGGCCTTCAATGAAACATGAATCGTGATCTTATCGGTTGACATTAAACAGGCTTTACATATCTGATTTATTTTGCTGAGGCGATCCTGAACAATTCGTTCGTCGTTTTCCAGTTCCGGGTGGTCGCCGTGACTTCCAATCTTGCTTCCAGGAAACTGTTGGTCAACCTGCTGTTGCTGTATCCGTCTGGACAGTAAAGATACATGGCTTTTCCAATGAAGGCGAATTCATCCGCCTTGACTTCAATTTCCTGAAGACTTTCGATGGATTGTGAACTAGGTGCTTCAGAAAGAAATGCGACATGAAAAAAGGTGGAATCCATTGAACTTTTTTTCGAAAAGGGATTGGCGGCGATCACCTGCTCCAGCTCCTTTTTAGTAATAGTGATAACAGGAACATCGAATCCGAAGTCCTCGTGGATTTTCCGGCTGATGGATTCACTGATGGAAATCGTATTGTCTGAGGGCGATTCAAAAATCAAGTTCCCGCTTTGGATATAGGTTCGCACATTTTCCAAACCGATTTCGGTGCTTGCGGTTTTCAACGCATCCATTTTGATTGTGCGGTGTCCGCTAACGTTGATACCTCTGAGCAAAGCGATGAAGGTGGACATTTGTCTTTTTCTGCGAGTACGTTTGGTTGTTGGGCCGAATAGTTATCAACCCAGCATAACAGTGAATGGCAGAGGTCTTTTCAACGGGAGCGAGCTGATCTAATCAACCCAACGTTTGAAAAGAACTTTATCGATCCGGGCACCATCCATATCAACGATTTCAATGTCGAAACTCCTCCACCGAAACGAATCGCCAGCTGACGGAATGCGCCTCAATTCGTGCAGGATTAACCCGCTGATGGTGTTGTATGGATAGTGCAAAATCAGTTCATCCAAGTCGAATCTGCGTAAAAACTCAATCAACGGGTATTGACCGTCGATCAGCCAGCTACCATCGACCCGTTGTATAATACCGGTATCGGCGCCTTCCGGTTGAGAAACGTCCCCTACCAACGACTCCAGCAGGTCATTCATAGTGATGAGGCCCTGCATCTGCCCGAACTCGTCCACGATGACTGCATAATGGATCTTGCTCGTTTTGAACAAGCGCAAGGCTTCGAATGCAGAACAGTTGGCAGCAACAATCTGAGGTTGCCTGATGTGATCGGTAAGTTTGAATGACGTCTCCCGGATGTGTCTGAAAAGGTCTTTCAACAAAACGATACCTATCCATTCGGATTCGCTGTTCAGCACCGGGTAAATGGAATGCATTTCTTCGTCAACCACCTTGCGGATTTTTTCGGCGTCGTAATCGTCCTTCAGGTGAACCACATCATCACGGTAAGTCATGAGTGATGATACATTGCGATCACCGAGAATGAACACGCGCTCAACGATATCCCTTTCGATTTCCTGAATGGCGCCGCCCTCGGTTCCTTCTTTGATGATGGCCTTGATCTCCTCCTCGGTCACCTTGCTGTCGCTGGATGACCTGATCCGGAAAATCCGGATGATCAAGTCGGATGTCACCGTGAGCAACCAAATGAAGGGGGCGGTTGCCACCGAAATCCAGTACATGGGAAACGACAAGTACCGGGACACCTTTTCCGGCATAGTCAGCCCGATCCGTTTGGGCACCAGCTCTCCTAATACCAGTGAAAAGAAAGTAAGCGTAACCACAATGATGGAAACCGCTATGGTCTTGCTGTATGCTTTCAGCCAATCGAATGTGTTCAGATACGAAATCAGGTCGTCCTCGATTTTCTCGCCGCTGTAAATACCGGTCAGGATCCCAATCAGTGTAATCCCGATCTGTACGGTTGAAAGGAATTTTCCGGGGTTCGTCGATAAATCCAGTGCTTTCCTGGCTGCCCGGTCGCCTCTCTTGGCGGCGGATTGTAAACGAGGCTTGCTGCATGAAACCATGGCAATCTCTGACATGGCAAAAACGCCGTTTAGCAGAATTAAAAAAAGTATGATCAGTATATCCATCGTTTGGGTGGGTCAACTCACAATTGCAAAAAACCTTTGTCTGCATTCAAAAGTATTCATTCCGTGAGTGTTCGAACCGATGCAGGGGAAATGGCAACATAGCACTTCCACGAGAAAAATATAAACACCGAAAGGAGTAAGGCTGAAAATATAACGACTTGATTTTTAGCCGGTCACGCTGGCATCAAGCCCAAAAAAAATCAATACCCTCGCACAAATAAAAAGAAGTGGGCCCAGCAGGACTTGAACCTGCGACCAACGGATTATGAGTCCGCTGCTCTAACCAACTGAGCTATGGGCCCGGGAATACGTTGCAAAAATAGGGGTTATGCGGTTATGCGCTGACAGGTTTCAGCACACCCAGTTCGCGGCCCACTTTGGTAAAGGCGGCAATGGCCTGGTCGATGTGGTGGCGTTCGTGGGCGGCCGACAGCTGGACGCGAATCCGGGCATTGCCTTTGGCGACGACCGGGTAGAAGAACCCGATGACGTAAATGCCTTCATCGAGAAGCCGGGCGGCAAAATCCTGAGCCAGCTTGGCCTCGTAGAGCATGATGGGGACGATGGGATGTTCGCCGGGCTTGATGTCGAAACCGGCGGCGGTGATCTGCTCGCGGAAATAGCGGGTATTCTCCCACAGCTTGTCGCGCAGTGCAGTGGTGTTGCTGAGCATGTCGATGACGGCAATGGAAGCGCCTACGATCGAAGGTGCCAATGAATTACTGAACAGGTAAGGACGTGAACGCTGGCGCAGCATGTCGATGATCTCTTTGCGACCGGAAGTGAATCCGCCCATGGCACCACCCAGAGCCTTGCCCAGGGTTCCGGTGATGATGTCTACGCGACCCATCACGTTGCGGTACTCGTGGGTGCCACGGCCGGTCTTGCCCATGAAGCCCGAAGCATGGCACTCGTCGATCATCACCAGGGCTTTGTATTGATCGGCCAGGTCACAGATTTTGTCAAGTTGCGCGATGGTACCATCCATGCTGAACACTCCGTCGGTAACGATCATGCGGTGACGCAGATGCTGAGTGGCCTTGAGCTGCTCTTCGAGATCCTCCATGTTGTTGTGCTTGTAGCGGTGGCGCTGGGCCTTACACAAACGGATACCGTCGATGATGGAAGCGTGATTGAGTTCGTCGCTGATGATAGCATCCTGCTCGTTCAGCAGCGGCTCGAACACCCCGCCGTTGGCATCGAAAGCAGCCGCATAGAGGATGGTATCCTCCGTACCGAGGTAAGTGGCTAGTTTCTGCTCGAGCTCCTTATGAATATCCTGGGTACCACAGATGAAACGCACACTGCTCATGCCGAAACCGTGGGTGTCGATGGCCTTCTTGGCGGCAGCGACCACATCGGGATGCGAGGAAAGGCCGAGGTAGTTGTTTGCGCAGAAGTTGATCACCTCCTTGCCGTTGGCGACGATATCAGCGGCCTGGGGAGAGGTGATGACGCGTTCCTGTTTATAAAGTCCTGCGTCCTTGATTTCCTGGAGTTCCTTTTCTAAAACGGGCTTAAGGGTGTCGTACATGATAGTGGGATTGCTATGCAAAGATACAGGGGATTTGATGATGTGGTGATTTGGCGATTTGATGATGGTGATAATTGGAATGTAGCCGGAATAAATTGATTGACGGAAAATCAAAAATCGATGTTTAAACGCGGCGATGCAACGTTGAGCTGCGGACGCAGCGGGAATTCTTACTAATCAAACTTATTTTCATGTTCAAATACATATTCAATTTCCATTGCTTAACCGCAAGGAGCGCGGAGAAAGCCACTACCCTTTCGGACCTTGCGCAATCCTTGCGTCCCCGCAGTGGTTCGACGGGCTCACCAACCGGATAGAGACCGGTCCCTGAGCTAGTCGAAGGGCGACTACGCTCACCAACCGTGGTTCGACTACGCTCACCAACCGGATAGAGACCGGCCCCTGAGCTAGTCGAAGGGCGACGGGCTCACCAACCATGGTTCGACTACGCTCACCAACCGGATAGAGACCGGTCCCTGAGCTAGTCGAAGGGCGACGGGCTCACCAACCAGTTCAATTCCGGTTCCT
>JAULUX010000244.1:0-6230 GCA_032111385.1 Bacteroidia bacterium
CCGACAAGTTCCGTCTTAAATCAAAGGGGATCGCTGTCCTGCCTAAGCAGGATTTCAGTGCCTTGTTCAAGTTGACTTCCGACGAGAAGTCGTTCGTGGCTTACACCACCGGTAAGGAAGTGGTCCGACAGCGACCGGTCACTGCGGTGAATGTGATTCCGGTGGCCGATACCGGCGATCTTGTCCTCGCCAAGATCTGGATCGACCAGGAGCGGTCGCTGGTACTGCGTTCACAACTCACTACACGTGCGAATGGTACGGTTTTGATCGATTATGAATTCGGGTCGTTATCCGAATACGCTTTGCCTGATCGGACAACCTTTACCATCGAGGTGAAGAAATTCAAGATCCCCCGTGCGGTCTCTGCCGATATCAATGCCAAATCGAAAACAGTTGCGCCCGGTAAGGAGCCCAAGACCGGACAAATCGTCATCAGCTTCAGCAATTACGTGGTCAACAAGGGACTGGCCGACTCCGTATTCGCTCCCTGAACCGGTCATTCTTCTGTGCTGACGTGTATGATTTCTTTCCCTCCGACGCGGATCCGCACGTCCTTCGCTTCCTCCCTCTTTGTGCTGTCCGACGGCACCTTGACGCGGATCTTTTCATCGATGATCACCACTCCCTCCTCCTTCACAGTGTTTTTTATATCCTCGTCTTCCAGTGTCGGTAGGCCGCAGCCGATACACTCCAGTCCGGCCGGGGTCATAGTCCAGGTTTTTCCTGTCATGTCCTCATCGAGCGTATTGGTCACGTTTTTGATATCGTAGATTATGACTTCCGATCCTTCTGAAATAAAAACACTTTTACCATCAGGAACTTTCAACACGAAACTTACTTCTTGTCCGCGATAGAGAGATCCGGAAGGCAGGAAAAAGCCTTCGGGAAGCAGCAACCGTGAGTCCGTCTGGTTGATTGGCACCCCGATGCTGCTGATCCTGCTTTGCGCGACCTTGCCGGTGTTGCCTTTCGCCGAACAGATCCGTACCAGTTCGAATTCCCTTCCCGCCGCGCGTTGTATATCGACCTTGACGTCGTAAAAGATCATGCTGTCGCCCTTTTCCGTGATTTCGAAGTCCGGCGAGCTTGAGATGACAATTCCGCCTGAGACGTCTCCTTCCATTGGCAACACTTCAAGATCCAGCGTATCACCGGTGGGTTGTTGGATCGGAATGATGTTTTTCTGTGTAGCTGAATGGCGGAATTCGCGCGTGATGGATAGCGTTGTAAAAGAAGCCATTACGGCACCGAAGAACCAAATGCTGATGGCGGTAAGGCGCACCGGTTTAGGTAGTTTCGGAGTTTTGAAAAGGCGTTGGATCAGCTTGTTCAGGAGCAGTAGAAGAGGAACACCCACTACGATGCCCACGGAGATGATACCCGCATTCAGGTGTACGGGGTCAAGGAAATATTTCGTCAGGAATACAGGCACATCAGCTCCAGGCAGCCATCCTGCCATGGCCAGTAAAAGGAAGAAAAGAGCCAGCAGCAAAGCACCCAAAACCAAGGTGATGATTGCTCCGAAAAAGCCGACGATGAACTTGATGCCTGCAACGAGTATCGCTCCAAGCGCATCAAAAAAGTTGGACACCGCACTTCGGTTGTTTTTCGGTTTTTCACCCGAAAGGCGTGCTTTGATGTCGAACACTTCCTCCTCGATGGTATCTTTGATGCTTTTGGCTGTTACGGGTTGACCCTTCATCTCCAGCTTTTCGGCGGTGGTTCTCGCCTTGGGAAGGATGATGAGCAGAATGATGTACAGCCATAACCCGGCTCCCCAGATGAAGAAGGCCGCTGCGAAAGCCAGCCGAAGCCAAACCGGATCTATCCCGATGTAGTGGCTGATACCGCTGCAAACACCGCCGATGACCTTATCGTCCGCGTCGCGGTAAAGTCGTTTGTAACTGCTGGAAGTAGAACCCGTAGTAGCACCTGGTTCTTCGTTGATATCCGTACCGGCGACTTGCTCGGGTCGTCCCATGATCTCCATGGCCTCGCTGACTTGTGCCTGGGTGATCACCTGCCGGGCATGTTGAAGCTTTTCATTGAACATTTCAGCCAGTCGGCTCTCGATGTCCTGAAGTATTTCGTCTCGGCCTTCGCTTCCGCTGAGTTGGCGACGAAGTGCATCGAGGTACTGTTTCAGTTGTTCGTAGGCGTGTTCTTCGATGTGAAAGACGCTTCCGCCGATGTTTACGGTGACGGTTTTATTCATGGCTTGGAGAATGGGATTCAGGTGTGGTCATTTGGACGGCGTCGCGCAGTTCGCGCCACGTTTGATGCAGGGCTTCAAGAAAATCCCGGCCCTCATCGGTAAGGGTGTAGTATTTACGCGGTGGTCCCGATAAACTTTCTTTCCAGGTGTAAGCCAACAGGCTTTGGTTTTTCAACCGGGTCAGCAAAGGGTAGAGGGTGCCTTCCACCACCACCAGTTTCGCCTCTTTTAGCTTTTGGAGGATATCGGATGGGTATGCTTCTCCCTGGGCGATGATATTCAGGATGCAATACTCCAGCACACCCTTGCGCATCTGCGCCTGCGTGTTTTCGAGTGGATTCAGTGGAGCCATGTTGTTGAGAAGTGTACAAGTTTGTAATCGACACGGCAAAGCTAATGTAAAAACAAGGTACTATGCAATACATAGTACTAAATTAATATGCAAATACCTAATAATCAATTCAATGAATTTAGTAGTCTGCGGATGTGGGCTTGGAAAATCACCGGAATTGGCTTTGATGAGTTTGGTTCACGTGGGAACCGAATAATGTTCAGAATTGAAAGGAATCTTGATTTTACCCGGAATGCAGGCATTTGCATTCCGTAAATGCAACGGCTACCTTTGTTAGGGTTGTATTTATGCCTGAATCAGTTTTTCACTTCAAGCAGTTTTCCGTCCGTCAGGACCTCTGTGCCATGAAAGTAGGCACAGATGGTGTATTGCTCGGAGCATGGATCAAGCCTCCCGCTGATGGAAAAATTCTGGATATCGGTACCGGTACCGGTCTGATCGCCATGATGGCCGCGCAAAAGTCGGAGGCTTTCATCGATGCGATCGATATCGATCGGCAGGCTTGCGAACAAGCCGTTGAAAACACAAGGCAATCCCCCTGGGAAAACAGAATTCGGGTGGTGCATTCTTCGTTGATGGATTTCCGTCCGGTGCACCGTTATGATCTTATCGTGAGCAATCCACCTTACTTCATCGACTCTTACGCTCCCGAAGACGAGGCGAGGCATCTGGCTCGTTCAGCAAGCGCTTCGCTGAATCAGGATGAACTGATCAACGGAGTGGTCAGGCTTCTGCATATCACCGGTCGCTTTTGTGTGATCCTGCCTCAGCGTGAAGGACAACTCTTCCTCGAAAAGGCGGAGCAGAACGGTTTGTTCTGCAATACGCAAGTGAATGTCCGTACGGGATTGGACAAACCCTGCAAAAGGGTGTTGATGGAATTCAGTCGTCAGGAGGATGAGCCCGTGATCGAAGAGCTGGTCCTGCACACGGAAGGGCGGGAATTCACCGACGAGTACAAGCAATTGACCCGCGATTTTTACCTGGCATTCTGAGCCGGCGACTCAGCCTTCGGTTTCGGTAAATGAAATGCCTTCCTGGTCGAGTCCGTTCAGGACTGGTGTATAGATCTCTTCATTCAATGGCAGGCAAACACCACGCTTTGATATCCTGCCCTGGAGGACCTCCAATGCGACAATGCCGAGCGGGAGTCCGACTGTCCGCGCCATGGCTGTTTCGGTGTTGTTGATTCCTTTGACAACGAGTGTGCTGTTCAACTTCTTGCTCGTGCCGTTCAATGTGTATTCAAATTCATGTTGCATCACCACCATGTCGAGGTCGCCTTCTTTCAGGACCCATTTTTGTTGCAAAAGGTGTTGAAGGATCTGTGCAGGCGTGGCTTTTTGCAGACCGATGGGAACATCCTCCAGGATTCCCGTTGAGCGTATCCGTTCCATGGAAGGGCCTTCGGGGTCGATGCGGCAGAACCGGGCGATCTTCTCTTCAATGTCGGCGCCCGGAGTACCGGCGGGCAGAAACGCGTCTACGAAGTCGCGGTAGGTCATGCTTCCGCTGCCTTCCAGGGCAAAGCTATCGTCGGTGAGACCTAGCGTGACGAAAACCTGCCAGGCGCTGCAGAACCCTTCGTTGCGTAAGGTCCCACGCAGCAGGGTAGGGATGTCGTTGAGTCCGTAATGCTCACGGTAGGCGAGGGAATCACGGTTGGCATAGCCGTCGAATCGTCCGTGACCCGACACATGCACCCTGACCGATTCACTGAAAAGTCTGGGGTAGGGGATGTACCGGTATTTACCGTCCTGGATGTATCGGGCGGTTCCCTGTCCGGCCAGGATCACATTGCGGGGATTCCAGGTGAATTTGTAGCCCCAGGGATTGTCGATGTATTCGGGAGCGACGAGTCCTCCGGTATAAGAGCGGAAGGCAGTCAGGGTTGCGCCCTGTTTCTTCAGTCGGCCGATGATCTCCATGGCCGACATGTGGTCGATACCCGGGTCGAGCCCGCATTCGCCGAGGAAAAGCAAGTCTTTTTCACGCACAGCCTTGTCCATGGCCATGAGCTCAGGACTCACGTAGCTGGCAGTGATAAGGTGTTTACCCAACCCCAGGCATTCCTGTGCGGCAAGCAGGTGAAGGTGGGGCGGGAGCAGGGAGATCACCAGGCTGCTTTCACCGATGGCAGCACGACGCTGTACTTCGTTTTGAATGTCGAGGGCAATGGCCTTGGCGTTTGGATGATTGGCGGTTTTTTCCTGTGCCAGCCTCACATCCATCTCGGCTACTGTAACTTGAAAATCGCTGGCGGTGGTCCGTTCAAGGAGGAAACGGATCAGAGATCCGGAGGATCGTCCGGCGCCCAGAACCAAAATGGTTTTCATATCGTGAAATTGTTCCGGCGAAGGTATCGATTTCGGGAGTGTCGGTTCATCGTGTATTTTTGCTTCAAAATCTCACTCCTTCTCAAACTAATATGAAAAACGTAGTACTGGCCGTCCTGCTGACATTCACGGCGGCAATCACACATGCTCAGCTTTCCAATGCCGTTCTCTTTACGGAGGAAGGCGAACGCTTCACGGTTATCCTGAATGGATTGAAACAGAACGAGACACCCGAAACAAATGTGATTCTCACGGGACTGAATGCTGAGTTCTACAAACTGAAGGTGATTTTCCAGAATACCACCATCGGTGAGCGTAACTTCAATTTGAATCTCCAGGCCGGTATGGAGAACACCTTTGCCATCAAGAAGAACAAAAAAGGTGAATACGTGCTGCGCTTCGTGAGTGCGGTTCCGGTGAACGAAGCTCCCCGCAACATCCCGGCTCCGGTTCAACCTACTGTGCAGGTTCAGAATCCTGCTCCGCCTCCGGTGGCTCAGCCTGCAAATGCCGCTGTATCCCAAACCGTGACCACCACCACACAAACCACTACAATGGGCAATGGAATGCCTTCCGACGCCGTGAATATTCAGATGGGCATGAATGTCAATGGCCAGGGTGGTAATATCAGTCTTCAAATGTCGGGGATGGATATGGCTCCCGAGCCGGTGTCCACCACCACGGTCACGCACTCCCAAACCGTGACCACTACCCATCAACCTGCTCCTGCTCCAGTACCTCCTCCTGCTCCCGTAGTGTACTTGCCCGGCTACAATGGTCCGGTAGGATGTCCTGTTCCGATGACCGACACCGACTTCCGCGACCTCGAGCAATCCATTTCCACCAAGAAATTCGAGGACTCCAAACTGACCATCGCCAAGCAGGTGCTTCGCGACCGTTGCCTGTTTGTTTCACAGGTGAAGCGGGTGCTCACCCAATTCACATTCGAAGAATCGAAACTGGAGTTCGCAAAGTATGCCTACGATTATACCTACGACATCGGCAATTATTTCAAGGTGAATGATGTGTTCACTTTTGAAACGACCATCGAAGAGCTGGATGCCTATATCCGTACCCGTTAAGTTCTTGTTAGTGCGAATGCGATGAACAACATGATCAGATCCGGTGCGATCCTGGGTGCCCTCGCGGTCGTCCTTGGTGCATTCGGTGCCCATGCCTTGCGCGAAATACTGAGCGATAAGGGACTGGCACTTTGGGAGACCGCCGTGCGTTATCACTTCTATCATGCCCTTGCATTGCTCGTCATTGGATTGCTGTACGATCGGGTGCCGTCATCACGGCTTCGGTTGGCCTCCGGGTTGTTTGT
>JAULUX010000245.1:0-1963 GCA_032111385.1 Bacteroidia bacterium
TTACCCGGTAACGATGAAGCAGCTGATCGACATCGCCGACAGCGGTCAGATCATGCCTCCCAAGACCACCTGGTTCGAGCCCAAGCTGCGCAGCGGACTCGTGATCCACAGCCTTGACTGAGCATGTTCAACGCGAAGGCATACCATGGCCTCATCAATGAGCTGGCACCCTACAAGGCCACGCTTGTTGCTGTGAGCAAAAAGAAGCCTGCGGAAGACATCACTGAAGCCATGGTGGAAGGACAGATGGATTTCGGTGAGAACTACGTTCAGGAACTTGTGGAGAAGAAAGAGCAGGTGAGCCGCATGGCACGGTGGCATTTCATCGGACATCTGCAAAGCAACAAAGTGAAGATGATCGCACCGTTCACACACCTCATCCAGGGCGTGGACAGCGTGAAATTATTGAGCGAGATCAACAAAGAAGGGAAGAAATCCGACCGTGTCATCGACTGCCTTTTGCAAATCCATATAGCGGACGAAGAAACCAAATTCGGTTTCAGTGAAGCCGAGGCAGAATCTCTGCTCTTGTTTCCCGAATTGTCGGAAATGACCCATATCCGCATCCGTGGGTTGATGGGCATGGCGAGCCTGACCGATGACAAGGTACAGGTGCGCAGGGAATTCGAAGGACTGCACAACCTTTTCCTCAACTGCAAGATGATGAGCATGGACCCCGAGGCATTCGATACCCTATCGATGGGCATGAGCGGAGATTACCGCCTTGCACTCGACTGCGGGAGTAACATGATCCGCATCGGCAGCATGCTGTTCGGTGAGCGCAGCTGACCCCAAACACACATACGACATGACCACTTTCAGTATTGCCATCCACGGGGGTGCAGGAACCATACTCCGCAACTCGCTCAGTGCGGATGCGGAACGGAATTACCGCGAGGCACTTGACGCGGCTTTGATAGCAGGCGAATCGGTTTTGCGCCGCAACGGAAGCGCGCTGGATGCGGTCACCGCAGCTGTCATATCGCTCGAAGACTGCCCGCTGTTCAACGCAGGCAAAGGTGCGGTCTACACCCACGAGGGCGGCCACGAAATGGATGCCTCGGTCATGCGGGGCGACACGTTGCAGGCAGGAGCCGTTGCGAGTATCCATAGCGTGAGGAATCCCGTATTGCTTGCACGCCGCATCATGGAGAAATCCGAGCACGTGCTGCTTTCGGGAAGGGGAGCGGAACAGTTTGCACGGGAACAGCAACTTGTTTTCGAGAACGAGGACTACTTCCACAATGATTTCCGAAAGCAGCAGTGGCAGGATGCACTGCGCGAAGGCAGGATCCAGCTGGACCACACGGCCGGAGACGAAAAAAAGTTCGGCACGGTAGGCGCCGTAGCTCGTGACCGCGCAGGAAACCTGGCCGCCGCCACCAGTACCGGAGGAATGACCAACAAGCGCTACAACCGGATCGGAGACAGTCCGGTGATCGGCGCCGGCACCTATGCCAACAATAACACCTGTGCAATAAGCTGTACGGGACACGGTGAGTTTTTCATCCGGGCCGTAGTCGCCTACGATATCAGTTGCTTGATGGAATACAAAGGGTTGAGCCTGAAACAGGCTTGCGAAAAGGTGGTGATGGACAAGTTGGTCAAATTCGGCGGAGAAGGCGGACTCATCGCCGTCGATCACCTTGGAAACATCGATCTGCCTTTCAATTCGGCAGGCATGTACCGCGGCTGGAGCCTTGAAAACCAGGGAAGGGGTGTGGCGATTTACAGGGATTGAAAGAAAATCCATGAACAGCCCCGGGCCTGTTGAAGCTCAGGGACCGCACTTCTACAAGCCGTAATCTGGTTAGTGAGCCTGTCCGATAGCTATCGGACGAACCATTCTTAGACAAGCTTAGAGAGCGGTTAACCGACAACCAATCATCACACAAACATCTTACCCGGATTCAGAATGCCGTTCGGATCGAACAGGCGCTTGATGCCCTTTTGTAATTCGAGG
>JAULUX010000246.1:0-2252 GCA_032111385.1 Bacteroidia bacterium
ATGGTTTGCCTCGGCAACATTTGCCGCTCTCCACTTGCAGAAGGCCTCATGCGATCCAAACTGGAAGCGCAAATCGACTCCGCCAGCCTCTACATCGATTCAGCCGGAACCGGCGGCTGGCATGCAGGAGAAGCCCCTGACCGACGCTCGATTGCAGTTGCCATTCAAAACGGGATCGACATCAGCAACCAAAAAGCCCGTAAGCTGGTCAAAGAGGACCTCGATACGTTTGATTACATCTTCGCCATGGATCAAAGCAATTTCAACGACATCCTTTCCATGGCCGATCCCGATCATTTCGGGAAGATTCACCTGTTTCTGGAGTATGCCGGTATGGGAAAGAAAGACGTTCCGGACCCCTGGTACGGCAATGCGGGCGACTTTGAATCCGTGTTTCTCCTCCTATCGGAAGCCTGTGAACAGGCTGCAGCTAAGTTGCTGATTGGTAGAAAGTAAGACCCGGCATTTTTTGTATTTTTCCTTTTGACACCCATACTTTTCTGTTATCTTTGCCGCCTCGAAGTCAAATCAACACATCGATGTCAGAAGACAAAAAATCCGGACTTGAAGTAGGCGAATCCATTGACAAAGCCGAACACTATGTCCGTGAAAACAAAAAAAGCCTTAGCATCATCGGGCTTGCGATCCTTGGGGTCGTTGCTGCCTACTTAGGGTACAACCAATTTATCGTAAAGCCCCAGGAAGAGCAGGCGCAGGAAGAAATGTTCATCGCTGAGCAGTATTTCGGCCAGGACAGTATCGCTTTGGCCCTCAAAGGCGATGGCTCCTACCCCGGCTTTCAGGAAATCGTTGATAATTACGGTTCCGCGCCCAGCGGCAATCTGGCTCAATACTACCTCGGGATGAGCTTGCTGAAGAAGGGTGATTTCGAAGCCGCCATCGAAGCTCTGAAGAGCTACGATGCAGAAGACGACATCACCGGTGCCTTGGCTCTTGGTGCTATCGCAGGCGCCTACATCGAGCTGGGGAACAACGACGAAGCGCTGAGCTTTTTCGACAAAGCCATTGATTACGACGAGAACAACTTCACCACGCCCCTTTTCATGATGAAAGCGGGTCTTGTACATGAACTCAAGAATGAGCCTCAGGCCGCTCTTGACCTCTACAACAAGATCAAAAGTGATTACCCTACCAGCACGGAAGCCCGTGACATTGAAAAGTACATTGGCCGGGCTGAGGCGGGACTTGGATCTTCCAAATAAGCATGTCCTCCTCCCACCAGTCACTTTCACACCTTCCTGAAAATCTACCCGATGCCGGACCATTCAGGTTCGGCATCGTCGTTGCTGACTGGAACCGTGAAATTACAGGAGCCCTCCTCGAAGGTGCCCTGGAGGCCTTAAACAGCGCCGGTGCCGACGAATCCAAATCCACTGTCATCCGTGTACCCGGCAGCTTTGAATTGACCACAGGAGCGTCTCTTCTAGCCAGACAAAATCAATACGATGCCATCATCTGCCTGGGTTGTGTGATCCAGGGAGAAACTCGTCATTTCGATTTCATCTGCCAGGCCGTTGCCGGCGGATTGACCAGCCTGAGTATCCAAACCGGCATTCCTGTGATTTTCGGCGTATTGACCACCAACGATATGCAGCAAGCGCGTGAACGGGCCGGAGGAAAATTCGGCAACAAGGGATTCGAAGCCGGCATCACTGCGGTGCAGATGGCTTTTCTTTCGAAGTCGATGTCGTAAACGACCGGCACGATGTAGATCGGCCAAGCTCTTCATTTTTCGTGGTTTTTCAGCAATGGAAATCGTAACTTTGAAATTCAACCACAACCATGAAATCCATACACACCATTCTTGCTATGATGCTCATCAGCATCTCGCCAATCGCAGTATCTGCTCAAGCACAGAAAGCACAAAAAGCGCCGCAGGGTACACAAGCACCGAAATTCAAATTCTGCACCGTGCCTGCCGATTCCATGTATTCATCCAAGATGGCGCTGACCACCATCCAGGAATGGGCCAACGACCTGCCTTTGAAAATCCTGTGTGATCAGAAAAACAACTTTACCCTGAAACAGTTCCAGATGACCATCATCACCAAGTCGCCCATGCAATCGCGCGACTTCGGCCTGGCCAACAACGGAATCCCCATTCTTGGACGCAAAGCCATTGACCAGATGAAACCCGGTGATACCATTTTCATGAAAGATGTTGTGGGTGCCGACAAAGACGGGAAGGAAATAAAACTCCCCAGCATTGTCATCAGCGTCTCTGAATGAGC
>JAULUX010000247.1:0-6585 GCA_032111385.1 Bacteroidia bacterium
GATACGGAACTCCTGATTGTCTGTTGCTACTGTAGCAGCATATCCCGGCTTGGCATTCGGGCCGAATACGATCTCTGCTCCCGTTTTCTTCTGCAGATCGAGATGCCCACTGACAAAATCAGCGTGGAAGTGCGTTTCAAAAACGTACTTGATCTTCGCATTGTCTTTTGTGGCCCGATCAATGTAGGGCTGCACTTCCCGGAGGGGATCGAAGATGGCCGCTTCGCCTTTGTTTTCAATGTAATAGGCGGCATGCGCAAGGCAGCCGGTATAGATCTGTTCAACTTTCATGGATCTGGTTTTTGAGTGATAAATAAAATTCAACACTGCAAAATTCAGCATCATACCCTGTTCTTTTCGAAACCTTTGTTACCCGGAGGTGATGATAATTGTCATTTGAGAGCGCGGGGGTTCGCCTGTCAATCCCCTGTTTGTTGGTGCGCGGAAAACCATTGGGACCGTAAAGATGCCATAAAGAAAACTGACTTGAAGTTGAATCAGCAAGATCGTCTACGTCTTCCGATAGTCATTGCTGAAAGTCGGTTTCGGCTCAAGAGTCAACAAGATTAAAAACCGAATCGACCTCGAATGCCGATGAATCAAAGTAAGATCGGACGATTCAAAAAAAGAAAATTGGTGTTCGGACTCAGGGTCTCAATTGCACTAATTATTTATTGCCTGATGAGTCGGCCGACGCTGACATTTCCATTGGAGGAAGTGGTTTTGAGCTGATACATTCCAGGAAGGATCGAATCCAGACTAATCTGTATTCTTTGCCCGGTTTGCCTGGTGGTATTGTCCAGATACACGCATCTTCCTATGCCATCGATCAATTCAATGCGGACTATCGGTTCTTTTTCGGAGGACATTTCGATGGAGATGTTTCCGGAGGAAGGGTTAGGGAAAAGCGAAAGCATCTGATGACCACCCGATTCCACAATACCGGTGTTGGTCACCGTATAGATTTCGGCAGAAGGGGTGGGGAAGCCTGAGCCGGACGTACCCCCGGCCACAATGAACTTATTCCCCAGAGATACCGCCGATGCCTGATAGCGGGCATTGGTCAAAGTGGCGGTGGACCACGATCCGTTGGAGGTATTGAATATATCCACCGTGTTGTAAGCTGTAGTTCCGGCTGCATTGTTTCCTCCTGCGAAAAACACATAATCGCCTACGGATGCAGCGGCAATGTTCTGCCGGGCCTGCGACAAAGAATCGATAGTCCAGGTGCCAGTGGTTATATCGTAGATATCAATGCGGTTGGTGACCTGATTGTTCGCCGTTAGTCCTCCCGCAATATAGATCTTGTTTCCGTTGGACACCCCGCAGGCGGCTGTACGCGCGATGGAAAGCACGTCGGTAGACCAGGTGTTTGTGGTCACATCGTACAGGTCCACCGCATTGTACACATTACTGCCATCTCCTCCACCCGCAAACAGGATTTTGGATCCGGTCCCGGCTGCGGCTATGCTTGACCGTGAAACTGACAATTGTGCCGTGGACCAGCTCAGGGTCAGGGTGTCGTAAATATCGGCAGTGTTGAAATACAATCCGGAGCCTGCCGACTCACCTCCGGCGAATACCGCCTTGCTTCCGGCAGATGCACCGGAAAGGTTGGCGCGCGCAACAGAAAGCCCGTTCGATGTCGACCAGGAGCCCAAGGCAGTGTTATAGATGTTGACGTTGTCGTAATCGGCAAAAATCCAATCGTTGGCTCCTCCGGCAAAAAGCAATTGCCCACCGCAAGCGACTCCCGCCAGTTTGTTTCGGCCCGGAGCGAAGTTGCCTGATGTCCACGCTCCTGTAAAAGCATTGTACTGATCATACACACCGGGAGGCTGACTGATCATCCCAATCCCGCCTGCGAAAATCGCCACACCATTGGCTGCTGCTGCACCCATCTGGGTCCTGGCCATGGATAAATTGGCCGAAGACCATTGGGCCATCGTAGATGAACTGTGCAGGATAAAAAGCAAAAGAAGCGGGGTGATTTGAAGACTGCGTTTCATGTGATGAATGAGTTAATGGATAGGTTAAAGGTAATTTATTCCTGTTAACCATGCCATTTAGCTGTTTCTTGCTACATGCATGTACTTTCAGTTATGTTGTCTTTATCCGATTAGTAGAACATAACCATTAGGCCTGTCCGCATTTTTATTTAAAACCTGCCGGAATTATCTCTAAAATCGATCAATAAAACAACCCAAACCGTTGATATACGGGTGGTTTATTGGATTTATTTAATTGATTTTCAATTATTTAAAAATTATTAGGAGGCGATTAAAAACAAACCTACCTTCGAGGATGTTTTAAAGTCCTATTCATATAAAAAACCCTTCAAAAACAAAATCATGAAAAACATTGTATTGAAATCCAAAGCTCTCGCACTGAGTGCGGTATTGGGTGTTGCTATTTTAATGACCGGATGCAGCAAGGAAGACGGTTTGTCTCCCGCCAGCATGAACACCACTGATCTGACCAACCGTAATGCTGTAAATGCTCCTGGAACTCAGCCTATCGCGCAGATTGCCATCGATGCCGGCTTTTCTGAACTGGTTGGTGCTCTTTCGTATGTAGATGACTCTTTGAACCTCGGCCTCGTGAACATGTTTATGAATGGCACTGACCAGTACACTGTTTTCGCTCCCACCAACGCTGCTTTCGCTAACCTCTACACTGCACTTGGCGTAACCGGAATCACTGACCTTCCTCCTACCCTGGTTCGCGATGTACTCCTGTACCACGTGGTAGACGGCCGTCGTGCCGCTAACAGTGTTGTACCTCCTAACGGAACCCGCAACATCAGCACTCTGCTCGGTGTAGGTTTCACTGTGGATACAATGGGAATGATCACGGCTGTTGGCAACACGGCTAGCATTACAACTGCTAACATCTCTGCCTCCAATGGTATCATCCACGTCATCGACGCGGTAATCCTGCCAATTTAATAGTATCAAAATTCCATACGAAAGGCTGCCCCCATGGGGCGGCCTTTTTTCATTCGATTGAACCGTGATCGCTGCTCAAGTATAGTATTCAAAATTCCTGAATATGAGTATGTTTACAGTTGTTTTTTAATTTTCATCGCAGAGCGGATTTCACCTTTCTTCCTATGCCGATAACCTCTACCACAGTTCTTGTCATTGCCAATGCCATTGGATTACTTTACATCGACGGGATCTTTGAACTTCTATTATTGAACCTAGTAATTGCTGGAATCGAGAAACGAATACTCAAACACAAAGGGTTCGAAACCAGGTATGGAATAGTCTTCCTGGCCAATTTCATGTCGGTGTTTGTAGGCTACCACCTGATTCCATACATCACGCGGTTCAATCTGGGTTTCCCGGACTGGCTGATGTCGTATGATGTACTTAATGGTATCAGTTTCTGGGAATTCCTCTTCAAGGCGACCTCAGCGATAGTGATCACGCTGGTGGTGGAATATCCTTTTTTCAAATGGGCGCTGAAGGATAAGTCGAAAAAAGACACTTTACTTAAGCCATTCATCATGGCCAACCTGATGACAAGCCTGGGAATCATCCTTTTGATCTCCCTGTCGGTGATTCCACTTAGAAGAATGCCCATGTTGTAGTTAGAACAGGAAGAAGCAATTGCGGGTCAAGGGTTTAGTTCAGATGAAATCTAAACTTCAACCTGGCATATCCCTGTACTGGTTTTTCTTTCCGGCACCAAAGTCCCCCTCAAAAAACCCCCGTTTTCCCCGATTTTTTCTATTTTTGTAAAACATAACTCATTGATAATGTGATGTTAGGGTTTTTAAACGGGTCTCATAGTTCAACGGATAGAATGGAAGTTTCCTAAACTTTAGATCCAGGTTCGATTCCTGGTGAGACCACAAACTTTAGATCCAGGTTCCCTGCCTGCCGGCAGGCAGGGATTCCTGGTGAGACAACCACCATTCTGCTTTGGAGGAGAACAGAAAAGTCACGGTGTATGTCATTCGAAGCGAAACGGCAGGTGAGCTGTACGTAGGCATGTCTTACGATGAAAACCGAAGATTAAAGGACCATAATGCAGGTTATAACCGCTATACCAAAGGTTTGAGACCATGGGTGATTGTCCACACAGAAGTGTTTTCCAATTGGAAAGAAGCTCGTACCAGAGAGAAGCAATTGAAGTCGGGATCTGGTAAAGAATACCTCAAAAAGCTGATCTCATAGTTCAACGCCTGCCTGCCGGCAGGCAGGGATAGAATGGAAGTTTCCTAAACTTTAGATGTGGGTTCCCTGCCTACCGCCAGGCAGGGATTCCTGGTGAGACAACCATCATTCTGCTTTGGAACAACAGAGCAAGAAGTGGAATCCGTCCTAAAACTCAGATAAATTAACCCTTAGTTCCGATTCGAATCCATTACCTCGCTATGCGCCGATAAAAATGATGCATGCTGAATACGTGCGGTATGCTTAGGCAAGATAAAAGGATGAAGAAAATTCCGGTGTAATGACTTGTATCGGACAGCATGAATAACAAAATAATCAATGCCGCTCCCGCACTGAAAGGCAGCGATTGGATAAAGAGCGGCTTGAAGTCCTGTTCGAGACCGGATATCAAATGCCGCCAGCCGTTCATGCTGTGCTGTGCAACGAAGTAGATCCCGAAAGAGATCAGAAGAGGCAATAATCCGGAGGCTACCACGTAAACAAATGTCAGGAGCATGTTCAACGACCGCTCGCGTATGGCCAGTGTGAATGTTAATCCCAAGGTGAGTGCAGTACAAAGGGTGATCATGGTTGACGGAACCGTGGCGACGAGGGTAGATGCATTCAGACCGGGGATCTGATCCAACACCTTGACGGTTTCACTGGAATGCAACAAGAGGATGTTGAGCAGGATCCCAAGCCCCCAGGCAATGGATTTCCAATCGTGTTCCTTTTTCCATTCCATGTAATCCGCCTGGCCGAAATGCCATGCTGAGTAAAGAATAAATAGTACCAATGCCAGAACCGGCGTGAACATCCATACTACGCCAAGCAACGCTCCTTTGAACAGATACTTGATCACAAATCGCAGCAACACCCCCTTGTTTTCAATGCGCACAGAGGTCAGGTGATCGAGTGCACCATGCGTAAGACCTATCACCAGAAATCCTAGTCCCAGAATTGTCCACGAAATTGAATCCAGTCCAAGGAAGGAGAAGCATAGAAAGAGCGATGTCAATAGCATTCCATAAACGGGTGTAGGAAGTTTACCCAACTTGTAAAGGCATTCTTTCGCAGCCATGCCAAGAAACAATGGTATGGGAAGTCTTGAGAAAATCCGCGCCTCTTCAGTAAGGCGGGTGTTTTCCTTCAGGAAATACAAAACCGTTGAGATGGAAGTGTTCCTGAACAAAGACTGGAAGACACGCTTCCCTTGTTCGGGCTTTTCCTCCAGGATCTTTAACAGAAGTCGATCGTAGAATGCAAAGCGGGATGCGGTCGGTTTTCGTGACCATGGTTGGGCTTTTGAAAAATGATCCGCCTGAATCCGGGCGTCCTCGGCCATGTCGTGAAATGCATAACCGGTGGTCGGCTTGAGCAATGCTGCTCTTGTTCCAGTAGGGATCCATCCCGGCCCATGGTCCTGAACTTCCATAGCGCACGACGACATCGGGATCACGCCAGATTCTTTAGACGTGACGGAATAGCTCTTATCCAATCGGGAAATGTATTCATGAAGCACCGGACCGGCTTCTTCTTCCGTCAGACGGGTACGTCCAAAGCGCGTCAGTTCCACCAAAGCAGAATGTTCCGAGAAAGGAAGTACATACATGAATTGTGTCGCGCCGGACTGCGGCACATTGAAGTCCATCAGCACCATTTTCCCGGGGTCGAAGCAGGGATTGGGTGTACTCACCACCCATCCACGGAACGATTGGAGTAGGTGTGCCTGATGGCGTTCGGGGACAGAAAACGCGGGAGGACGACTGTCAAACACCTTGTCTGCAACAACAACTCCCTGTCCGGTATGAATGACATATCCACCGTCTTTCCCGACCGGTTCGCCTTGCATCGGATGCTGCAAAAAAACAGCATCACATGCATTCAATACATGTAAAGCATTTTCCCGTACTGCAGCACCGCCCACATGGTAATAATGCATAGGGGCAATACATTGTTCTGCTATGCCGGGAACCTGAACGGTATGCCAGGAATAGCTCACCAGGTTGTCGATCTGCAAGGCAGCCACCTGCTCAGGCGTACTCCAGAAACAAAAAGTTCGCTCGAGGACAGCGTTCCATGTCGGATCGATAACAACTACACGCTTGTTTTGCAACAATCCCCGGTCACTGAGCCGCAAGGCCAAAAGGCTATTGGCAGCACCAAGTCCGATGAAAGCGATGTCGAATCGTTCCGGTTTCGTTCCTTGCATGATGGATTGCGTAAATGCGGTCGCGTTATGATATTAAAAAAGGGAAGGGCGAACGTTGAATCACCCTTCCCTTTTCTTTCCTTACAAGAAGAATTAATCTTCTGCGTTGCGGCTCAAGGAATAGATGACCAGACCGAAACCGATCTTGTTGACCGCATCAGCGATGTTGTAAACGATATCCATGGAAGCCACGGCTGCTGCAGGGTCACT
>JAULUX010000248.1:0-9674 GCA_032111385.1 Bacteroidia bacterium
TCAGACCTGGAAGAAAACTCTTCAGCATGTTTTAATTGCCAGTCCGATGCACCTAGGTTTTTCCTAATGCGATGCATCTGTACCCTTTGCTGTACATTTTCGGTTTGTCCGATGTAGTAGCGGTTTCGCTCTGTGGAATAAATGATGTAGACAAAATAGGCCATAAAAAATCCCCAACATTGGATACGAGGACTCCATGGAGAGTCGGAGTCGAATCGGTGACCTTCCCGCATTTTTGCGGGACGCTCTAGCCTCGTATAAAAAGTCCTCGCCGTTGGATACGAGGACTCCATGGAGAGTCGGAGTCGAATCGGTGACCTTCCCGCATTTTTGCGGGACGCTCTAGCCTCGTATAAAAAAGTCCTCGCCGGGGGTGACGAGGACTTCGTGGAGAATACCGGAGTCGAACCGGTGACCTCTTGCATGCCATGCAAGCGCTCTAGCCAGCTGAGCTAATTCCCCGTTGGCTCCTTTTTTCAGAGCACTGCAAAAGTAACACATTTCCGCTTGATCCCAAGCCTTTACTGAACTACAAAACGCTGTACACCCATCTTTTCACCGTCGCGGACTACAGCGAAATAGAGCCCCGAATTCAGGTTGAGTTTCATTTGGACAGACCCCAGGGTTTCAAATTGTGTCTGATGAACAACCTTGCCCATGATGTCGCGGATTTCTACCGTCGCGTTGGAGCTCAATGCACCTGAAAGGCTGAATTGGCCGGTATTGGGATTTGGGGTCAGTAGGACCTCGAGGGGGGCGGACGCATATTCAGAAGGCATGAATCCTGTAACAGCACTCAAATCCGTGGCCCATATGCCGCGTCCGAACGTGCTTATGATCATTTTATTCAATGCGGGGTTGAATTCGATATCACTCACGATCACATTCGGAAGCCCGCTTCCTGCCTCCGTCCAAACCGTATCGCCCGGAGGCAGACGGAATACGCCAATATCTCCGGCTACCATTAGATCGCCGGTGCCAGGCACAACCCTAACGCAGTTCAAAGGGACATTGGGAAGGTTATGGCTGATGTTGGTCCAGCTGATTCCGGCGTTGGTGCTTTTGAAAACCTTCGTTCCTGCCTGTAGTCCGGCCAGGCTTACATAAACCATATTGGCATCGGAAGGGTCTGATTCTATATAAGTGTAAAACAAGGAATCAGGCAGGCCGGCGGTGATATCGGTCCAGGTTGAACCTCCATTGGCGCTGCGGAACAGCTTGCCGCTTTGGGCATATTCATAACGTACGCGGCGTGCAGCGTAAAGTACGTCGGGATCGGCTTGCGATACCGAAATGGCCGATAGTTCGCTACCGTAGTTGCCGGCTGAAGGGAACGAGGAGATAGCGTTCCAGTTTTGCCCGTTGTCAGTGGATTTGACCACGTTTTCATACCCAATGTAGTAGGTCTGGTAATTGGCGTCATCGTGCATGATGGGGGTCGTCCATTCGGCGTTCTCGCCATTCACATTCGATGACCAGTAATTGAATGTCAACCCACCATCGTCGCTGCGTGCGAAGCCGCCGAATTGGTAAGAACAAACGAAAGAGCCATTGATGGCGGTATCCATGGCATTGTCCATGCCGTCTCCTCCCAATACAGTATGCCAGGTTGAGCCATCGAAATATACCGTGGCGTTGTCCTGGGATCCTGCCAGCAGATGTCCGCCGGAGTTGCGGGTACTCGATAACCGGTAAAAAGAGGTTGCATTCATACCGTTGCTCAGGTTCTCCCACACGGTAGGGAAGGTGCTGCCGTTTTGCAATGCACTCCAGGCAACGGGAATGATACTGTCGGTGCGTTGTACTCCTCCATCGGTGCTCAGGTAGAATTGGCCGGTAACAGGATGTACTCTCAGGTCGTGTATATCGGCATGAATGGACGGTCCGTAGGCCGTTGTCCAATAAGCAGCCGGTTCGAAAGTGTTCGCTCCATCGGTGGATGCCCATAGGTTGATTCCTCCGGCATACACCACATTCGGATTTTGTGGGTGGACCATGAATCCGAGGTCGTAATTGCCTTGGCCGCCGGTCCCTGTGCCGTCATTGTATTCCAACACATTCAGGGCGTTGGAGGTTTGATTCCAGCTGCTGCCCCCGTTGTCGCTGCGGTAAATGGCGTAGAGGCCACCCGTCAGGTCAACCGTCAATGCGTAAATCCTGTTGGGGTTGGAAGGCGATTGTGCGAGCTTCACACGCTGAACTGCTCCGCGGGGAGGAATGCCGGTAGGAAGAAGAGTCCAGGTCAGACCGAAGTCGTTCGAAACATAGATGCCGGCGGAGCCTACATTGGCGTTCTTGACCCATCCGGTGGCAGCATATATCTTTTGTGGATTGATCGGATCCTGGATCATATCCCAAAACAACGAGTCGAGCTGGTTGGTCCAGGTTGTTCCTCCATCGATGGAACGGTACATGCCACCCACACCGCAGGCGAGCAGGGTCTGAGTATTGGCCGGATTGATGATGATCTTGCGGATCAGCGATCCATCTCCGTCTTCGATTTGGAAATTGAGTCCGGTAGGTATCCAGCTTGTTCCACCGTCAGTGGATTTGTAGACTCCGAGTCCGTAATGGGTGTGACGCTTTCGGCCACTGAACTGCAGCGATATGCCTACGTATTCGAAATCGCAAAGAGAGATATACATGGTATCGGGCTGGAGCGGATCGATGGCGATATCCGAAATCCGCGTAATAGGCAATTGGTCGGTCAATGGGGTATAGCTTTGGCCGTTATTCACGGTCTTCCATAATCCCCCCTGCGCCACCCCAACGAACCAGGTATTGGAATCGGATGGGTGAAAGGCCGTACAGTTCACCCGACCAATTCCGTTTTCCATGTATCCCGTCAGGTTGTTGGGAACGGCAGCTGGTCCGATAGGATACCAGACCCCGGTCGACGCGTTTCTTTCCGAAATCCCATTGGAAGCCTTCTCCAGCAGTGCCTCAAAATAGTCCATCGGTATCTGCGGCTCTCCCTGGGCGTTGGTATGCAACTGCATTTCCTGTTCCCAGCGTTTATAGTATTTCCAGTATTTGCTCGTGTTCAGGTCACGGTCTTTTTTCCATTCGGCGAATCCACGTTGTAGTGATTTAAAGTCATTGCCGTCCGTTCCAGGGGCGATTTCAAATGGCTGCGAACGGGTAGTCGTTGTAGTGGAAATGAAAAGGACAAAGGCAAGAATAAACACAGTCGGTGAAGTTCTCATACATCAAAAATAAGCAGAGCGGTCTAAAGGGTTTTGTTTAATGCGACGGGAATGGATTGAAAAAAGAAACAGCCGGCTGTTGGCCGGCTGTTTCTGAATAATTGAAGGGGTTACTCGCTTAGTGGGCGACAATCATCCGTTTGGTGACTTGCTGTCCTTCGTAGATGAATGTGTAATGGTACATGCCGGGTGCAAGGGTCGATGTACTGACCTGTACAGTGTGTTTGCCGGCAGCCATATTGTCGTCGGCCAAAACTGCAACCACTTGTCCGACGATGTCGGTAAGGATGATCTTGACCTGACCCATGGCCGGAATCATGTACTCGAGCATGGTTGACTGATCGGCAGGGTTGGGGTAGTTCTGGCTGATGCCGAAATCGTTCACTGCGAAGTCATCGATACCCAGCGGAGTGCATGGGCCAAGGTCTTCGAAGCAGACATCGTCAATAGACCAGCCCTCGTCATTTGCGCTGAAGTCAGATGCGAACCTCCAGCGGACAATCAGCTGCGCATCTACACCGGGACGGAAGGTCTTCTCATGGAAGATCCATGATGAACGAACTCCGGTGAATCCTTTGAGTGACGGGTTGCTTGGATCAAGTTCAGATACATAGGTGTAATTGGGGCTTGCTCCGTAAAGGACTACGTTGGGCGTACCGGCGAAGTCGAGACGGTTCCAGGTGACACCGTAATCGGTTGAATAATCCAGCGCACCTCCGTCAGAACCGTATTCCATACGGAAACGGTGATGGAAGCTGATCTTGTAGCAGTTGCCGGCTTCGACACGGAAGAGTGAGGAGAACAGACCCGATGAATCTTTATCAGCGTAGTTGCCGGTCAACTTGGTTGTCCAGGCTACGTTGCCTGTACGTGCTCCGTTCAGGGTAGGCTTGGCAGGAGTTCCGGTTTCCCAGCTGCTTTCATTGCGGTAGGAGATCGCGTTAGCAGTCACCCATTGGTTGCCGGTTTCGAAACTGGTACAGTAGGGCAATTGCGAAGTGGTTACCGAATCGAATACGAGGACGGTAACACAAGAAGTGTCATCGAACTGGTTGAGGTCGGTGGAGCCATTGGGACTGTCGGTGTAAACACAAACCTGGTGGAATCCCGGAACCGCGATCCACGTATTGTTGAAGTTGTGTGTTTTGGTGCTGTCAGGCAACAGGCCGTTCGGTACGTAAATTACGGGGTCGCTCGAAACAATGCCTCCATCGATAACGAGGGTGACATTGTGGTTGAATACGGTGTTGATACCGTTGTTGTTGATCGGTGCAGCGAACGTAATGGGTTGGCCGGGGAAGATCAGCTGGTTAGGTACAGAAGTGTTCACCGAAAGCGTTGTCACTGACAATGGAATCGGAACGAAGATTTCGAAATTGTCGAATGATGCTCCGTCTGAGTTGGTGAAGTTGACGGAGGTGTAAACGAACCGGAATTGTACGATTCCTGCCCCACCAACTGCAGAGTAAACGTCTTTGAAGATCGACTGGATCCAAAGACCTGTGTTGTCATCCCAGCTGTCGTTGTTGTTGTACCAGTTGGTGACCAACTGTGTAGTAGGCTGAAGGAGAGTCCAAGGACCGCCATTGACAGCAAACTCGATAAAGAATTTATCACCGAAGGCGTTCATTGAGCGGTTCTGCCAGAAACGGAGGATTGCGGCCTGAGCGTTAGTGAAATCGAAGAATGGTGTCGTGACGTATGTGTTGGCGTTTCCTGTTACTCCTGTGTTCAGGTTGACGTCCCAGCAGTTCGGAGCGGTGTAAGCACCGGTCGTTGAACCGAAGTTCGGTGTACCGAATTCCCAGATTGTAGTTCCCGGAGCGCCTTGGGTGACATAGGGTGCCCAACCGATGTTGCCCTGGTCGAAGTTGTCGTTGTAGTTGCTCAAATAAGTTGGGGCGATGATCGGCTGACCGATGACTGCAGCACAAGTGGTGTCGTTCAATGGTTGCACATCACTGGCAAGTGAAGTCCAAGCGCAGATCTGGTTAACACCTTGAGCGACGACGAAACTGGGAAGAACCACAGTGGCCTGTCCGCAGGGAGGCAGTGAACCGGTCCAGGTAATTGTGGTTGGGTTCTGTCCGTTTACGGTGTAGGTGATAGGCGTGCTGGTGATCGTGGTGGCGCCAAAATTCTCCAGGGTGACAACAACGGTCTGGCTGTTACCGACCGGAGCTCCACCAACTGGCTGAGTGATCGCAGTGATTCCGATATCATCACCTTGTGCTGCATAGATGCAGAAATCGTCAATAGAGAATCCATCAGTGATTACAGAACCATCGGATGTAAATACGAATCGGAACTGAACGGGTGTCGGGTTGAAGAAAATGCCGCTGGTGCAGCAAAGCTTGTAAGTTGAAGTGACCCATCCACCGGAGTTACCTGCCCAGGCTGGTTGCTGGCTGGAGTTGAGCTGGTCATCGGTGTACCAGTTTGTTCCGCAGGGATCGGGGTTGGTGATACTTCCACCTCCGACAATCGACCAGGATGTACCACCATTGGTGGTGTATTCGAGACGGGTTCCGTCCCAGAAGTTCTCGGCATTGTAGTTCAAAGCGAACTGCATGCGTCCGGCACCGATGGCAGCAAAGTCGAAGTAGGGTGTGTAAAGTTCACAGTTTGCATTATTGGTGTAGGCAGAGTTCAGGTTGACGTCCCATGCATTTGCCCCACTATTTGCACCGCTGGTCGCTCCGAATGCAGGAACACCAAGTTCCCAGATGGTGCCGGCGTTACCGTTCGGTCCAAGCTGGTTGCTCCAACCGACGTTGCCAGACTCGAAATCGTCGCAGTAGGATGGCGAAGGGATCAAAGTGGGTATGCCGACATAGTTTGCACAGATGGTGTCGTTGAATCCAACACAGTCACCCGAAAGCTCAGTCCAAACACAAATGGTGTAAGCGTTATTGGGTACGGTGTAAGCCGGCAAATTAGCTTGCGCGGTTTGACCGGCAGGAAGACTAGCCGTGTAAGGAACGGGTGTTTGGGCAACTCCATTGATAGAGTAACCGATATTGAAATTGCTTTGTGCTTGCTGACCGAAGTTCTCCAGAGTCACAGTAATGGTGGATGAACTACCTGCGGGTTGTCCACTGCCGGGAAGGGGGGATACGAAAGATGCAACTCCAACATCGGCATTGCAGGGTACCGTAATGCAGAAATCGTCAATGTGGAATCCGTTATAAACAACCGATGCGTCAGAAGTGAAGACAAAGCGGAATTGAACGGAAATCTGTCCACCCAGACCGGGCACTGTTCCCAGTTTGTATTTAGATTGGAGCCAACCGGTTGGACCAGCGAAACCGGGACCCTCCCAGCCGGGAAGGGTGCTGGAAATGACGTTGTCATCGGTGTACCAGTTTGTGCCATTGGGGTCGGGGGCTGCGGTACTGCCTCCACCGACAATGGTCCAGGTATTTCCGCCGTCGGTTGAGAATTCAAGGCGTACACCGTCCCAGTTGGTTTCCAGCTGACGGTTCTGCCAGAAGCTCAGGTTAGCGACCGATGTACTGGAGAAATCGAAAACCGGTGAGTTCAGGTAGGAGGTGACATTGTTGGAATAACCGGGCGTTCCGGCAACTTCACCCACACCCCAAACATTGGAAGGGGAATTGGCGGTGTTCAAAGCCGGACCTGTAGGATTACCGTAGACCCAGTCTGTCGGAGAACCAGTAGAAGCACTCCACAGGTTGTTTTGGATCTCGAAGTTGTCGCAGAAAGGGAAGCTGATTCCACTCACAGGGTAGAAACAAATTTCGCCGACTGCCGGGTAGCGTACCATGTTGTTGCAACCTGAAGCATCGTATGCCTCAAACCACCAGCAGATGGTGTCGCCATCGTTTGCAGCAGGAATTGTTCCCAGGTAAAGGGAATCGAACAGGTTGAAGAGGATATCCTGTTGGACCGGTCCGCCATTGACGGTGTAGAACAAATCGGCGAATGAGTTCAGGATGCCGCTCTGGTCGTTGATACTCACATTCAGATCGAATGGACCCAGGTTGAAAACGGTTCCCTGCCAAAGCGGGTTTCCGGGGTAAGGGGCGGATGCCGTGGGAGGGATGAGCTCACAAGGGGCGCCAACCACACAAACGTTGTCGAGCAACCAACCGTAGCGCCCACCAAGACCGTTGATGACGTCGGTGAGTACAAAACGAATCCGGACGGTTGCCTGGTTGCCCAGTGCGCCGGAAAGGTCGAAAGTTTCGTTCTTCCACCAGGCACTGGTAGGCGCGGTCGTTGTTCCGGGAGCCCAGTCCAGGTAGGAGCCTTCCGTGAAGGAGTTGCCATTGGCGGCGAAAACCCCGGTGCCCTGGTAATCAGTCAGCGGAGGGTTGTCCGTTACCGTGTTCCAGGTCGCACCTCCGTCGATACTGTACTCCAGACGGGCTGCGTCAGTGAATTCGATCTTGCAAATCTGATCGAAGGTCATGGTGACGAAGTTCAAGCCGACTGTGCTGAAAACGGGGGAGGTGAGGTAAACCGGACCACCGCCTGCCTGGTACTGACCGCGATAGCTGTTCGAGCCGGATACGGAGTAGTTTACATCAAGACTCCAGCCCGGTACACCTGTTGAGGTGGCGTTTACCGTGGCGCCATCGAAGTTTTCGCACCATAGCTGCTGAACCTGGGATTGTGCCATCCCGAAGGTGAACAGAGCCAGAAGGGTGAGTAATAATTTTTTCATAGGGGAATTGGTTTTGGTTGACGCGTGATGTTGTGTGGTTGCAATTTTCAAAAATACTCAAAATGAGAGATGCGACGTGACAGAAACCCCATTTTTTTAGGGAATTTTCAACACGAACCCCTCCCCGGAAAAAGGAGGGGTTTTCACATGTATTTCCGCTGGTAGGATCCTTTTAGGAATTGCGCTTAGTGCTCAATCCACGATTTGTAGTAATCGTCACTCATTATTTTCAGGCCTTCTTCGGTGAGCCACAGCGGTTTGAAGGTGTCGATCATGACGGCAAGCTCACGTGTCTCCTTCTGCCCGATACTCTTTTCAACCGTACCCGGATGGGGCCCGTGAGGAATACCGGCAGGGTGTAGGGTGATCATGCCCTTGGTCACCCGTTTACGGCTCATGAAGTCGCCGTCGACATAGTACAGGACCTCGTCGGAGTCAACGTTGCTGTGATTGTAGGGTGCGGGAATAGCTTGGGGATGATAGTCGTAAAGTCGGGGAACGAAGGAGCAGATGACGTAGTTGTCGGCCTCGAAAGTCTGGTGTACGGGAGGTGGTTGGTGAACACGTCCGGTGATGGGTTCGAAGTCCTGAATGTTGAAGGCCCAGGGGTAATGATTGCCGTCCCAGCCGATCGCATCAAATGGGTGCGTAGCGTAGATGTAGGGATAAACAATACCCTGCTTTTTGATCATCACTCGGAATTCGCCCTGTTCGTCGTGGGTTTCAAGATTCTGCGGGCGACGAATGTCTCGCTCGCAAAAGGGGGCATGCTCTTCAAGCTGACCGTATGCGTTGCGGTACCGGCGAGGCGTTTCAATCGGTGAGAATGAATCCACGATAAGCAACCTGTTTTCGCTATCGTTGAAATGAAGCTGGAAAATGGTTCCGCGGGGAATGATCAGGTAGTCGCCATAACCGAACTCGATCGATCCGTAGATGGTTTTCAAAATGCCGCTGCCCTGGTGGACAAAGATCATTTCATCAGCGTCCGCATTTTTGAGGAAATAGTCGCTGATGGATTTCCGGGGAGCTGCCAGGGCGATGTGCAGGTCATTGTTGACTAAAACAGCCTTCTTGCTCTCGATATAATCGTCTTCAGGCTTCACGTGAAATCCTTCAAAGCTCTGGTGGCGGAGGAAACGCTGGAAGGCGATTTTGGGTTCTCTGGAAAATGGTTCGCCAACCGATTTTACCAGGGTCGGTGCGTGGCAGTGATAGATCAGGGAGTAAACGTTGGAAAACCCGTGTGTGGATACGAGCTCTTCGGAGTAAAGACTTCCATCCGGCTTGCGGAACTGGGTGTGTCTTTTGTGGGGAATGCTTCCCTGTGAGTGGTATTGGGGCATCTGTTTTTACTGATATCCCTGGTCGGTTTATTCCAGCCGGTGGATTCAGGCTCTGCAAATTTAGCCATTGGTTACTTTTGCCCGAATAATCCACTGATCATGAAACTTGTCTCCTATGCTTCCGGTTCGGCGAAACCTGTCGGAATACTGATTGAAAACCGAATTTATCCTCTGAAACAAACCGCAGCTTTAGCCGGTATCGATGCCGCAGAGACCATGCGTGAACTGCTGATGGGGGAGGAAAAGGCCATGGAAACCGCCCGCGAGGTTGAACGGAAGATCCTGGAAGGCAAGATCGAGGGTTCGTTTTTAGTCCAAGACCAGGCCTGCCTGCTGGCTCCGGTACCGGAACCGACCTCCTGTCGCGATGGATACGCATTTCGTCAACACGTTGCAGCCGCCCGCAGAAACCGCAAGAGATCGGAAGAGCGT
>JAULUX010000249.1:0-6717 GCA_032111385.1 Bacteroidia bacterium
CCGTCGATCACCTTGGAAACATCGATCTGCCTTTCAATTCGGCAGGCATGTACCGCGGCTGGAGCCTTGAAAACCAGGGAAGGGGTGTGGCGATTTACAGGGATTAAAAGTCAATTTAATTACATAGTTTTAATCCTGAATGAAAAGCAATGCTAATTTACTGTAACAGCACAACATCAATTAAAGAACCATAGGCACCTCCAAGTCATTCATGAAACCCAGGCTAGATCGAACCTCTTTTACAATCAATACGCCTGCATCAGCTGATGACAAGAAGGAATACTGGCTGAGCAAAACACCTGATGATCGGTTTGCCTCCGCATGGTATCTGATATGTTGCGCATTCAACATCGACCCTGAGAATCCGCCCAAGATGGATAAAAACTATTTTGTGAAGAGAAAGCATGGGGAACGTCCTTAACGATGATTTCGTTGACTTTTTAAATGCACTTAACACTCAAGGAGTTGAATACATCCTTGTTGGAGGATACGCAGTTATTTTCCACGGATACAACCGCACAACGGGTGACCTGGATGTTTGGATCAATCCAACTGAAACCAATTACATCAGCATGACGAAGGCATTTCATCAATTTGGCCTAAGTCTTTTCAACATGACGAAGGATGTTTTTTTAAACAATACAGAATGCGATGTATTTACTTTTGGAAGACCTCCTGTTTGTATTGACATACTAACTGCAGTGAAGGGGTTGAACTTTGACGAAACCTATCAAAACAGCCAAGTGGTGACGTTCGGTGGAACTATGGTCAGAATGATTGACATCAGAGACCTTGTCAGAGCAAAAAAAGCGGCGAATCGGCCCAAGGATATCGATGATATCGACCATATCACTTGAAGCCATAAAAGGGTCAACGTTTTTTAGGCTAGGACAAACCTAAAACCGGCCCTTCGAGCCTGCTCAGGGACCAGACACGGTCTCACACAAACATCTTACCCGGATTCAGAATGCCGTTCGGATCGAACAGGCGCTTGATGCCCTTTTGTAATTCGAGGGCCGTGGGATCGAAGGGAATGTCCATGTAGCTTTTTTGCACATAGCCGATGCCGTGTTCACCCGATATCGTACCCTTCAATTTTACACACAGTTCAAAGATCTCGCGGATACCGACCGGGACTTTTGTATTCCAGTCCTCGTCGCTCATGTCTTCCTTGATGATGTTCACGTGCAGGTTTCCGTCGCCGGCATGCCCGTAGCAGACTGAATTAAAACCGTATTTCCTGCCGATCTCCTTCACCCCTTTCAACAGAACGGGCAATTCCGCACGCGGCACCACTGTATCCTCCTCCTTATAAATGGAATGCGACTTCACTGCCTCCCCCACCGCCCTGCGCATCCGCCACAGATCGGCTTTCTGTTGGGACGTATCCGCAAACATCACCTCGTCGCACTCATGAGCATACATCACCTCTGAGATCTTCTCACAATCCTTGAAGAGGGCGTCCAGGTCGTGGCCATCGACTTCAATCAGCAGATGAGCCTGGTGTTCGTCCTTCACCGGAATTTTCACATCTACAAAACGAAGCACGAAATCGATGGCATCCCGCTCCATGAACTCCATGGCAGAGGGCGTGAACCCGGCACGAAAAACTGCCGACACCGCCTCGCAGGCCTTTTCGGGAGAGAAGAACGGGACCAGCATCAGCAGGTTCTGCGTGGGCAATGGAATCAGCCGGAAAACAATCCTGGTGATGATTCCCAGCGTCCCCTCACTTCCCACCACCAATTGTGTAAGATTATAACCAGTGGAATTCTTCAGCGTGTTGGCTCCCGTCCAGATGATTTCGCCGGTGGGCAATACCACCTCGCAATTGAGCACATAGTCCTTCGTCGTACCGTACTTGACCGCTTTCGGTCCGCCGGCGTTCTCGGCCAGGTTTCCTCCCAAAAAGCAGCTTCCGCGACTGGCGGGATCGGGTGGATAGAACAAACCCTTTGCCTCGACCGCATCACGAAACACCTGATTGATGACCCCGGGCTCAACCGTGGCCTGGAGATTTCGTTCATCAATTTCGAGAATACGGTTCAACCGTTCCGTACAAAGGACGATTCCACCTTGAACGGGCAAAGCGCCTCCGCTAAGTCCGGTTCCGGCGCCACGAGGCGTCACCGGGATGCGATCGCGGTTGGCCAGCTTGAGAATGGATGCGATTTCATCCGCGGAACCGGGGAAGACCACCACGGCGGGCATGAAATGCAGGTCTTCGGTTTCATCGCTTCCGTACGACGTACGCTCGTCGGTGGCAGCAAGGACATGCGACTTCCCACAGATGGAGACCAATTCATCCACCAGGGATTGATTCAATTCGGTGATTACGGAAATCATGAATCAAAAATAAGCAGTGCAAATCGGCAAACAGCCTTGATCAATTGATGAAAAATCAAGTTCTCAACCGCTCGCGGTGAATGAAATCAGCCGGGTCACTTACGACCGAAATCGGCAGGAATCTCACCCCAGTCCTCCGTTTCCCATTTCAGGATAGGGTTCCGGAAGGACGCATTCTCCAACCAGCGTTCAGCCCGGTGGATCAGATCGAAAAGTACCGAGTTCGTTCGTGTATGTTCGAGCTTTGTACCGCATTTCTTCTTCTTCACCCAGCCAATGGCAACCGCGGAATCCGAATAGATGATCCTGTCGTTCATCTGCTGTTGCTGTAGTAAAGCCAGTGCATGCACTATGGCCAGGAACTCACCCACGTTGTTGGTCCCTTGCTTGTAGGGCCCCATGCGGAAGATCTCACGGCCGGAGTCGAACTCCACTCCGCGGTACTCCAAATCACCGGGATTGCCGCTGCAAGCCGCATCGACGCACAGGCTTCCTGCAAGCGGCTTACCCACCTTGTAGGATGGCGAGGCCGATTTTGCAACCGAGGCGGTACGCGTGTAAGACAAATGCCTGGAATGGGGTTCGGACCAGGCCTTTTCCGCTTCTGACTTCGATGGAAACGACTTGTACTTCGCATTGGGATAACCCTCGATCTGGCGTTTGCATTCATCCCAATTGGAGTAAACCCCCGGCCTGCGCCCCTCCCAAACGGTGTAAAACTTCGAACGCGAACTCATGGTGACGAAAGTAGGGATTTGAGAGACGAAAAATGGAGATGGCATGACGTATCCGGCCGAACAAACGATCATCTTTTCAACATTTCGAAAGGTTAGGATCCATCTGCGTATTTTTGACTCCCGGATCCTGATTTCCTTCCTTATGAAATACACTCCCAAACGTCCGGCCCTCCTTGTCCTTGCAGATGGCACTGTTTTCCACGGTAAAGCAGCCGGTCACACGGGTATATCCACCGGAGAACTGTGTTTCAACACCGGTATGACCGGTTACCAGGAGATCTTCACCGACCCTTCCTACACCGGTCAGTTGATGGTGATGGCGAGCGTGCACATCGGAAACTACGGCATCAAGCTTGACGAATCGGAATCCGGAGGGGTCAAAATCGCAGGACTCATCTGCAGAAACCTGAGCCCCATTGCCTCTCGCAAAGGTTCCGAAATGTCCATTCAGGAATACCTGGAGCAAAACAAGCTGGTCACCATCACCGATATCGACACCCGTGCCATCGTCCGTCACGTGCGAAGCAAAGGAGCGATGAACGCCATCATCAGCACCGAGATCATGGATATTGAAGTGCTGAAGGCAGAACTCGCCAAGGTCCCTTCAATGGAAGGACTGGAACTAAGTAGCCGTGTTTCATCGAAAGAACCCTGGGACTTCAGTACCGAAGGTGACCTGAAAGTGGCCCTGCTTGATGAAGGGTTCAAGTACAACATCGCCCGATGCCTCTCGGAGCGCGGATGCAGGGTCCGGATCTTCCCTTACAACTCGACGTTTGAAGAGATGCAACTTTGGCAGCCCGATGGTTATATGCTGAGCAATGGTCCCGGTGATCCGGGGGCAATGCCCCAGGCGGTCGCCACGGTAAAAGCCATTTTAGAATCGCGAACGCCCACTTTCGGCATCTGCCTAGGACACCAGTTGCTCGCCGAAGCCAGCGGGTTAAGAACCCACAAAATGCATCACGGACACAGGGGCATCAACCATCCGGTGAAAAACCTCGTGAACGACACGTGTGAGATCACATCGCAGAACCATGGCTTCGCCGTGAACCAGGATGACCTCGACCGTTCGAATGAAGTGGAAGTCACCCATGTCAACCTCAACGACAAAACCGTAGAAGGCATCCGTCTGAAATCGCGCCCTGCTTTCTCCGTTCAGTATCACCCTGAAGCTGCACCGGGACCCCACGACGCCTCCTACCTTTTTGACGAATTCATTGAACTCATCCGCAAATCGGTGGAAGCGGGAGTCAAAGCCTGACCTCGACTTTATCGAAAGACAACGGATCGGATGAGATGAAGAAACTGTTCGCTCTTCTAAACGTAGTTTTCATCTCTTCCGGATTTGGTTTCGGCCAGACTCCCGGCTGTACCGACCCGCTCGCCATCAACTATAACGCAACTGCCACACAAAACGATGGAAGTTGCCAGTACCCGTCATCCTCAACCGGAACACTTTTCTCCCAGATCCTGGACACTACACTGAGTGAAATATCCGGAATCGTTCAAAACAACGGTCATGTATATGGAATTTGCGACCAGGCGGACAACAGGGTTTTCGAAATCGATACACTGAACGGATCCATCCTGACGCAGTATTCCTGTGGAACGCTGACAAACCAGAACTGGGAAGAAATCGCCCGGGACAGCATTTATTTTTACCTCGGGGACTTCGGAAACAATTACAACGGCAACCGCACCGACCTCAGGATTTACCGGGTCGAAAAAAGCAGCCTATTCGCCGGAAACCCTCAAGTCGACACGATCGACTTCGCCTACTCAACCCAAACGAACTTCAATCCCACCGGCCTCAACAGCACCGATTACGACTGTGAAGCATTCGTGGTCACCCCGGACTCCATCTTCCTTTTTACCAAGCAGTGGCTCAGCAATGGATCGGTGGTCTTTGCACTTCCAAATTCACCCGGATACCATTCCGCCATCCCGGTTGACAGCTTTCCGGTACAAGGTCTAATAACCGGAGCCACAAGGATTGAAGGAGCACAGGCTGTTGTATTGTGTGGATACAGCAATTTACTGCAACCCTTCCTTTACCTTCTTTACGATTTTCCCGGCAACCGCTTTTTCTCCGGCAACAAACGTAAAGTCGGATTAAACCTGCCATTTCATCAAATTGAATCGATCAGTACCACGGACGGAATAAGATATCATCTGGCAAACGAATTATTCACCAATCAATTCCTCACCGTACCGCAACAGTATCATGTGATCGAGCTCGATAGTTACCTCTCCGGCTACCTGTATCCTTTGTCGACAGGAACGCCCGAATCAACGAAATACACACCTCACCTCCCGTTTCCCAATCCGACATCGGGCATCCTGCGTATTGACAACGATAGTCAACTGATCCAACGCCGATACAAGATCATCAATCAGCAGGGAATAACTGCGGGTGAAGGGATTTTCAATGGGGAAATAGACATGAGTTCATGGACGAATGGAGTTTACCTTCTGCAATTCGACCGACTTCCACCCTACCGTATCATCCGGCAATGAACTTCTTGCAGTTCAATGAAATTGATTGGAAAAACGGAGAACTCCGGTCCATAGAAATCGAATAAACTTCAAATCATGATCCGTACCATTACGACTCTTGCGCTGGTTGTTTTTCTACAAGTAAACCTGGTTGCAACCACTTCCGGAAAGCAGAGATCCTATTTCCAGCAGGAAGTCAACACCACCATTCGCGTACGGCTTGACGATAAAAGCCACAGCCTTCATGCCTTTGCGGAGATCGTTTACATCAACCATTCGCCCGACACACTTCGGCAGCTCTTTTTCCACCTCTGGCCCAACGCTTACCGCGATCGGGGAACTGCTTTGTGCAAACAAATGCTCGAATCGGGTGACGGAAGCCTCTATTTCGCCGAGGCCGAAGACCGGGGATTCATCGACTCACTTGCATTCCAGGCAGAGGGCAGGATGCTTCCCTGGAAGTACGACTCGACCCACATTGACATTTGCAGCATTCAGCTTCACCGCAATTTATTACCCGGTGACAGCGTTCGGATCTCCACCCCATTCTACGTCAAGATACCCTCTGCGCGCATTTCCCGGCTGGGACACATCGGACAGGCCTATGCCATTACCCAATGGTTTCCAAAGCCCGCCGTTTACGACAAGGACGGATGGCACGCCATGCCCTATTTGAATCAAGGCGAGTTCTATTCGGAATTCGGTTCATTCGATGTAAGCATCACCCTGCCGAAGAACTATGTTGTCGGCGCAACCGGTGACCTGCAGACTGAATCGGAAATCGCATGGATGGATGAGCGTGCAAAACTTCCAGTCGACACATCGGGCAATCTTGACTTTCCTGCATCAGCTGAAGAAATGAAAACCATCCGGTTCACTCAGCAACGGGTACACGACTTCGCCTGGTTTGCCGACAAGCGATTCCAGGTATTGAAAGGAGAAGTGGAACTACCCTACAGCAAGCGCAAGGTGACCACCTGGTCGCTCTTTACCTGCAACGAGTCCAGGTTGTGGCAAAGAGCACCGGAATACATCGCCGATGCAGTGTACTGGTACTCCAAATGGGTTGGTGAATATCCATACAACCAATGCACCGCTGTTGACGGCACCATCTCTGCCGGTGGAGGGATGGAAT
>JAULUX010000250.1:0-15976 GCA_032111385.1 Bacteroidia bacterium
GCGTGGACGGAAACACCTACACGCAAAGTGGAAGTTACAGCAGTGCAATCGGATGCAACACTGAGATCCTGGCCCTGACCATCACGGCTTCGACCAGCAACTCTACTACGGCCTCCGCCTGCGACAGTTACACCTGGAGTGTGAATGGAAACACATACACGCAAAGCGGTACTTACAGCAGCGTGAGCGGTTGCCACACGGAAATCCTGGCGCTGACCATCACGGCATCCATCACCGACACCACTACTGCTGCTTCCTGCGACAGTTATACATGGAGTGTGAACGGCCAAACCTATACCTCCAGCGGAAGCTACACCAGCGTGAACGGTTGTGCCACCAACATCCTCAACCTGACCATCACTGGCACAGCTGCAACAAACACAAGTTCAGCAAGTGCCTGCGATGCGTACACCTGGTCGGTCAACAGCCAAACGTATACCGAAAGTGGATCATACACTTCGGTATCCGGCTGCAACACGGACGTTCTTAACCTCACCATCACGGCCTCCACCAGTAACACCACATCGGCTTCCGCTTGTGGCAGTTACACCTGGTCGGTTGACGGACAAACCTATACCCAAAGCGGCACCTACAGCAGCGTGAGCGGATGCCATACCGAGATCCTGGCATTGACCATCACTCCATTGACAAGCAACACCACCACAATTTCAGCTTGCGACAGCTACACCTGGAGCGTGGACGGAAACACATATACCCAAAGTGGAAGTTACAGTAGTGTAAGCGGCTGCAACACCGAAATCCTGGCGCTGACCATCACGGCTTCGACCAGCAACTCTACTACGGCCTCCGCCTGTGACAGTTACACCTGGAGTGTTAACGGGAACACCTACACCCAAAGTGGAAGTTACAGCAGTGTAAACGGATGCAACACCGAAATCCTAGCCTTGACCATTACGGCTTCGACCAGCAACACCACTTCTGCGAGTGGATGCGACAGCTACACCTGGAGTATTAACGGTACCACCTATACGCAAAGCGGCACCTACAGCAGCGTGAGCGGATGCCATACCGAAATCCTGGCACTGACCATCACCCCTTCGACCAGTTCAACCACTACTGCATCGGCTTGCGACAGCTACACCTGGACCCTGAATGGCAACACGTACACCCAGAGCGGATCGTACAGCAATGTGGTCGGATGCCATACAGACATTCTGGCATTGACCATTATTCCATCGACCAGCAACACCACCACGGCATCTGCCTGCAGCTCCTACACCTGGAGCTTCAACGGCCAGACCTATACCCAGAGCGGCACTTACAGTGTAGCCGTCAGCTCGGGAGCTTCCGGAGGTGGTATGCGCATCAGCCAGGTTTATCCCGGTGGTGGTGGCAGCACAGGCACCTACCTGAGAGATTATGTGGAGCTCTACAACAGCAGCTGCTCGCCGATCAACATCGGCGGCTGGTCCATCGCTTACGGATCCTCAACCGGCAACTACGCCACTTCGGCATCCAATGCATTTACCTTTCCTGCCGGTACTACCGTTGGAGCGAAAAAATACCTGCTCATCAGTTGTGGTGCTGTGGGAGTAACCGGTGCGGCTTTACCAGTCACTGCTGATTTCTCTACTCTGACTACAGGTTTCAGTTTCAGCGCAACTTCCGGAAAAGTCGGGTTATTCAATACCACTATTGCAGGTGTCCCCTGCTCTTCAGTAGTTGCAAGCACATTGGTAGATAAGGTATCCTATGGTGCGGCAAACTGCGCTGAAGGAACGGTTAAATCTTCTCCCACCCCAACCCAAGTGATGGTACGTGAATTGGGTGGTGAAACCGATACCGACAACAACAGCAGCGACTTCGTCAACATCGCCACAAGTAGTGCTTCTCCTCGTAACTCTGCTTCAGCAGCCAATACAGTCAACCCATGTCCTCCGGCATGTCATACCGAAATACTGGAATTGACCATCACACCGCAACCTCAACAGCCGACTCTTGCCTGCTACGAAACAGCCACCTTCAACAGTAGCACCTGCCAGTGGGATGTCACCGGTACTCAGCCCGCGCAGCCCAGCACCGCTTGTTATGAGACCGCAACATTCAACAGCAACACCTGCCAGTGGGATGTAACCGGTACGCAGCCTTCACAACCCAGCACCGCCTGCTACGAGACCGCAACGTTCAACAGCAACACTTGCCAATGGGATGTGACCGGTACACAGCCATCGCAGCCCAGCACCGCTTGTTATGAGACCGCAACGTTCAACGATAATACTTGTCAGTGGGATGTAACGGGCACGCAGCCAGCGCAGCCCAGCACCGCCTGTTATGAGACCGCCACGTTCAACAGCAACACTTGCCAATGGGATGTGACCGGTACACAGCCATCGCAGCCCAGCACCGCTTGTTATGAGACCGCAACGTTCAACAATAACACTTGCCAGTGGGATGTAACCGGCACGCAGCCAGCGCAGCCCAGCACCGCTTGTTATGAGACCGCAACGTTCAACAGCAACACCTGCGAATGGGATGTGACCGGTACACAGCCAGCGCAGCCCAGCACCGCTTGTTATGAGAACGCAACGTTCAACAATAACACTTGCCAGTGGGATGTAACCGGTACGCAACCTGCCCAGCCCAGCACCGCTTGTTATGAGAACGCAATATTCAACAACAACACCTGCCAGTGGGATGTGACCGGTACGCAACCTTCTCAGCCCAGCACCTCTTGTTATGAGACCGCAACGTTCAACAACAATACCTGTCAGTGGGATGTGACCGGTACGCAACCTTCACAGCCCAGCACCGCTTGTTATGAGACGGCAACATTCAACAACAACACCTGCCAGTGGGACGTGACCGGTTCACAGCCAACACAACCTTCCGTAGCCTGCTATGAAACGGCTACTTGGAATGAAAACACCTGCCAGTGGGATGTGATCGGCACGCAGCCTGCTCAGCCCAGTACTGCTTGTTATGAAACTGCTACCTTCAACAACAACACCTGCCAGTGGGACATAACAGGTACGCAGCCATCGCAACCTTCCGTAGCCTGCTATGAAACGGCTACTTGGAATGAAAACACCTGTCAGTGGGATGTAACAGGTACGCAGCCTGCCCAGCCCAGCACCGCTTGTTATGAGACGGCCACTTTCAACAGTAACACCTGTCAATGGGATGTAACCGGTACTCAGCCTACTCAACCCAGCACCGCCTGTTATGAGACCGCAACGTTCAACAGCAACACTTGCGAATGGGATGTGACCGGTACACAGCCATCACAGCCCAGCACCGCTTGTTATGAGACGGCAACATTCAACAGCAATACCTGCCAGTGGGATGTTACAGGCACACAGCCTACTCAGCCCAGCACAGCTTGTTACGAGACCGCCACCTTCAACAGCAATACCTGTCAGTGGGATGTGACCGGTACACAGCCATCGCAGCCCAGCACCGCTTGTTATGAGACCGCGACGTTCAACAGCAACACCTGTCAGTGGGATGTAACCGGTACGCAACCTGCTCAGCCAAGCACTGCTTGTTATGAGAACGCAATATTCAACAACAACACCTGCCAGTGGGATGTGACCGGTACGCAACCTTCTCAGCCCAGCACGGCTTGCTATGAAACCGCAACATTCAACAGCAACACCTGTCAGTGGGATGTAACCGGTACTCAACCTGCTCAGCCAAGCACTGCTTGTTATGAGATTGCAACATTCAACAACAACACCTGTCAATGGGATGTTACAGGTACGCAACCTTCTCAGCCAAGCACTGCTTGTTATGAGACGGCAACATTCAACAACAACACCTGCCAGTGGGATGTAACCGGATCTCCAAATGCACCGATCACCACAAACGCCACAGGTTGCGATAGTTATACGTGGACTCAGAACGGCACAACCTATACTGCGTCCGGAATCTACACGAGCAACTCGACCTGCCAGGACTACGTCCTCAACCTGAGCATCACTGCTTCGACTACGTACTATGCTGATACCGATAGTGACGGTTATGGATCCGCTTCGTCCAATACGACTTCCTGTAGCGGTGCTCCATCGGGTTACGTCTCTCAATCCGGTGATTGCGACGACAGCAATGCTTCAATCAACCCCGGTGCTAGTGAACTATGTAACGGTATCGATGACAACTGCGACAGCCAGATCGATAATGGAGCCAATCCCTCTGCAAGCGGCACCATCGGTGGTCCGACCACATCGTGTCGTGCGGGAGTTGCAGGTACAGCCACATTCACCGTATCGGGTGTGAGCAGTACCAACGGATTCGCATGGACTCTTCCTTCCGGATTCACATTGACTTCAGGACAGGGTACCACCAGTATCACCGTAAGTTTCACCGGAGGTGCTGTTCAGAGTGGAATCACAGGCCAGCTTTGCGCAATGTCAACCGACGCTTGCAGTTCCATCGTTACAACATGCGCTGCCATCGATTACCAGGTTGCTACACCGGTGACACCGCCGTCTATTTCCGGTCCCTCGAAAGTATGCGGAGGCGAAACGGCTACCTATTCGATTGCCAACGTCGCACGCGCCAATTCCTACAACTGGGCCGTACCCAACGGAGCCAGCATCGTCAGCGGACAAGGCACCAACATCATCAGTGTAGCCTTCTCTGGAGGTTATGTTGGTGGAACAATCGATGTCACAGCCTCGAATGTTTGCGGTACAAGCCCGGTTCGCAGCAAGAACATCAGCTTGCTTGCACTTCCTGCTCCAACAGCCATCAGCGGTATCAAGTTCGGCCTTTGCAATGCAACCGGAACTGCTTATACAGTCACTGCAGTAACGGGTGCAACCTCTTACCTCTGGTCGCTGAGCGGTGGTGGTACCATCATCAGCGGGCAAGGCACCACATCCATCATAATTGATTTCGGTACATTCACTTCTGCTAACCTCCAGGTACAGGCTGTGAACGGTTGCGGTTCAAGTCTTGCACGAAACCTCTTCGTCAACGGCGCCCCCGGCGTGCCGGATGCGATCACCGGACCGTCTTCAGTTTGTGCAGGCAGCACCTCTGCATACAGCATCCCGACCGTCAACGGTACTGCAGCTAACGGCTATGCATGGATTATGACTCCTGGTGGTACTATCTTATCCGGACAGGGCACCAAGAACATCAGTGTGCTGTGGGGTGCTGCTTCCAGTAACCAGGCCCTTCGTGTTACGGCAAGCAACGCTTGCGGAACCAGTCCTTCCTCGGCAAAAACCGGCATCACGGTATCGAACTGCCCCAGGCTTGACCAGAGTGGAAACAGCCTCGTATTCGAAGTTTATCCGAACCCAGCCGATGCCTTCACCCGCGTAGTATTCGATTCCAAAGACGATGACCAGCGCTACATCCTGCGCCTGATCGACATGTCGGGTCGTATGGTAAGTAGCCAGGAGGGATCTGCGCTGAGCGGACAAAACACCATTGACCTGCAATTGGAAACAACTGCTCCCGGTGTGTACTTCATCGAACTCCAAACCAGAGACCAGGTGGCGAAAACACGCCTTGTGGTGAACTGATCTCAAAACCGATCCTTAGGAAAAGCCGCCTCGCAAGGGCGGCTTTTTGTTACGGTACAACCGGCATCTTTTCAACTAATACTCCGTATAAACTGAGATTGTCTTCAAAAAAGACGATTAAGGGGACATAGGCTACCAGACATTCGGCTCAAGTGTTAATCGATTAATTAGATATTTGCTCATTCAACCATGAAAAAGCAACTGAAAATCATCTTGGGTTTTACCTTGGCCATAGCTTCCTGCGGAAAGGATGAGCCTAAGACTGAAACTCCCTCTACGAATCATTCTATAAGCATCGCCGGCTGGGTGAATCCTCCCGATGCGAGTCCAGACGGGGCATTCTACGCTAAGCTGTGGAGCAACGGACAGGGACAGCAGCTGACCGCAAATCAGGAATCGCGGGCGATGGACGTATTCGTGCAGGGAAATGATACGTATGCGGCAGGTTGTATTCAATCCGGAACATCGTTCAATGCAACCTATTGGAAAAACGGAGTACAGTTTACCCTGCCCAATGCGCCGAACGGTTCAACAGTGGATTGTGCCAAAGCGGTTTTTGTAAAAGACAGCATGGTATACATAGCCGGAGGTCCACTTTACAGCAACACTACGGGTACTTTATGGGTCAACGGTACGGCCTCCAACCTCCCCGGATGCCAGGATGCGATTGATGTAACCGTTGCTAACGGTAGTGTCTATGTGGCCGGTCTGAGCACAGACCCGAATTCGAGTCTGACCACCGCCACCTTTTGGAAGAATGGGGCCCGTACACTGATGGGCGATGGCAACACGACCACCACGGCGAATGCACTGGCTGTTTCGGATACCAATGTATATGTAGCGGGAAGGGATGTGGATTTTGAGATCGCCCGACTGTGGAGAAACGGACAAGTGATGAACCTTCCCGGTGCGGCATTTTACAGCGATGCTGTGGACGTTGCTGTGGAGGGTTCCAACGTGTATGTACTGGTAACGGAAGAAGACCAGAGCACAGGGAATATCCGTACTGTACTATACAAAAACAACACCCGTAGCATTTTGTCAAATGATCCGTCAGTCAATACAGAAGGAACAGGGCTAGCCGTCAAAGACGGAGTAGTGTACGTGTGTGGATTGCGCACTGACAATAATAACGGAACCGACAGGGCTGTTTACTGGAAGAATGGAAGCCTGGTGAACCTATCCGATGGCAGTATCGACCAAATAGCCTCCGGGATCTTTGTGCGTTGATGCGTTAACTCCCCGTTATAGTATCGCTTTTTTCTGAAAACCATGATACGCCAATTCATGGTAGGATTTTACATGCTGACCATAAATTAAAAGGGTGTAAATGCACAACACTACGATCTGTGCAATAACAATCAGTCCCTATTGCGAAAATCAAGCGTTGAGAACAAGCTTATCTGTAAGGTGTGGTTGTTTTCGAGTCGACGTCCGTCGGATTTGAGTAGAGTCTGCTCCATGAATCCCAACTCGATACGACCAAGACGGGGAACCGCATAGCCCAGTGCTGCATACGCCCGGTTTTGATCGAAGATATTTCCCTCTACATTGTGTCCGAAATTGATGAACAGCTCATCGTACATGCTGAAATAAAGCGAGTGATCATGTATTTCCGACCCTTTGAATGGAATGGAAATCCGGTTCATCACCCGGAACCGGTTCGTATACACCGGATCACCGGGAGCATACATTCCGGGGTCTACTGTTGACTCGACAGGTAAACTGGAGAAACGCTGTTCCAGACGGAATCGATTGATCCATTCTATTCTGCCCAATTTTGTTTTTACCTGCAATTGTTCCCACAAACGGCTTTCAGGATACGAACCCGTTACGGGAAACGAGCCGTAGGGATAGGTCTCAACAAAACAATAGCCGGCAGTAAGTGCAATATTTTGTCCGAAATGAATATTCAGTCCTGTGCGAAGCAATAGCTGCTGTGGGTTGGAAAAATAATCTGCGCGCCTCCATTGAACTTCGGCATGCAAGCCAAAGCGATCATTGAACCGTGCGGTTCCGAAGAACATCAGCCAGGCGTTTCTGTTGTCGGTTGCCTGCCGCCACGGGTCATTGTGCGCCACAGAAGGCTGCACAGCCATGAAAAGCAAAGCCAGCAGAACGGTTAAACTGATCTTCGAACAGGTGCTCATCGTTTAGTCTATGATTTGAATTCTTCCTCCATGCAAGATAGTCGGTTTCGGCAATAAGGGAGGAATTGCGTTTTTAGGTTTCCTGAGAAATCTGCGCCGGACTTAGTGTATTTGCAAAACCTCTTCCATCGGTACGCGAACGCGGGGACCCCATATGCCGGCTTCCGTACCCTTGCCCACAGCGATGATCATGTTGATCTCTGCGCCGCAGGGAAGTCCAAGGGCTTTCTTCACGCGCACCTCGTCGAACCCTTCCATGGGACAGGTATGAAATCCTTCGGCTGCGATGGAAAGCATGAAGGTCTGGGCCGCGAGCGCGCAGGACTTGTGCACAGTAATGCGCTGCATTGCCGATCCGCCGGCACGATAGAAAGGACGAAAGAGTCCCGCGAAGAAACTGATCGTCCGACGGACGAAGGTCATCACTCCCAGCGGATCTTGTCCGTACACCAACGGCATCACTTTGCCGTAATAATCCAACGCTTTCTTTTGCAAAGCAGGCGGTTGCCCTTCTGTTGCTTTCCGTATCTGTTCGGCGTTCCAACGGGCTCGTTCCTTCCATTTGTCTTTGCGGGTGACAAAAACGACCATGTGCTTTGCTGTGCGGGCGGCATTCTGGTTCAGGCACAAAGGCACAAAACGATCAAGCCATTCCTTCGACTTCAACCAATGAAACTCCCACAGCTGCATATTGCTACTATTGGGTGAAAGCATCGCACGCTCTATGCTGCGTCGTACCACATCATCGGGGATCTCTGTATCGGAATCGAATTTGCGGTTGGAGCGTCGGTAGTCGACGATTTGTTGAAACTCTTTTGAGAACATAACCGCGAAAGTAGGGCTATCCACTGCAGTTTATATAAAACCGAACAGGATAATAGTCACAGGCGGTGTTCTACCCGGGTATCAAATCGCCTATATTTGTATGAACCAACATTTCTCCCATTGCTTTTTCAAGAATTCAAGTTCAGTTCCGCCCTTCAGGAAGGCCTCGATGCCATGGGCTTTCAAAAGCCTACTCCCGTTCAGGAACAGGCAATTCCTATTATCCAGCAAGGTCATGACCTGATCGCCTGCGCGCAAACCGGTACTGGTAAAACGGCGGCTTATGTGTTGCCGATCCTGGATCATATCTCACGTTCAGATCAGAAGAAACTCAACACGCTCATCATCGCCCCCACCCGCGAGCTGGCCCAACAGATCGACCAGCAGATCGAAGGATTCAGTTATTTCCTTGGCATTTCTTCAATCCCCATTTATGGAGGTGGCGACGGCATTGTGTGGGAGCAACAGAAGCGGGCGCTGCGCGAGGGGGCGGAAGTGGTCATCGCGACCCCGGGCCGCCTCATCTCCCTGATCTCCGGAGGAGATATCGATCTGAGTCATTTGAAGCATCTTGTTCTTGACGAAGCCGACCGCATGCTCGACATGGGGTTCTTCGAAGACATCATGCGTATTATCGCCGCACTTCCGAAAAACAGGCAAACGCTCCTGTTCTCGGCCACGATGCCACCGCGTATCCGTAGTATGGCCAAGGAAATTTTGCGCGAACCCAAAGAAGTCAGCATCGCCATCTCCCGTCCGGCCGACAAGATCCAGCAAGTAATCTACTTTGTGGAGGATGCACAGAAGATACCGATGACGGTTGAGTTGTTAAAGGACTCCACACATCAATCAGTGATCGTTTTTTGCTCAACCAAAGAAAGTGTCAAGCAACTCAATAACAGTCTTCGCAAAGCGGGCTTGCGTACGTCGGCTTTTCACTCCGACCTTGAACAACCCGAACGCGAAGAACTGATGCGAAAGTTCAAAGCAAGGCAGGTACAGGTCCTTGTCGGAACGGATGTGCTTTCACGCGGGATCGACGTAGAAGGCATTAGTTTGGTCCTCAACTTCGATGTGCCTCCCGATCCGGAAGATTATATCCATCGCATCGGTCGTACAGCGCGGGCGGAAGAATCAGGACTCGCAGTGACATTCGTGAACCGCAAAGACCTTTCGCGATTCCGTCGTATTGAACAACTCCTCGGTCATTCTTTAGCAGTGAGTCCACTTCCCGATCATTTGGGTACTGCACCGGACTTCAATGCTGCCCAACCCGATCGGGTAAGATCATCCGAAAACAAAAAACGACCCTTCCACCGAAAAAAAGGAAATAATACCGGCAGCAAACCGAGGTCATCCGATGGGAATCGGAGTTGAGTTTTTTTCTGGTTTGATGTTGTAGGTTGCAGGTTGTAGGTTGTTTTTTATTAACACAACTGTCAACTGATCCCGTGGCAAGCCCGGGACTTTCAGCAACCGACAACTACCGGATCAGGAAAAACTTCCCGGTGTAACTGATCTGCTCTCCGCAAAGGTCAGTAGCCTTCACGGTGAAGACATATGCGCCTTCGGGAGCCGGAGCCCCTTCAAAACGTCCATTCCAGCCTTTGCTCAGTTCTCTTGAACGGAAGACTTCTTTTCCCCACCGGTTAAAGACGGCAAAGTCGATTTGCGATGCTGAAATATAGATAGGATAGAAGTTCTCATTCAAATCGTCTTCGTTGGGTGTAAACGCATTCGGATACCAGATGCGAAAATCCTGTTCCACCTGAATATCCTTACTGATGGAATCTACACAACCAAATGGTGAGATCGCTACCAGGCGAATTGTATAATCGCCGCCGAAGTGATAATAATGCGTGGGCGATTGCTCATCTGAGAATCCACCGTCACCGAATTCCCACCGGTAGGTACTACCAAATTGGGATTCATTGTAGAAATAAACACTGGGAGAGCTCGGACAATCCTTGGGGGCGGCCTGAAATTCGGGAATAGGCAGTGGATCCACGATCACTTCCACTTTTTGATTTCCTGTTTGACTACTGCAGGCCGGGGTACCCGACGATGTCACCGCTTGAAGCGTATAAGTATTCAAGCCGGGATTGTCCGTCGGGACGGTCACCTGAAGCAATCCGCTTTGATCGGTCACTCCTTGCTGAGGAGCTCCGTTCAGAAGGTAATCGATCGTGTAGGGAGCGACACTGCCGGAACCGAACAAATTAACCACCGGGGGTTCACCGTTTTGACAAACCCTGGTTGTTCCAACGATAGTGGCTGCAGGCACGGGGAGAGCGCTTATCGCGGAGGGCCTGAGCAAGGTGTCTTTACAACCGTACTGTGTACTTACAATCAAACGCACATCAAAATTGCCGCTGTTGTTCCAACAGGTTGCAATGCTCGATTTCGATGAATTTGCCGGATTTCCTCCGTTAAAACTCCAATTCCAGGTGTTGATCACTCCATCCGCACTCGTCGAATTATCGCTGAATGTGTGACAAAGCGGAACGCAACCCACTGGAGGTGTGCTGAAGTCAGCGAACGGCTTACGGTAAACCTGAACATTAGCTGTTGCTGTGTCTCTGCATCCCGTTGCAGTTTGCACAATCAGTTGAACGGGGTGGTTGCCCGCCGGGAAGGTCGTCTGCGGGTTTCGAACCGTAGCAGAGGAGGGAGATGCCGCAGGAAATGACCAGCTCCAAGAAGTGATCGGATCTCCGGGCAGTGATACTGTCTGGTCATACAAAGTAATTGAAGTGCCTTCGCAGCCATCCGACGTTGAAATGGAAGGTGTTAACGGACTACTGATCGTGATCTGTTGAGTGACGTCTTTGGAGCAACCGACAGAGTATTCCACATTCAAAGTCGCCGAATAATTTCCAGGACCGGGATAAGCTACAGTTGGACTTTGTTGAGTGGATGTTGATGGGGTTCCTCCGGGAAAACTCCAGTTCCAACCGGTCACTGTTGAATTGGCGCCATTGATGCTTAGGCCATTGAAGTTCACCGAATAGCACTGAACCGTAGATGTGATTGATGGCTGGTTGACCTCAGGAACATAGAGCAAACTGAATCCGCAAGCTCCGCCGGCCAATGAAACAGAAAGCCTGAATGTATCACCTGCATTTGGAATAACCGATAAACAGGCCTGAATGCCCTGGGGAGCAGGAATTGCAGTATTGTTCCTGAACCACTGGTAGGAATAATTTATACCCGGATCCTGTGGACCACAAAATTGGGATGTAGAACCTACACATCCTGCATTCAATGTAGCAGAACCGCACAGGAAATCCCAATACGATTTTACATAGTGTCCTCCATAAACGCAATCGACATTCTTAATGACTACGGTGAGGGTCTGTCCAACATAATTCGAAAGATCCACGCCCACGATGGTCCACGGTTTGTAATAGCCGGCGCCAGGAAGGCTGCATCCTGTTCCGGTGCCAGAATAGAATCCAGGAACGTTTGGCCCACCTACGTAGCGTTGCTGGGTACATGGAACAATGTTATTCTGTGCATCAAGAATCACAAATTCAACAAAAGGCTGTTCCAAAGGACCATGGCCGGCGCCTCCATCCTCAAGAACTACCGCGTAGGCATATACGAAATTTGTATCTGCAGCGCTAACCGTGATCGGATAAGTCAGCAATTGACACATGTTGTTAGGCACACATCCCGGATTCATGATGATGGAGTTGTTGCCGAAACCTGGAAAAGGACAAACTACAGGAATGGGAATGCCTGCCCCGCCTGGCATCGGCGCATCCGGATCATAAGCTCCTCCGGAAGTGATTCCCAGCATACTTGTACCTGGAGGAGAGGAAATGCCTCCCCAGGTGATATTGTCGTTGGTCACATCATTGAATCCATCTGCACCTGACCAGGACGCCCATCCGTTTTCCACACCCAGATCACTGCATGGAGCAGCTGCACCTTTTGAAACAGGAACCACATTGCCCTGATAGTGCATGGCTCGTCCGGATTTCCTGGCCTTTTTGATTTCTTCGATCAAACCACTGATAACAGGTTCGGTCAGTCCGTTTTTCTTCATTCGTGCCCGGGTTTCCATTTCATTGAAGTGGACAGTATGATTGTCGCTTCCAGATTCGTGACGATGGTCCAGGTCTTGGGCCTGAACACCGATGGACACCATGATGAGAAAAAAGGAAAAACAAAAGGGGGTAAACCAATTGCTTAACAGCACCAATAGAGAGTTCGCTTTCATTGTTTCGGAAAATTAAAATTCTGCATGGAAAGACTTTTTCGAAGCTTAATACGACCGATTTCAGAAAATGTTTAGTTAAAATACAATTTCCCGTAAACTCTCCTGGCAGGTAGAATCGACTTCCCTTCAAGATTTCCATCCTACTGCTGCATACGAATAAAAAAGGCACCCGAATCGGATACCTTTGATTATCAAATGGTTATTCTATTACCGTACGATCAACTTGCCACTCATTTGCTGACCGGCATCGCTGACCTGGTAGAAATACACGCCAGGAATCCAGTTGCCTTTTTCCAGGGTGATTTCACCCATCAGGAGGTTTGAGCGCTCAAGAACGAGGCGACCGGTGTGGTCCATCACACGGAACGTCACCGGTCCGTTGAACTGCTCAAAACGAATGCGGGCGTTTTCCGTCATCGGATTGGGATAGATCTCAACATGTCCGGCATTCACAGTGAGGCTTCTTTCGTGGCTATCCAATTCCACCTCTTCTTCTGCACCTTGCATCACTACGGCATTGCTGCTGCCGATGCCTCCGCCATAAACCTGATTCCATCCGCCGGGGATGTGACGGACTCCGGTCGTGACGCTGTCGCACCAGGTGTCTGTACACAATACCACTCCCAGGGAATCGGTACGGGTGATGGTCAGGCACACATTGTAGGCTCCGCTGGTTGAATACACGTGTGTCGGATTTTTAAGCGTGTCCGTTGAACCGTCACCGAAATCCCAGGAATAGCTGGCATATTCCTTCACGGGACCGGCCATGAAACGAAGGACGGAATCACCACGCAGGTTGAAATAACGGAAACGGGCGACACAGACGGGACTGGAGGAAGGTGGAGCTGCAACAGTTACACTGTCACACCAGTTGTCCGTACAAAGGAGATTGCCCAGGGTATCGTAAAGGGATACCGTGAGACAGGCATTGTAGCTGCCGGCAGCGGAATAAGTGTGATGCACCACCTTGCCGGTATCCTGGGAAGAACCGTCACCGAAATCCCACACGTAAACAGGCTCTCCTCCCGGATTAGGCACTCCGGCGAACCGGATCGATCCGGTATTGGCATTCGGGAAGGTGTAAAACTGGGCAGAGCAGGTGGGAGCGGGAGGAGGAGGGGGTGGGGGCGGCGTGGTCATTGCATAAACGCTGTCGCAATGCGTGTCGGTGCAAAGCAGATTACCGGCATTGTCATAACGCGTTACTGTCAGGCACACATAGTATGTACCGGAAGCAGCATAGGTATGGCTGGTCATGGGCAGTGTGTCGGTCGATCCATCACCGAAATCCCAGGCATAGGTGGCGAAAGGATTCATGAAGTTGGACATGAATTGCACATCGTTGGTAGCCGAATCGGGTATGGCCACGAAATTGGCATTGCACCCGGGTTGAGCCTTGGCGCTCCAGGCCACGAACATCGGAACAAGTAAAAACACCCGCCCACTCAGGAGAAAGCATGTAAAACTGTTTGTTTTCATTTGGAATGGTTTTGTTTTGATGAATTTAAAATTGAATGAACTGATAAGACTATTTTATGCTTTAATAAAGATGTATTCTTACTCAACAGGCTGCAATTTAGAAGTTTTATTACGACCCATCAACTTGTTTTCATGAAAACTGCTGATGATTTGCATCAGCGGTTCGTATTCGTTGGACCCTACGGAACCGAAGATGCAATCGATAAATTGGCGAAATACGCCTAATTCAATTCTATAAAATTGAAAATCAAGGCTTTATTATATCCACGTCCTCCCAAGTGATTCCCGGTTCGGCGAATATTTGTACTTCCGGTCGTTTACGCGTGGAATACAACTTCTTTGTATCAATGGGTTGAGGTCGCTCCGGATCAATCCTGCCGATGGTCAGTAGGCCGTCGATTTCAAACCTGGAAAGGTCGTTTGCTGCAAATAGCCGCTTGCGCTCCACCTGTGCGCTCAGGAAAAAGATCGTGGTACCGGGATACCATTTCCCCGCTGCCTGACGGAAGGAAACAGAGCTGCGGAAAACAGGCGACTTGATGCCGTAGCCGAAAGCCAGCAGGATCGGTTTGGCCCAGAGTGGTACGACAAACGTTCCTCTTGACTCTACCCGCAAAATCGCATTGGTGGCGACATCCAGGTATATCCTTCCTTCCTCCCTGACGTTGTCTACTTTGCCTTTGGATTTGAAGTCAATGACCATAAGTGTAGCATCGTTGTAGCTGGAATACCGGGCAAAAGAATAGGTATAATTCCTGAAACCGTTCGTATCCAGGGATCCCGGTGGATCTCGAAACAGATCCGACAGGCGCAGCAGGTTTTCGGGTCCTCCGAAAAGTTCACCGATGCCCAGGCTATCGGCATCCTTTTTCTTCTCAACCGTCTTCCCTTTACGGATGGCCTTCGCCTCCTTCTTTTGGTCTTTCATCGCCTCCTTTTCACGCTCTTTTTTCATGAACGTCATCTCACTCAGTTCACTTGACTTGCGGAACAGCATGAGCTGATGCTGCTTTCGGACCGTATCCTGGAAATTCGGGACATAGGATCTGAATATGCCTTCGTGGGCACGGAGAAAGGCGCCGTTCTCGCGGATGATCTCCCGGTAATAGCTTCGGGTTCCGAAAGGCTTGTCCGGATAATTGTTGCGCAGGGAACGCATCGCCATGCGGATGTAATGCGTCGGGGGCATGGGGTTGACCTGCACTTCCGCAAGTTCGATGCTGGCGGGCACCAGACGAACATGCAATGACTTTTCGAGCTGTTCTATCGTCAACACTTGCTTGCGGTACCCCAGTAACGTGATAAGCAATGATTCTCCTTCTTCACTTTCAGGACGGTGGATCTCGAAACGACCCTCGTTGTTGGTGACGGTACCCGACAGGCTCTTCATCCAGGCCACAGTCGCATAGGGAAGCGGTTCGCCGGTTATGGAATCTGTAACTAGTCCGCTGACCGTTGGTTTACTTTGTGCGAAACAATCGGTTGTAACCGATATCAGAAGCGTTAAAACGATGGCTCCGCACAAAGCCAGGTATTTCAACCGTATGGTTAAGTTAAGGGCAAGCATTTTAACGGTTGGTTGTTTTTTATATAACCACTCTCAATTCGCATTTTATTTTTCGACACGGATGAGAGGCATGAAGATACGGCTACTGGGAATGCAGTTGTGGAACATCGGTATGAAATCGGCGATCGGTTTTTCGGTAAATCCGGGACATGACCGGCTACGTGACTCATGAAACTCTGCATGTATCCATGAGGTAACTTACCGACCGATGATGGGAGCCGGTCGGAGTATGAGC
>JAULUX010000250.1:15986-16765 GCA_032111385.1 Bacteroidia bacterium
TCGAAGCATGAAGGGCTCAGCCATGAAATGACATCATTGGGGTGAGGGTTATACAATCTCCCGAAAGCTATTGAAAAATGGTTCTGAAAAGATGTTGATTGGAGATGATATCCGTCAGCTTAAAGGCAGTCGGTCTACCCTTCCCTTCAATCCTTATATTTGTCAACCCTGAAACCGCAGGATCACCGCGGCCCCATCAGACAGCATCCCGATCCAACCAAGCGAGAACAGCCGGTAACTCATGTGGAATTTCCTCTCCTCCAAAATTCTTCGTAACCGGATCGCTTTTCTGTCGGTCTTGGGTGTTTTGACCATAGCGATGGGTTACTGGGGTTCCCAGATCCGCCTTTCCTACGAATTCGCCAGGATCTTACCGGCCAGCGACAGCGCCCTTGTACACTACGAACAATTCAAGAAGACTTTCGGTGAAGATGGAAGCGTGATGGTCCTCGGATTTCAGGACGAACGCCTGTTTGAAAAGGACCGGTTCAATGCTTTCCGCAACTTGACGGAAGACATCAAGGGGATAGACGGTATCAAGCAGGTTTTGTCGCTGACCAATCTTTTCGAGATACGGCGCAACGACATCCTTCAGCGGTTCGATCTCGCTCCTCTTGTTGATGGCCCCTTTGGTTCCGATGATTCCGTGAAAGCATTCCAGTCACGGTTCGGGGACCTTCCTTTTTACAAAGGACGGCTCTACAACGACTCCTCCCATGCCTGCCTGGTTGCGGTCACCTTCAACGACAAGGCCCTTAACAGCGCACACCGCATCGACA
>JAULUX010000251.1:0-16984 GCA_032111385.1 Bacteroidia bacterium
GAATACAAAACCTACCTGGTCGACGACATCCTTCAAAAGGTGGACAGGGCGACCATGTCGGCAAGTCTGGAAGGACGGGAGCCTTTCCTCGATCATCGGTTGGCCGAATGGGTCATGCGACTTCCGGTCTCTTTCAAATTGGACAAGGGGGTTTCAAAGCGGATGTTGAAGGATATTGTTCACCGTTATGTGCCCCGTGAATTGATGGAGAGGCCCAAGATGGGCTTTGGCGTTCCGGTTCAACACTGGATGAAATCCGAGTTGAAAGACCTGTTGTTCGAAGTGATGAGTGATGAAGCGTTGCGTGAGCAGGAATGGCTGGATCCCGTCAAAGTCAGCGCACTCCGGACCGATTTCCTGGAGGGGCGTCTTGAGGATTTCGAGCGGTTATGGTTTGTCTTCGTCTTCTTGCAATGGTATCGGTATTGGAAATAATTCGCGAAAAAGCAGGCTGATGGGAGTCATCAAAAGGCAAGGGATCAAGAACACGGTATCGAGTTACCTGGGCATTGCCATTGGCTTCGTAAACCTGCTGATCATACAGCCCCAGTTCCTGACGAAGGAAGAGTTGGGATTGACCCGTATCCTGTACTCCTTCGCGCTTTTGGTCGCCACCTTCGTTCCTTTGGGAATCGGTAATACCACGATCCGTTATTTCCCGGAGTTTCGTGACTCCAACCGACGCCACAACGGCTATTTCGGTTACATGCTTTTGTTCCCTTTGGTAGGATTTCTCATCGCCGCGGCCGTCCTCTGGTTTTTCCAAGATGCAATCATGGTGCGGTATCAAATGGAGTCCCCACTGTTCAATGAGTTCTATTCTTGTGTTTTTCCATTGGTGTTTGTGCTTGCCTTGACGCAGGTATTGACGACTTATTGCATCTCCAATTACAAATCCACCATACCGTCATACGTCAACGATATCCTTGTGCGTGTGCTCACCATCGCTCTTGTCAGTGTGTATTATTTGAAATGGATCAACCTTGACGGTTTCGTGAATGGATTTGTCGGGATTTACAGCGTTCAGGCACTGTTGCTCCTGGGTTATATTTTTCAATTCGACCGGCCTGGCATCAAGGTGAATTGGGTTGCATTTCCACAGCCGAAGGTCAGGGAAATGATGCGTTATGGCCTATTGCTGTGGATGGCCGGAGTGGCATCCATCGGAATCAAATACGTTGATTCGATCATTCTTGGCCAGTACATGGCATTGTCTTATGTAGGTATCTATGCGGTTGCAGCATTTATTCCGACTATCATTGAAGCGCCCCTGAATGCTTTTGACCGCATTGCATCATCACGTATTGCACAAGCCTGGATCGATGATGACCAACATCAGATCCGTGAGATTTACAGGAAGTCCAGTTTGTACATGTTTCTGATCGGTGGTTTTCTTTTTTTAAACGTCAATGCGAATATTTCTGACCTGCTTACTTTCCTGCCTGATGGCTATCAGGGCGGAGAGGAGGTGGTATGGATCCTGAGCGTCGGTGCGCTGTTCAATATGGCTACCGGATTGAATGCTGCGGTACTTTTTACATCGAAGCGATATGCGGCGGGAGCGTTTTTCCTGGTACTGCTGTCAGTACTGCTGGTGGTCTTTCAATTCATTCTGATCCCGCGTTTAGGAATGTCCGGTGCTGCACTGGGAACAGCCCTGGCTTCTTTTTTATACAACCTATTGCTCTTCTGGTACGTCAGAAGGCATTTCGGTTTGCAGCCTTTTGGCCGGGAGAACCTGTGGGTATCGGTTTGGATCGCCGCGTTGTGGCTATTGGGCTATGTTCTGCCCGCTTCCGGACATGCCATCTTTACTATCGCGTACAAAGTGAGCGTGATATCCGGCATCTATGCCATTCTGGTGTATAGGAGCGGCTTCGCTCCGGAGCTGAATGGCCTTGTCGGTCGACTGAAAGGTGGCAGAAACTAGGATTTCAGTTCGGCCAGTAGTTTTTCACAGAGCTTACGGTGTTCCCGGTCTGTTTCGGTCAACAAGGGTAGTTTCATGGCTTTCTTAAGCCAATCGATGGCCATGTTAGTGTCTGAAGATTCGTCCCTTTCCTTGTATGTGACAGCCAGCTCGTAATAATGGATACCCACGTTCGGCTCCAGAGCAATCGCTTTTTTGAAATGCCATACGGCTTGATCATAGGTGCCACCCGGCATGCCGCCGAAAACGGTTTGAATCATCGTCCGCTCGAAGAAGTTGAAGCCTGCGACTACGCGGTGCCATCGTCCCAGGATATGGTGAGGTCCGGCCAGGGCGGAGTCATAGCGTAGCGCAAGCTCGGCCTCTGTCTTGATCGACTTTGCATACTCGATTTTGGTGCGGCTACTGGCATTTTCGTTCATGCGGCCTAACGCCAGTGCATAGGCGTAATGGGCATTGGCATGCTTTGGTTGGGTTTTGATCGCCTTCCTGCCCAGGTATTCGGCGGTCCGGTACCAGGACTGTTTCTGTTTTTCATCGGGCTGTTTCGATCCCAGCTGGGAGTAGAGGTACGAGGTGCGCCAAAGCACTTCCACAGCACTGGAATCCTTGCGTAGCAGTGACTTGAACAAAGGAAGTGCTTCAGTCCATTTGCCTGAGGTCTGGAGTGACACTGCCTTTCTATATTCCTCGTCGGAATTGGCCTTCGATTGAAAAAAAGCAAGGACGAAGAAAATGCTGCAGATCGCAAGAAACGTCTTTTTTTTCATGGGAATGGATGCGGTTTGTTTTCTAACCTCTCGGATGAAATTGTAGGATCGCTGAACGAAGGTAATCCCGGTCGAGGTGTGTATAGATCTCGGTAGTCGTGATGCTGCTGTGCCCCAGCATCTCTTGAACTGCGCGCAAATCAGCACCCCCTTCAACAAGGTGTGTGGCGAATGAATGCCGAAACGTGTGCGGACTGATACTGGTTCGGATACCTGAGCGCGCGGCCAGGTCCTTGATTATCGTAAAGACCATCACACGGGTCAGTCTTCTTCCTCTCCGGTTCAGAAACAGGAAGTCTTCGTGGCCCTGGACGATCGGCAAATGGCACCGGATTCCTTCCAGGTAGAGTCTGATCTGTTTCGTGGCCGAACGGCCGATCGGTACGATTCTCTCTTTGTCACCTTTGCCGGTCACTTTGACGAAACCCACATCGAGGTGGGTGTGGCTCAGGCGAAGTCCCGTCAGCTCTGATACCCTCAATCCGCATGAATACAGGGTTTCAAGCATGGCCTTATTTCGCTGTCCTTCGGGTTTGCTCAGGTCGATAGCCCCCAGCAGGTTGTTTATCTCTTCAACAGTGAGGAAGTCGGGCAGTTTAGAGCCGATTTTGGGGCCCTCCAGCAACTCAGTCGGATCGTCCTGAATGGAGTTTTCCATCAGCAGGTATTTGTAGAACGCTTTGATCCCCGAAAGAATCCTGGCCTGCGTTCTTGCCGTCATTCCCAGCTCGTTGATCCATCGTATGAATTCCTGAAGATTTTCGTGTTTGATCTGCTCGGGATGGATGCGGTATTGTATGTAATCGAGGAATTGTACCAGTTTGATGATGTCGTGTTCATAGGCTTCCAGGGTGTTCGGCGACAAGCTGCGTTCGAGGCGCAGGTAGCTGCCGAATCCTTTGATATAGGGTTGCCAGATCTGAATCATCCGGATAAAGATACAGCCTACAAAACGGCCGTAAACCGTAATTTAGCGTCATGCGCATCGATATTGTCAACGGTCCGAATTTGAATCTACTTGGGCTCAGGGAGCCGGATATTTACGGCACTGTGTCTTTTTCAACTTATCTGGAAGGTCTGAAAGCCGATTTTCTGGAAGTGGATATCCGGTACTTTCAAAGCAACATCGAAGGGGAGTTGATCGATTATCTTCAGGCCTGCGGGTTTGTTTGTGACGGTATTTTACTCAATGCAGGCGGTTATACCCACACGTCTGTGGCGCTTTCCGATACCCTGGCAGCCATCTCCTCACCGGTCATCGAGGTTCACATTTCGAATATCCATGCCCGTGAAGAATTTCGGCAGCAATCGCTTATGGCCCGGAATTGTATTGGTGGTATTACCGGTCTCGGATTGGATGGCTATCGCTTGGGAATACTTCATTTCCTTTCGATCGGTAGTTGAGCACTGAGCAAGTTTCAGCATCGGAATATTTACCACTTACACGTTGTTGAAATTCCATCCGAATGTCGGTTTTCGGGTGCTTTTGAAGCCTTTACATTTGTTCAATACTCCAATTCCATGCTAGCGCATTCGCCCTCTGCTGTTCTTATGGTTCGACCGGCCGGGTTTTACCCTAATCCGGAAACAGCCGGCACCAATGCCTTTCAGGCTAATGGTGGAAGTGATGCCGACCTTACGAGTGTAGCCCACGCAGAATTCGACAGGATGGTCTGCGTATTGAAGGAAGCAGGCATTCCACTGGTTGTTTTTCAATCACCGGAGCCGGAGTCTCCGGATGCCATCTTTCCGAATAACTGGTTTATTTCCCTGCCGGACGGGCGTTTTTTCCTTTGTCCTATGCTTGCTCCCAACCGCAGGCGGGAGCGGGGTGAGGGGGTGATCAGGCTGTTGCAAGAGACGATCGGTTTTGACTCTATCGAGGATTGGTCTGCGTATGAGCTGGAAGGAATTTTCCTTGAAGGTACCGGTAGCATTGTTTACGATCATGCAAGTAAGGTCGCTTATGCGGTGCGAAGTCCACGTACTGATGAGGTGCTGTTCGACAGATTGTGTGTGGAAACAGGCTACACTCCGGTTGTTTTCGACAGCTTTGGCCGGGATGGGGGCGCCGTGTATCACACCAATGTAGTGTTGCATATCGGTATGGGTTATGCGGTGTTTTGTGAGGAATCGGTTCCGGATTTATCGCAACGCGAGAGGGTGATCTCCGCTCTTCGATCCGGGGGATTGAAGGTGATCGCAATAAGCATCGAGCAAATGGAGGCATTTGCAGGAAATATGCTTCAGGTCAGTAGTCGGGAGGGTACGATGTACACCGTGTGCTCACAGACCGCTTTTGACAGCCTTAACGATGACCAGAAAATGGCCTTCGATTCCATGACGAGGTTATTGCCTGTCAGCATACCCGTCATTGAAAAAACCGGTGGTGGTAGTGCAAGATGCATGCTGGCTGAATTGTTCATTCAAAATCCTGTTCAGGAGAGCTGATATGCCAATGCCCTTTCATGGACTAAAGGTTGTTGAACTCGCCGGAGTTTTGGCGGGGCCGGCAGTGGGTATGTTCTGCAGCGAAATGGGCGCACAGGTCATCAAAATCGAAAACAAGCGTACAGGCGGTGATGTGACCCGTTCCTGGCGTGTCGCCGGCGAGGATCCCCATGTCCCTGAGTCGGCCTACTACAATTCGGTCAACTGGAACAAGCACGTCCGCTTTCTTGATTTTCATTCCGAAAAAGATCTGAATGAAGTGCATGAACTTATCGATCATGCCGACATTGTCATCACCAATTTCAAGGAAGGAGATGCATTCAGGTACCGGTTGGATGCGGACTCGCTCAGGAAGAAAAATAACGGCTTGATCGTCGCCGAAATCACCGGATTCAGCGACAGCGCTCGATTGGCTTTCGATGCGGTGCTGCAGGCTGAGACAGGATTCATGTCAATCAATGGTGAACCCGGAGGTCAACCGCTGAAGTTGCCGGTCGCCTTCATTGATTTGATGGCCGCACATCAGTTGAAAGAAGGGGTGCTTGTTGCGCTTATTCACCGCTTGAAAACCGGTCGAGGTTCCAAGGTGCGCGTGTCACTTTACAGATCAGCGATAGCCTCCCTGGCCAACCAGGCGTCAACTTATCTCAATACCGGACAAGTTCCTTCCGCCACCGGTTCCCTGCATCCTTCCATAGCCCCTTACGGAGAAGTGTTTCTGTGTTCGGATGGGCGATTGATCTTACTCGCTGTGGGTTCGGATAAGCAGTTCCGTGAGTTGTGTTCGCTATTGGGACTTGGTTTCCTGGCTGATCTCAGTGATTTCGCCACGAATCCAGCCAGAGTATTGAATCGGATGGGTCTTGCTGACCAATTGCGACCCGCCATCAAGGCCTTCAGATCGGATGACTTGCTGGATCGGTTCATTGCTTCGGGGGTGCCTGCAGCTCCGGTAAATGATTTACATGACTTGTTTCTCGAGGCAGAGGCGAGATCAATGGTACTTGAACAGACCGAGCCGGATGGTCGAATCAGTAAACGTGTTGCAACGGCAGTATTTGAATGGGAACCTTATGAAGATTGAATTGACAGTACAGGATCCGTTTTCCATTGGAAAGGAGGCCGCTTATTATGACTTACGCTGGCGCGTACTTCGGAAACCCTGGTCTCAACCAAGGGGGACCGAGCGCGATGAACTAGAGGGTGATTCCATTCACCGGCTCGTGTTGGATGACACGGGGAATACTCTGGCATGCGCCCGTTTGCATTTGAACAGTCCTGAGGAAGCACAATTGCGTTATATGGCTGTGGAACCCGATTCCCGTAGGAGTGGTGTTGGGAGGATGTTAATGCAAGCCATGGAGGAGATCGCTCTTTCGGCCGGAGCGGATCGCATGGTCCTTCAGGCGAGGGAGGATACTGTTCCCTTTTATGAATCGTGTGGTTATTCAGTAGTGATGGAGACCTTCTTGCTTTACGGAGTCATCAGGCATTTTTTAATGGAAAAGAGGCTCCATGAATCGCACCCCATGTAATTTCGTCCAATGCGAATAGATATTCTGACTGTTCATACCGGCTTGCTCGAAAGCCCCTTCAGTCATTCCATCCTGAAACGTGCGATTGAGAAAGGTTTGGTCGAAGTGCATCTCACTGATTTGCGCGACTATGCCATCAGCAAGCATCGGAATACGGATGATTACGCTTACGGCGGTGGAGCAGGGATGGTGATGATGATTGAGCCAATTGCCCGCTGTATCGATGAATTAAAATCACAACGTGATTACGATGAGGTCATTTATCTCAGTCCTGACGGGGAGCTTTTTAATCAGGCCATGGCCAATGAATTGTCGCTAAAGGGCAATCTGATTCTGCTTTGCGGTCACTACAAAGGTGTGGATGAACGTGTCAGAGAGCATCTGGTGACAAAAGAGATCAGTATCGGTGATTATGTGCTCTCCGGCGGGGAGCTGGCGGCTGCAGTCGTCAGCGATGCCATCATCAGATTGATACCGGGTGTATTGAATGATGAGACTTCCGCTTTGACGGATTCATTTCAGGACGGTCTGGTTGCTCCACCGGTATATACTCGTCCAGAGGAATTCAGGGGTTGGAAGGTGCCCGATGTACTTCTCTCAGGTCACGAAGCCAATATCCGAGAATGGCGACATCGGCAGGCCATTGATCGCACTTCAAAACGGCGTCCGGGAATGCTCGATTTTTTTGACGAAAAGAGTTGAGGCGATCAGTTGATCTAGGCTTTTGACTTCTTGGTCCTTGTTGTAAAAAAGAAGAAGGTCAGCAATGCAAGGAAATACCCACCGAATATAAGGGTGTGGCCGTGAGTCCATGCCGGAGCCATGGATTCGATCATCAAATTCAAGCCGATGGATATCAGTGCGAGGACCAGAAATGTAAAGGCCACTTGTCTGTCGGTCAGACCAAGCATTGCGAGGCTGTGTGTAGTATGATCCTTGCCTCCGATAAATGGCGACCTGCCGGCGAGAAGGCGATTGATCACCACAATCGTAGTATCAAGTATGGGCAACAGGAATGTCATCAGCGTCGATGATAATCGCTTTGCTGTGGAAGGGTCGGTGGAAGGGGAGTAAGGGTCGTTCCAAAAATAGAGGATGCCCATTGCAGAAAGGAAAACGCCAAGAAACTGACTGCCGGTGTCGCCCATGTACATTTTCGATGGATGCCAGTTGAAATACAGAAAGCCAATCAGGGAGGCTAAAACACCCACCAGCACCAGCAGGTGAATATTGGAAAGGTCTCCGTGATGAATGATGCGGAACACCGTATTCAGAACAATTCCAATTGAAACCGTTGCTGTTATTCCATCCATGTTGTCGAGCATGTTGATGGAGTTCATGATGCCGACCACCCAGAACATGGTTAAAGCGTAGTTCAGGATGGCTTGATCGAACAGTTCGATTCGAATACCGGTGAATGAGAGTATAAGTCCGCACATCAGCTGAACCATGAACTTCAACCTGGGGCGGGTGTTGTAGGCATCGTCTGCCAAGCCTATGATAAAGCCGGCACCACAGGCCAGAATGATACCGACAAATCCCATTTGATAGCTTTGTTGGCCGGGTTCGAAAAAGATAGAGTAGCTGGCCAGTGATAAAAGGAAGATGATATAAAAGCTAAGTCCTCCGATAGCCGGCTTCGACAAGGTGCCCCATCGGATGATGGTACCGTCAGCGTTATTGCGTATGCCCAAGGTTCGGAAGAAGCGCAGGAACAAGCTGTTGATTACAAGCGAAAAGAAAAGCGATGATAGGAAGAATGCACTGTAAAAAAGCAAACTGCTGTGATGGATGAACTGTTCAAGCATGATTGAAAATTGGATTAAAAGGGTGAATGGAAATTTTTGAAACCCGGTAGTTGACAGTCTTTCTGCGAAACAACCGGTTCTTCCATTCCCCAGTTTATGTCCAGGTCCGGATCATTCCAAACCAATCCCTGCTCTGCTTCCGGGTGATAGGGTTTGGTGCACTTATAGAGAAAAACTGTGTCCTGCTCCAATACGCTGAAGCCGTGGGCGAAGCCTGGTGGGATCCAAAGTAATGCTTGCGTTTCACCTGACAATTCAATCCGGATATGTTTGCCGTAGGTTTTCGATTCCTTGCGAATGTCAACAGCAACATCAATCACTCTGCCGCTCACTACCCGAACAAGTTTGCCCTGTTCCCAGGGGGGCGATTGAAAATGAAGACCTCGAATCACACCTGTCCGGCTGATGGACTGATTGTCCTGGTAGAAATCGGTCGGAAGTCCGAGCTTTTCAAACACTTCCACGTTAAAAGATTCGAAAAAGCAACCCCTGTCGTCGGTAAAAACCTTTGGACGGATCAGCAAAGGACCCTCGATGTCAAACCTATCAATGGTCATGCCTTTGGTTTTTTTGGTGAAAATTTGGATCCAATCCAGCCCAGGAAAGTACGCGGGGCCTCGTCGTCCTCGTAATAACCATATCCATAGCTGTAGCCATATCCGTAACCATAACCGTAACTATATCCGTAACCGTAGCCGTATTTGATCCTTGACATTTCCACGCCGTTCAAAATGACAGATAAATTATTCACTTTGTTTTCGTGGATCAGTTTATTGATCTGGTTGATGAACATCTTCCGTGAGAAATTCGCACGCAGAATGTATATGGGGTAATCTGCCCTTTTAAGCATCGGAACACCATCGCTGACAATACCGACTGGTGGAAGGTCAATGATGATGATTTCATACAAGCCTTTCAGGTATTCGATCAACTCCTCCATTTTAGGGCTGATGATCAACTCTGCGGGATTGGGTGGAATCGGACCCGCAGTGATGAAGTCCAGGTTTGCCAACGAACTCTTAGTGATGCAATTTTCAGGCTTGTCTTTTCCAATCAGCAAGGTGCTCATGCCATGGTTGTTTTCCACATTGAATCCAAGGTGGATTTTAGGTTTACGCATATCCAGATCAAGAATGACCACCTTTTTACCTGAGAATGCGATGACACCTGCCAGATTGATGGCATTGAAGGTTTTTCCTTCTCCGGATATGGTTGAAGTGACAGCTACAAGTTTCGCCCCTTGCCCATAGGAGATGAACTGAAGATTGGTGCGTATTGAACGAAAAGATTCCGAGATAATCGATTTGGGGTTCTTGTCAACCAGCAATTGGGAGATGGGGATATCTCTTTTGTATTTTGGTACGATGCCAAGAAGGGCAGCGTCCGTATACAATCCGACTTCCTCCAAGGAGTTGATCTCATTGTAAAGAAGGTATTTGACTAGGATAAGAAGAAATCCAAGGATGAAGCCAATGGTCAGGCTGGCACTGATGATCAGCGGTTTCTTAGGTGATATGGGAACCGTGCTCAGTTTAGCTTCTTCCAGAATGATGTGTTGGGGTACATATCCCGCCTTGGTGATCGAAAATTCAGCTTTTTTCTCAAGCAATAGCGAATAGAATTTTTCATTGATGGAAAAGACCCTCTTGAGCCTGCTGGCCTCGGCCTGTTGGCCGGGTATACGTCCGAGTTGCTGCTGTTTCTTGAACAACTCGCTTTCCGAATAATTGAGTTGAGATTTCAGTTTAGCAGACTCGTTGCTCAACATGTTTTGCAACAGGTTTTTCTGGCTAGACAACTTCAGTTCCAGGTTCTTGTAGGCATCACTTTTTTCAGTTGACGACAACCTGATTTGGTTGCGATCCTCTAAAAGACGCTGCATCGTCCTCAGCTGTTCGGCGATGGCCGGATTGTTGAACATCCCTGAGACACTCATTATGAAAGCGCCAATGTCGGTTTCATTGGAGATTTCACTCATTACATTTTGGAGGATGAAGATGTCTTTCTTTAGGTTATAGGTTTCGGTCTGGAGGACATCCAATTCATTCATCACCTTGCTACCGGTCTCATCCGCATCTATCAGCTTGTTTTCGCGTTGGAATTGTTCGATTTCCTGTTCACTCATCTTCAGGTTTTCGTCGATTCCGGAAATCGTGTTATTGATGAACGTAAGGATCTTGTCGGCCACTTCCGAGTTCTTTTCAAGGTCGTAATTCTTGAATTCGTTGGCGAGGGCATTGGAGATGTCGGCTGCCCGGAGATTGTTTCCGTCTTTGATTGAGATCTGGATCGTGTAGGCTTGTGGATTCAGTGCGAGGACCTTCAGGTTCTTGATGACATCAGTCACCAGTTGTGCGGGAGAGTTGATTTTGAAAAACAAAGCATCCTTCGACAGGTTGCCTTTCATGTTGTAAATGACAAGTGAGTCGGTGACTTCAATCTTGATCCTCATTCCGGGGATTTGTTGCCACGTTCCTGCAGCCAGGTTGTTTTTTAGTATATTATCTCCCGATGGCCCCGTATAGCGAAGGTTGTAATTGTCCGCACGGTTGAATTCGATGAAAATCGGCCGCTCGAACATTGCACTGTCCGGCTTGTCGAATTCAACCTGGTAAGGAGAGCTTTTGTACAGTTCATAGGTGAGGATATCTCCCTTGTTGTAGTAGCTCACTTCCATCGGTAGACGGGAGAGGGCTCTTCCAACCATTACTTTCGAGCGGATCAGCTCGATGCTCGACGCCAGGATTTTGCTTTCGTCCTGGAACTGTTGAAGCGTTACCGGATTCAATATACCCTTCGCCTCGTTCTCCATTGAAAGCTGGAGTATGCTGGTAGACTCATAGACCGGAGGTGTATAACGTATGATCAGAAAAGACGAGATTGCTGATACCAGGATGATCAGAGCCAGCGCGATGGAGTTCTTTCGACCGATGGTGATCAGGAGTTTGACGTCGAACTCCTCATTTATCGGACTGATTTTCTTTTTCGGCATGGAACAGGGGGTTGAAGGTCACCTCAGACCGCTTGCGATTTGATAGATCAGTGCGAGGCTGGTGATGATGCCGACTACCGGTGCAATCTGGCTGAGCACCTCCTGTGAGATTCGCGATACCGGTTCGACATAAACAATGTCGTTTGGCATGATCCTCAGGTCGCTTGCCTTGTAGGTATCGATGGTTGAAAGATCGATGTGAATGACCTTCGTTTTGGCAGGTCCTCCTCGGAGAATCTTGATTTTTTTCGCTTTTCCGGTATTGGTCAAACCGCCTGCTTCGGCCAGGACTTCGATAAGATCCATGTTTTCATTCTTCAATTCAATCACCTGTCCGGCTCCGCCGGTTCCGGTAAAAACCACCACTCTTCTGTTCATGGCCCTGACAATGACAAAAGGGTCGGTGTAGTATTCCTTGAGACAAGTCTCAATAAGGTTTTCGATTTCCTTGATGGTTAGGCCTGTTACTGCAATCCGCCCGCAGAGCGGAGCTTTCAGGAGGCCGTCCTGTTCCACCAGGAATCCGGTGCTGGAGTTGCCCGTATTGGCGTTGGTGATGGCTGAGTTGAAGGTGCTGATGTTATTGGACTGATCAACCAGTTTTACGCCTTTATTGGTGTAAATGTCGATTTGGAGGAGGTCTCCCGGCGAAATCCGGTAGGTGGTTTCGTGAAGGGAGGAGTCGCTCGACATCATGGTTTCGTTCCTGGACTTGAACATGATGCTGGGGTTGATGGCGCAACTGCTAATCAGCAACAGGATCGCTAACGTCAACCCAGTTCGGCCCAGCCGGACGATGTGCTTCAACATGTTGCAAAGTTAGTGATTTTCAAGGGCGAAGGCCAGCGTTTTTGGTATCTGCCGGCTTCTCGGCCACCCCGGAGGGCTTATGGTGATTCCGATCCGTATTTTCTTTGGGAATCAACTGCTCTAGTAGGAATTCCTCGAATCAGTTTTGTCGCGAAAACGTCGTGATTATCCCCGCATCAATTAAAGCAAGCTATTGTAATAACTTCTCATATCATCCACGAGTCGCGACACACCAAAACGGGCATCGGCAAGAGATGAGCCGCGCGCGCCCATCCGAATACGAAGGCTTTCGTCTTCGGAAAGCCTGGATAGGGCTTCGGTCAGTGTGTCGACATTACCTGCCGGTATCAGTAGTCCGGTCTCCCCGTTGGTCATTGTATCACTGACACCTCCGACATCGGTTGAAATCACAGGTTTTCCTGCAGCCTGCGCTTCGATTAGGCTGACGGGCGTGCCCTCGTTATTGGAGGTGAGCGCTACGATGTCGAGGCCGGCAAGTGCACGTTCAATATCGATGATCCAGCTGGTGAAGGTCAGATTGGCTTCCCGGTTCAGCTGCCCTGGAACGTTGAACGGTATTCCCAATGAACGGCAGGCCGATTCAAGCATACTTCTTAGTTCACCGTCACCGATGATGAATGCATGGATCGGAGCAGATGTTTTTTTCATGAGCCTGGCCCATGCTTCAAGGAAAAGTTTGTGGTTTTTGATGTCGACTAGCCTGCCGATTATACCTACTGCGACGGTTTTCTTATCAAGCCCGAATTCATTTCTGAATGTTGTCCGGAGTTCCTCCTGGTTGTTGTGAAAACGGCTCAGGTCGAATCCAAGAGGTATGACTTTGATCTTGTCGGAAGGGCAGATTCGATAGGTTTCTGCCAGTTCTTTTTTCTGAGATTCACTGATAGCGATGATTCCGGTACTTAGCCTGGCGAGGTATCTCTCCAGGCCGATAAAAACCCGTGTTGTCAATGGATTGAAATAGCCCTTGAAGACATGTCCGTGGAATGTGTGAATGATGACCGGTACTTTTTCTCCTGAGGCTGCGATGCGACCTACAGCGCCTGCTTTGGCGGCATGAGTATGGACGATGTCCGGTTTGAATTCACGGATGATCTCTTTGATGTCCTGAAAAGCTTGAAAATCGTCCCTGAAGTTGATCTCCCTGCGCATTGCACGGATGTAGTGCGGCGAAAGGTTCATTTTTTCGAGAATGAATTCCGAACTTTCCTCGCTCTCATCTCGCATTCCTGCAACCAGCATGGTTTCGAACTCCGGTTGCATCAGAGCGGAAAGGTAGGCCGCATTGTAGGTGGGCCCGCCCAGGTTTAGCCGGTTAATGATTCGAAGTACCCGGGGCATTTAATTTTCGATGGTTCGTTTCTGCTTCCAAAGTTGAAAAACCAACAAGGCCCACAACCGAGCCGCTGAATCCCCGGGTTGTTTTTTGCTGAAGGAGGCAATTAACTGTTGAACCTGACGGGAGTTAAAAATACGGCTTTTTTTGAATTCTTCCGCTTGGAAAACCTCCTGAAGAACAGGACGTAGCGGACCATCCAGCCAATCTTTCAATGGGATTTCGAATCCTTTTTTAGTCCGGTTTAACACTCGTTCCGGCAGATCAGCCATGAAGGTGTCTTTCAGGATTTTTTTCTGAGTTCTCCGGTCAATTTTATATTCCGCAGGAAGTTGGAAAGCGAACTCTACAACCGTTTTGTCCAGGAAGGGTAATCGTACCTCCAGGCTGTTTGACATGGACATGCGATCCACTTTGGTCAGCATGTCTCCCGGTAATACCAGCGAGCAGTCATTTAAAAGGTTTTTATTGAAATCAGGCTTTCCCTCACAATGGCGGGTCAGCCAGGCAATTCGTTTCATCGTTTCCTCCTGTGTGCTTTCCGCCAGGTCGGGATGTAGCAGGGCCGCGGCATCGGAATCTGTCGCAATGGAACACCACCTCCAGTAACGATTTGGCCAGTCGAGGTTCATGCCTTCTGCAAACCGATGCAGTTGCCGTATGGCATTGGAGGCCGGGTTATTTCTTGAACCGGAAAAAGGTTTGGATATCCGGGATGCAAGTCGCACCATGGATCTGGCACCCGGGCCCATTGCACCGGTCATCCATTCTGCGCGATGCTTATGGTAGCCGGCAAATAACTCATCACTGCCGTCTCCGCTCAGTGCAACGGTGACCCGTTTTTTCGCCTCTTTGGTCAGCAGGAAAACAGCCAGGGCAGAGGAGTCTGCAAAAGGCTCGTCGAGGTGATTCAAAAGCTCTCGAAGAGCGGACAGTGCATCGGCTGTTTCAATTTTGAATTCAGTGTGAATCGTTCCGAAATGTGCGGCAACCTCTGCCGCGTAAGCCGTCTCATCGAAATGTCCCGATCCGGCAAAACCCAGCGAAAAGGTGTGAAGTTTGCTGACCTGCTTTGCCGCCAGACCGGTGATGATGGAAGAGTCCAATCCCCCGCTAAGGAAGCAGCCTAATGGCACATCGCTTACCAGTCGTCGCTCAACCGCCTGCCTTAGCAACACGCGTATCCTTTCACATGATTCTTTGTAGTGCGCAGCCGATGGAGCATAGGTTTCGGGCAGATGAATGCGATACCAGGATTTTTCTTCGAAATCATTTTCTTTAAATGAATTTCCATCGAGATGAATATTTATAAAATGTCCGGCTTGTAATTTTCGGATGTTCCTGTAGATGCTGAAGGGCTCGGGGATGTAATTCAATTGAAGAAAAAGTCTCAGACTGGAGTGGTCGATTTCAAGCGATGGAACAAGATTTTCCAACGGCCTGATCTCCGATGAAAAAGCAAATTTGTTTCCATTTCTGTAGTAATACAGGGGTTTGATCCCGAACCGGTCGCGGGCCAGAAACAGGGTGTTCTTCTGGCGGTCATAAATGCAGAATGCGAAAAAACCGTTCAGTTTATCAAGGCAGGTTTCTCCGTAATGGATGTAGGCTTTCAGCAGGACTTCCGAATCGGAACGGGAGTTGAAACAGATTCCTTCGGATTCCAGTTCGCTACGAATTTCTCTGAAATTGAATAGTTCACCGTTGAAAACCATGGTGTAACGACCTGTTTCGTCGCTCATGGGTTGATGCCCGGCCTCACTCAAATCAATGATGGAGAGCCTGCGATGTCCCAGGATTAGAGGGCCAGATCTCTCGAACCCCCGGTCATCAGGGCCTCTTCTCTCGAGTTTGTCCAATGCCCGTATAAAAGCTTCGTTACCGGGAAGTCCGGCCTCTTCAAGCGAGACATAACCAAGGATTCCACACATACGTAGTTGCAAAGGTATGAACCTTGTTCAAGCTCGACTCCAATCACTATTTTTGGCTTCCCTATGCGCGCACTCATCATCAAGGAAGTCAATGCCTTTTTGAATTCCCTGATCGGGTATATTGTACTCATCGTTTTTTTATTGACCCTCGGACTCTTCCTTTGGGTGTTCAAGGACTCCTCCTTCAATATACCGGAGAGTGGACACGCTCAATTAGACCCCTTGTTCTCTCTCACTCCCTGGATGTATCTTTTTCTGATTCCGGCCATCACCATGCGGCTTTTTTCAGAGGAGAAAAAAGCAGGCACACTGGAGCTCTTGCTGACCCGGCCATTGACCGAAATGCAGGTGGTTGTTGCCAAGTACCTGGCGGGAGTGGTATTGGTCATTTTCTCATTGCTGCCCACTTTGGTGTATTACATGGTGATCTACCAAACTAGTCTTCCTGTGGGCAATGTGGATACGGGAGCCGTCCTTGGTTCTTACATCGGTTTGGCCCTCCTTGGAGCATGCTTTGTCGCAATGGGCGTATTCGCTTCATCGATGGCCGATAACCAGGTTGTCGCTTTCATCGTTTCATTTTTTCTGTGTCTCTTCTTGTTCAAGGGACTCGATTCCCTGGCTGCCCTTTCCGGAATCGGAAAATCTTCCACCATTTTGTATGGATTAGGAATAAATGCTCATTACCTAAGTATTAGCAGGGGGGTGGTCGACACGCGTGACCTCGTTTATTTTCTTTCCGTAATCGCCCTGTTTCTTTTTCTCACGCGTACTGTAATCGAAAGCAGAAAATGGTAGAGGGTGTAGGAAATACAGAAAAAGTCAAGGAGGGCGCCGGCGGATTCAGGCGGCAATCCGTATTGCAATTGTTCTTGCTGATAGCGATTCTTGTAGTATTGAACATCCTTTCCGGATTCGTTTTTACACGTTTTGACCTGACCGAGGACAAGCGATTCACCCTTTCCGAGTCAACACGGAAATTGGTTGGCGACCTCAAAGATGTGGTTTTTGTGAGGGTTTATCTGGAAGGAGATTTTTCCCCTGGATTTTCCCGTTTGAGAAGTGCCACCTACGAGTTATTGGATGAAATGAAAAGGTACTCCAAGGGGAACTTGGAATTCGTTTTCATCGATCCTTCCGCCGATCCGGATGAAAAGCAGCGAAATAGCTTGTATGCACAGTTGTATCAGAAAGGTATACAGCCCACGACGCTCGAGGAACGTACCCAGGAAGGTGTGAAACGCACCTATATTTTTCCGGGAGCCTTGGTGAGTTTTGCCAATGTTGAGGAAAGTGTTTTATTGCTGAAAAGCCAGCTTGGTGCCCCCCCGGAGCAGATGCTGCACAACAGCATCCAAAATTTGGAATTCGAATTCAGCAATGCCATTCGCAAGGTGACA
>JAULUX010000252.1:0-4048 GCA_032111385.1 Bacteroidia bacterium
TTTTCATCGAACGGCCTCTGTACGGGAAATTCCGCGACGCCTTCATTGCAGAGGTGAAAAAGCTGAAAGTGGGTGATCCATCTGATGAAAGCAACCGCATGGGAGCCATCGTCTCGCAACCGCACATGGAAAAGATCCTCCACTACATCGGTCTGGCCCAGGAAGAGGGCGGCAAAATCCTTACAGGCGGTAACCGGATTAATCCGGAAGGTGAATGCAAAGACGGCTACTTCATCGAACCGACGGTGATCGAAGGCTTATCGCACGACTGTCGCACCAACCAGGAAGAGATCTTTGGTCCGGTGGTGACGCTTCAACCCTTCGACACGGAAGAGGAAGTACTGGCCTGGGCCAACAGCACGAACTACGGTTTGGCTGCCACCGTTTGGACACAGCACCTCACCCGTGCACACCGTGTCGCATCCAGGCTTCATAACGGCATCGTGTGGGTGAATTGCTGGCTGCTGCGCGATTTGCGTACACCGTTCGGTGGAGTGAAAGCATCGGGAGTCGGTCGTGAAGGCGGATTCGAAGCACTGAATTTCTTCACCGAGGAGAAGAACGTATGCATCAAGCTCTGACGCCGTGATTTTTCACTGATCGATGCGTCTGTAAAAAAAATCCTACCGAACACCAGCATCATTCACCTGTGCAAGTCTAGGCTGATACCAATCCAACCAGGCACCCCGTTTACACGTATTGTACTTTTCGGATTTCACCTCGAAAAAGCTAAGCATTCAGCAATTCGGACTAGTTTCCACAAACCTGTACCGGACCCGATGGATTGCTGACCACCTCACATCCGTTGGAAGTGGTGGCTTTACAGTAGTAATAATGAATGCCTGTCGCCTGAGTCGGAGGAAAATATGTTGTGCTTTGAGCGGATGGGATGATCGACCCTCCTGAATTGGAATTAACGGTGTTGCTAAACCACTGGAATGTAAATCCACTTCCTCCGCTTACGGCCACGGCATAGGCAGGCAGAGTGATGCCTTGAGTAGATTTTTGCGACATCGTACTTGGATGTGTCGTGAATAGGGGTTTTTCAACCGTAAGAGTGATAGTCTCTGTTTGACAGCCGCTAACGCTGGTATATGATCCGCTTTGTGTATACGTTGTGCCGTTCACCGACCAGGTATAGCTATCGCAGGCTGAGGCTGTGCTGGTATTCGTTATTGATGGGGTGATGGTCAACGCCAGGACTTCCGTAGCGCATCCGCTTACGCTCGTATATGATCCGCTTTGCGTGTACGTATTCCCATCGACCGACCAGGTATAGCTATCGCAAGCGGAGGTCGTGGTTGTGTTGGTGGAAGTCGCTGCTCCATCCGCAACTGTTGCTGTCGCAGTTGTGGTACACCCTCCCGTACCGGTTACAGTCACCGTGTATGTGCCCGCGGAAAGTCCGGTGATACTTGAAGTTGACTCTCCGTTACTCCACAGATAAGTGAAGGGGGAGCTTCCTGTTGCGCTGACCGATGCTGTACCATCGCTTCCACCCTGGCAGTTGACATTGGTGGAGCTCGACGTGGCCGAAACAGAACAAGCGGATGGAATGGAGATGGAACACGGTGTTCCTAGCGTCCGGTTACCGTTTGTTGCATTGAAATTAGTAGCCGCAGTATTGGTACCGACGTAGGCAGTAAAACCGGAAGTAGCTACCCAGGTGAGGCCCACTGATTGTCCTGCGACAAAATTCGTATTGGTGATGGTCAGGCGGAACTTACCAACTGAAACGGTCGAGCCAGGCTGAATGGGGCAATTGACTGCAGCAGCTGAATTACCCAGTACGGTGGACGAGTGCGTTACCTGCATAAGGCGGGAAGATGCCGTATAAGCAACATTGTAGGTGGTTCCAAGTGTGGCGTACAACGGCGCAACAGAGGCGTCTGCAGATCCTGCGATGTATTGAAACGTGAACGTATTGGGGCCGGCCGGGACAATACCGGCTGCGTGGTTGATACGAATGGGTGAGGCTGTAATGAGATAAAGTACCTCACCGGCGGTACTTGTATTGGTCAAGTTAACCTGAAACTCAATATAATTGGCTCCGGCAGAACAGTTGGAAAACGTGTACCCACCAGTGGCGGTTCCAAACGATGCACCCGGACTGAGGATTACGATCAAGAAGAACAACAGATGCACAAACGGACGAATGAACACGTTGCGGGATGAAGGGACTGGCCCTGATGATTTCCGAAAAAGTGATTTACCGGTTGCCAATAAATCCGGGTTGAGATGAATTTGAGTACTCATAATAGCGATTTTATTTATCAAACAAAGAAGTCCAAAATCGAACCATCACATGCGGATGAGCCCGGATCATGGGTGCGGTAAATGAAAAGGAGCTGAATCCAATTACTCGTTGGCCGCCTCACTTGGAGAGGTTTTTAGAGAAATGCCGAGGCGAATGGTTTCAGCGCCGCAGTAGGATCTTCTTTAGGCAACTCACCTGATACCAGGTAAACTGCAGGTGCGAAGATAGGACACGAAAGGTATACGAGTCAAGACCCTTCACAGGCATTTAAGAATTGAATATCAAAAACTTAGCACATCCCAATTCCGGCCACCGAAAGCATGCCGCTAATTGCCGGTTTGGATAGACCACCCACTTTGGGCACTGATGGAGATCAGCACAAATAAGTCCCCGGGGAACAGATCAACGCTTGGTTTTTAGGGTCTTATTTTCAGACCTGGTTTCGCAGCCCCGAATAAACAGGCTTACCGTCCTTCACTTCGATAAAATCCAATCCCATTACCAACCTAAGAGCGTACCTTTGCCCCTTCTAAAAAGTCACACATAAAGACATGTCAGATCATCAAATAGAATCCATGCTTCGTACGCTCGGCATCGAGCCCGTCAACCCCGGAGCTTCCACCGGCAGCGGCTGGATGGACACCAAAGGTGAAATCCTTGAATCGTATTCCCCCGCCGACGGCAAGCTCATCGCTTCGGTGAAACAGGCTACCACCGCCGATTACGAACACATTATTGCTCAGTCGCAAAAAGCATTTGCAGTATGGCGGATGATGCCGGCTCCAAAGCGGGGCGAGATCGTGCGCCAGATGGGTGATGCCCTGCGTGAATACAAGGAACCGCTCGGCAGACTGGTGTCTTATGAGATGGGCAAGATTTACCAGGAGGGGTTAGGCGAAGTACAGGAGATGATCGATATCTGCGATTTCGCAGTTGGTCTTTCACGACAGCTTTACGGTCTCACCATGCATAGCGAGCGCTCACGGCACCGTATGTACGAACAATACCACCCCCTGGGCACCGTCGGCGTGATTTCCGCCTTCAACTTCCCGGTTGCCGTATGGAGCTGGAACGCCATGTTGGCCCTGGTCTGCGGTGACGTGGTGGTCTGGAAACCCTCTTCGAAAGTCCCCCTCTGCGCCGTGGCCACCCACCGCATCATGCAGAAGGTGCTGGCCGCCAACAATGTTCCGGATGGCGTCGTAAACCTGGTCATCGCTTCTTCGAAGCACGTGGGCGACAATTTCCTGGCCGACAAGCGCGTGCCTTTGATCTCTGTCACCGGCTCTACCCGCGTTGGACGACGTGCCGGACAAATTGTCGGCGAGCGTCTGGGTCGCTGCCTGCTCGAATTGGGTGGAAACAACGCCATCATCCTCAGTGAAAAGGCCGACTTCGACATGGCCTTGCGTGCGGTGCTTTTCGGTTCGGTAGGCACTGCGGGGCAACGCTGCACCAGTACACGCAGACTCATCATCCACGAGAGCGTGTATGATGCCTTCACCCAAAAACTCAAAGGCGCCTACGAGCATATCCGCATCGGACATCCGCTAGACTCCAACACACTCGTCGGTCCGCTGATCGACAAAGGAGCTGTCAACGATTTCACCAAGGCCATTGAAGCAGCCCGCAAAGAAGGCGGACGTGTACTTTACGGAGGCGAAGTCCTGGAAGGAAACGGCTACGAGAGCGGCACCTACGTAGTACCCTGCCTGATCGAAGCCGAGAACCATTATCACATCGTACAGGAAGAGACCTTCGCGCCCATTCTGTACTTGATGAAATATTCCA
>JAULUX010000253.1:0-1019 GCA_032111385.1 Bacteroidia bacterium
GTGATAAATCCAAGGATGAGCAGGACAGGTAAGATGCGCATGACAGGTTTTTTAAGGAAACGCTTGCAAAGAAAAGAAAATTTTCCAGCCTTGTAAAGATTGTTAAAAACATGGGAAAACGCACGGTTGATCGGAGGCTACCTTCAATTTTCAGACTCTCAAGCAGTTCAAGGACGCGATTCTTTGCTCCATAGGTCGTATTTTCGAGCGAATGACTGATCAGCTGGAAGCGAACCTGAACCGAGAAATCCGCCTGGAAGGTTCCTGGAAATCGGCTCTTTCCGAGGAATTCGGTCTGCCGTATTTTCAACAACTTAAAGCCTTCCTGCGTGAGGATATAGCACAGGGCCAATTGATATTTCCTCACGGGGACCGGATATTTGCCGCTTTCGATGCCACCCCTTTTCAGGAGGTGAAGGCTGTCATCATCGGTCAGGACCCCTACCATGGACCAGGCCAGGCCAACGGTCTGTGTTTCTCGGTAGGTCCGGGAGTCAGCAAACCCCCTTCCCTCCAGAATGTTTTCAAGGAACTGCGTGATGACTTGGGCATTCCAATTCCGGATGGCGGCTCGCTACAACCGTGGGCGGATCAAGGGGTGCTATTGTTGAATGCCATACTCACGGTGAGGGCCGGACAAGCCGGATCCCATCAAGGCAAAGGGTGGGAGCAATTCACCGATGCGGTGATTCGAATATTGTCTGATAAACGGGAGGGGCTTGTTTTCCTGCTGTGGGGCAATTATGCGCGTAATAAGGGTAGCATGGTTGACCGTGAAAAGCACCTCGTACTCGAAGCTCCGCATCCTTCCCCTTTGGCGCGTGGAGGGTTTTTTGGTTGCCGCCATTTCTCCCGAGCGAATGCCTATTTGCGGGCCGCCGGAAAAAAGGAAATTGATTGGAGTCTAGCGCCTTCCGCCATGAAGGAGGACTGAAATGGAATTCAATTTGAATCGAGTGATTTTGTTCAAAGGGGCGCGGGTCTTTCTCCTCCTTTTTTTTATTGGCCCGATTGCTTCA
>JAULUX010000253.1:1029-10926 GCA_032111385.1 Bacteroidia bacterium
GGTATTCAGCACTATGGAGGGTCCTCCTCAAAACGATGTCCTGCGTGGACTAGAAGCTGATTTTCTGAAAAGCCGTTCATCCCGTTCCGATTCCATTGGCCTGATCAAGGCATTGCGATCCACGCTCGATGAAGCGAGGGAGGCCGGTTATCTCGAGGCCAGGATTGACAGTGTTTCTGGTAGTGTGCAATCCCCTGTGGTTTGGTGGCATCTTGGTGTACGAAGCACCTGGAAGGGTATTCGGACCAACCCCTCGGACCAGTATTGGTTATCGGCGGCCGGCGTGCGGCGTCGCTTGATTGAAAAAAATGCCTTCTCTTCACGTAATTACTCCACCCTTTCCCAAAAGGCCTTGCGATGGATGGCAGAAAATGGTTACCCGTTCGCCAGCATTCGGATTGACAGTGTTGAATCCCATGCCTCGGGTGTGGAAGCTCGTCTCTCAATCGACGAAGGTCCACTGGTGTTATTTGATAGCCTGTTGATAAAAGGCGATGCACGTGTGAAAAGTGCCTATCTCATCAATTACCTGAAAATCAGACCGGGTAGTCCCTACAACGAGAGTGAAGTGAGTCGCGTGGCCAGCCGTCTGAAAGAAATCCCGTTTCTATCAGAAGCCCGAACAATGGAAGTGGAATACTACGGTGAAAAGGCGCGGCCTGTACTTTTCTTAAAAGACAGGAAGGCGAGCCAGTTCAATGGTGTTGTAGGAGTGCAACCGGATAACAGCGGTAGTGGGAAGGTGCATATTGCAGGCGACGTCAGGCTACGACTTCATAATGCATTCGGCAGGGCCGAGTTGGTCGATTTGAATTGGAGTAATCCACTTCCTTTGTCGCAGGACTTGAAATTAAAGGCCTCATTTCCGTTTTTGTTCTCATTGCCTGTTGGAATCGAGGGCGATCTCTCGCTTTTTAAAAAAGACAGCACCTTCCTCGAATTGGATCGTCAGGTGGCTTTCCGCTACTTTCTGGGTGGAATGAACTCTATTCGCCTCATGTGGGGTAGGAAAACCAGCAACCTCATTTCCACGGCCCGCTACCGCAATGCCACAGTGCTGCCTCCTTTTGCCGATGTTTCTGCGAACAATTACGGCCTTGGCCTGATGCTGATGGACCTGGATTATCGACTCAATCCCAGACGGGGATATGCCGTAGATGTAGCTGGATCGGCCGGAATCAGAATCATCGACAGGAACGTGGCCTTGCCGGAGGCGTTGTATGACAGTATCGATCTACGCACGACGCAGTATCGTTTGCATTGCATTGCGGATGCATATCTGCCCTTGGGCGGTCGCGGCGTCTTCAATCCAGGTGTGTCAGGCGCATGGATGCAAGCAGACAACATTTTCAGCAATGAATTGTATCGATTCGGAGGGTTGAAATCGTTGCGTGGTTTCGATGAGCAATCCCTCGGGGCTTCTGCTTACCTGATTGGCAAAGCGGAATTCCGTTTTATCCTTGAGCAAAACTCCTATCTGCTTGCCTTCTACAATAGGGCTTGGTATCAGGATAAAAGCAGGGTGCCGGAGTTTGAGGATTCCCCTTACGGATTTGGTGTAGGAATTACCTTCGATTCGAAACTGGGAATATTTTCTTTCACCTATGCATTGGGGTCTCAGCAGGGTAATCCGGTCGAGTTCAGGTCGGCCAAGGTGCATTTCGGAGTGATCAATTATTTCTAGAGGTGAAATCATCGGCTAAAGTCAGGGGAGTGCCGCACTCCCTTTGCCTATCTTTGCCGTTCAATGACACACAAGTCCGGATTCGTGAATATAGTGGGGAAGCCCAATGTAGGGAAAAGTACCCTGGTTAATGCATTGCTCGGCCAGGACTTGAGTGTGGTGACACCTAAAGCCCAGACGACCAGGCACCGTATCAAAGCGATCCTGAATGGGGATGACTATCAGGTGATCCTTTCCGATACGCCGGGCATCATGAAGCCGGCGTACAAATTGCACGAGCGGATGCTGGATGCGGTGGACGAAACCTTCACCGATGCCGACCTGGTGCTTTACGTCACGGAACTCGCCGATCGTAAAATCGACGATTCTCTGCTCCAAAAGCTGAAAGGCCTTTTCGTCCCGCTTTTTGTGATCATCAATAAGGTGGATACCGGTGACCAGGCTTCGGTTGAAGAGGCTGTCATGCATTGGAAAGAGCTTCTTGATCCTCAGATGATATTGCCCGTTTCCGCCCTGCATGATTTTCAACTCGATATTCTTCTTGCCAGGATCCTGGAGGTCCTGCCGGAAGGTCCTGCCTATTTCGACAAGGACGATGATGTCAGTGACAGGAATGTGCGGTTCTTCGTCTCAGAGATCATCCGAGGACGTATTCTTCAGCAATATCAGAAAGAGATACCCTATTCGGTGGAAGTGGTAGTGGAAGAATACAAAGAGAGCGAGACTATTGACCGGATAAAAGTCACGGTCTATTGTGCCAGGGAATCGCAGAAAGCTATCCTTCTTGGACACGGAGGGTCAGCAATCAAGAAATTGGGTATAGAATCGCGGAAACGCATCGAGGAATTTGTCGGCAAGCAGGTGCACCTTGAGCTGACCGTTAAGGTAGCTGCCGATTGGCGCGACAACGAGAAGTTGCTCCGTCGCTTCGGTTATGAATAAATAAAAAGGAACAGGAACTCAAATGGTGAATATCGTCGCGATCGTCGGCCGCCCCAATGTCGGCAAATCCACACTCTTCAACAGGCTTACTGAGTCGCGCAAGGCCATCGTGGATGAGACCGCGGGAGTCACACGTGATCGTCACTATGGCCTCGCCGATTGGACCGGCCGCTCGTTTTCTGTAATCGACACGGGCGGGTATGTCGTCGGCTCTGAGGATGTTTTTGAGAAAGAGATTCGTCGGCAGGTCGATCTGGCCATTGATGAGGCCAACATCATCCTGTTCGTTGTCGATGTGGCAGATGGTCTTACCGATCTCGACAAGGAAGTGGCCAACCTTCTGCGCCGCTCCCGGAAGAAAATATTTCTCGTGGCCAACAAGGTGGATAGTGCCGCACGTTTGCACCACGCCGCTGAGTTCTACGCGTTGGGACTCGGCGATCCCTATCCGATCTCCGGCATCAGTGGAGGCGGAACGGGGGAGTTGCTGGACGATATGGTGCTGGCGTTCGAGGATGAGGATGTCGTTGAGCCGGAATTGCCAAGGCTTGCCATCATCGGTCAACCCAACGTTGGCAAATCTTCTCTGCTGAATACGTTGATCGGAGAAGAACGAAGTATTGTCACCCCGATGGCGGGCACCACCCGCGATACCATCTACAAACGCTACAACAGTTTCGGTTTCGATTTCCTGTTGATTGATACGGCAGGATTGAGGAAGAAGCGCAGTGTGAAAGAGGACATCGAGTTTTATTCGGTCATGCGATCCATTCGAGCCATCGAAGAAGCGGATGTGTGTCTTCTGATGATCGACGCGACGCAGGGACTCAATGCCCAGGACCTGAACATATTTCACCTCTGTGAACGCAATCGAAAGGGAGTTGTAATTCTTGTTAACAAATGGGACCTTGTGGAGAAAGACACGAAATCCGCTCTTAAAATTGAAAAAGAGATACGATCCCGTATCGCCCCTTTCGATGATGTGCCCATCCTTTTTATTTCTGTTCAGAATAAACAGAGAGTGTATAAGGCGCTGGAAACGGCAGTAGAGGTGTTCCAGCACAAGACCCAGCGGATTCCTACCTCTAAGCTGAACAAGATTCTGTTGCCCATCATTGATGCTTATCCACCTCCTTCCATGAAGGGGAAGTCCATCAGTATAAAATATATCACCCAGCTGCCCGGTCGTTCCCCTGCCTTTGTGTTTTTCTGCAATATGCCCCAGTATATCCAGACATCGTACAAGCGCTTTTTAGAAAATAAGATGAGGGATAATTTCAATCTTACCGGAGTTCCCGTTATGCTGTCATTCAGAAGTAAGGAGCGGAACAAGGAGTCTTAACTCCGGCAATTTCTTTACTGCGTCATCTTTTTTGTGACATTAAGGCGATGACGGGTAATAGCCTCAAGGCCGTTTGTCCGACAGTTCTGACTTTTAAAGCAGATCACAAGCTGCTATTGGAAAATTCTTCTGTTGAAGAGCAGATAGCCAAGGTGGAACATGACCGACAGTGGCTCCTCGCGACCCTGGATGTAATTCAGCGCAATGCTGATGGGGCCTACCGGACTGGTGTAAACAGCATTTGCTGTAGCGCAGAAATAGCGCTTATTGAAAGCCTCTCCGGAATACGCTTTATAATTGGAGCGTTCCAGGATTTCCTGAAAGGGTTGAAAGACGTAACCCTCAAGCCGGAAGTCGATATCTTCTGTAATGCTGAAGATGTTCATTGTGCCGATTCCAACGAAATTGTTGGCGCGAAAAGCATCCAGAAAGAGTGTTTGCATCTCAGGCAAAGGCTGGAATGCCGATGCGAAGGAGGATGAGGCCCTGTAATTGCTGAACAACGGCATTCCGTTGAACTGCATGTACATTTGAAATCCGGGAGTGAACCATCCGTTTGTTTTCCAGTACTGTTCGTATTGAATACCGAGTTGAAGCCATTCCCGCTTGACCTTGGTGGTGTCGAGGAATTGACGTGTGTTGCCGGGAGTCGTAAACTCATCGCCGGTAATACCTTTACCTGTGATCCGGAACATGTTGCCTTCATTCGGATACATTTTCCGGTTCAATGTATTTCGTTCGAATTGGATCGAAGCCATAAAGCCATCCATGCGGGTGATGTCTGTCGTGTCATTGATTGAAAAGCTTCGTGTCAGGTAATACCGGTCATTGCGTCGGAATGCATGCATGGAGGTGGTCAGCCTGGCCTTTTGCTTGACCGGTAAACCGATGGTCATCGAGAAAAGTCTCTCCTGCTGAACGAGGAAAGATGGTTTTACATCGGAGAGGAAAGCGGAACTGCTTTTGAAATAGTCGAACTGACTGATGGATGCAGATGGTTCCACATAGAAAGGTATGCTGCCGGGGATGTCAAGTCGGAGACGGAGTAAGGCGGAGTTGTATAGCTTGCCAAAGTAGAGATTGCCGTGGATCAGGATGCTCTGGCGACCCATGAATCGCTGTTGCATGCTGACAAATCCCGTATTGATCGGTCGTGATGATACGATTCCGCCGAAATCAATAGCGAGGCCGCGTTTCCGCCGGACATCGATCAACAAGTCAAAATCTCCATTTTGGGGGTTGTGTACCAGTCTGGGATACAGATAGGATATGTTATCGTCCGCCAGTAGTCTAAACCAGTTTTGTTTGAGTTCGGTCAGGGAAATGGAACGGTTCTGTGGATTGATCACCGAGCGGATGTAAGCGGCCTGCTCTTCGTTTACACCTTCAATCAGAATCTTTTCGACGGATATGGCCTTGATCGGCGTTCTCAGTCTTGCCCTACCGTCCTCCAGGCATTTGGAATCGCAGCGCCTGGTAACCTTTGCTTGGATCAGGGGGATAAGCCGTTTGGCAGCTGTATATCCGCTATCGATGGCACGACGGGCATCCTCAAACTCCAGGGTGCTCACATCTTCCAGGTGAGGGGTGATCATGATGTCATCGGTCCGGGGCAAGATCACTTCCTGGTGCTGCTGGATCATCGATTTGAGCTGGCTAAGGAAATTGCCTTCTGATGGGTTCTCCATAAGTCCAACGGCATTTACACCAATGATCAGGTCGGGCTGAAAGGATTCCAGCATGACATCGGCCGGGAAGTTGTTGTAAATGCCGCCGTCATAATGCAGGTTGTCGCCAATGATTACCGGAGGGAAATAAAAAGGGAAAGCCATGCTGGCTCTGACCGCCCTGGCCAGGTCGCCGTTGGAGAACACAACGGGGGTCTTGGCCGTTATATCGGCCGAAACACAGCGGAAAGGCACGAGCAGGCTGTCGAAGTTGTAACGACTGATCGCAGATGGTAAAGCAAATCCTTCCATCAGGCTGAAATCAATTTCGCCTGTATTGACCACATTGCTTGGGATCTGTGTATGAAGAATTGAGTCCAGTAGAAGCCTCACTGAAGCGATAGACGCGTCGGGTTCGGGCTGGTGAAGCAGGTAACGGTTGTCTTCATCGAAGCCTCCCGATGCACGCCGGATGAATGCAGGCGATGTGAGCAGCCTTTTCATTTGATCCGGAGTAAGTCCGCTTGCATACAGGCTCCCGACAAGAGCTCCTGCAGATGTACCTGTGATGTAGTCGATCGGAATGCCTTCCTCCTCAAGTGCCATGATCACACCCAAATGGGCCATGCCCCGTACACCACCGCCGCTCAAAACCAAACCTACTTTTTGAGATTTGACGCCAAATGGGATCAATACCGCAAAGATCAGGATCGACAGACGGGGCAGCGTGGCGAACATTTCAGTTCAAAATTAAGGGAATTCGATCCATCAAATAGAATCGATCAGTTTTCTGAAATAGGCCGGCGCATTGCGCAGTCTTGAGCCGTACCAACTGAAAAATTCACCGTCAACGAGTTGAATCTTTGCATTGGGGAAATGAAAGCGTAACTCTTCGATGTGTTTGTTCTGAAAAGGATACGGTTCACTCGACAGCAATACGAGGTCAATTCCCAGTGTGTCGGATGTTGTAGGGTGCCATTCCGGATAGCGTGCCTTTGGTTCGGCGTTGATCCAGCCGCACCTGCGGAGCATGTCGGCAATGAAAGTGTCCCGGCCTGCTACCATCCACGGGTCTTTCCAGATGAAATAAATCGCCTTGTGGTGAGTCGTCGGATAGAGCGTGCTGACTTGAAGCGCCAATTCTTCAAATGACTTGCTTGTTTCATTGACTATCGATTCTGCCCGTGCTTTAGTACCTGTAAGCTCTCCGAGATCGTGGATCATTTCAAGTGCGGAGTCAAGGTTGTTCACATCCGAAACCCACACGGGACATGACTTACGAAGCTGAATGACATCAGCTTCGTTGTTTTCTTCCTTGTTGGCGATGACAAGATCGGGTTGTAAAGCCAGGATTTGGTCGATCCTGGGATCCTTGGTTCCCCCGATTCGTGTTTTTGAACTGTGCCATGCAGCCGGGTGCACGCAAAATCGCGTGATGCCAACCACCTCCTGCTCCAGGCCCAGATCCGCCAGTAGTTCGGTCTGGGATGGAACCAGTGAAACAATCCGCTTGGGGATGCTGGTAAAATCGAAGGTGTGGCCTGTCTGGTCAGTGGTAGTCATCGGGATGTTCAGGAGCCGGTCATCCGATAGCGCATCTCAACCCTTGACCATCAGCTCGGCAAGGTCGGTGCGAGTGATGATGAACGTCTTGTCGCGTTTGAAGTCCTTCACCAACACGGCTTCATGTTCCGCACTGACCATTTTAGACAGGTCGTCGATGGAAGTGCTGACATCGACAAAAGGAAGTGCAGCGCTCATCACCTCTTCAACCTTGCTGTCGCGCATGCTCGGGTTAGAAAGCACCTGGCTCATCAGTTTTCCTTCGAACACAGATCCGACGATACGTCCGTCGGAAGTGACCGGTAGTTGGCTGTACTGATGGTCCATCATCAGCTTCAAGGTATGTCCGACTGTTTCACTTTTGTCAACTGTTTTCAATTCGATGTGCATTCGGGGGTTGACAATGTCCTGCGCGGTCATACCGGCCTTGTCAAGGTAACCCATCTTGCGCATCCAGTCGTCGTTGAACATCTTTCCGATGTAGCGTGATCCGTGGTCGTGGAAGATGACAACGGCTACGTCAGTGGGCTTCAGACGGTCTTTCAATTGTATCAGACCCTGCAGAGCGGCTCCGCAGGAATTGCCTACCCAGATTCCTTCCTGACGACAGATCTCTCGTGTCATGACTGCGGCGTCCTTGTCCGTCACCTTCTCAAAGTGGTCGATGATCTTAAAATCGTAGTTCTTCGGGATAAAATCCTCTCCGATTCCTTCTGTGACGTAAGGATAGATCTCGTTCTTGTCTAAAGCTCCCGTTTCATGGTATCTTTTGAGTGCCGAACCATAGGTGTCGATTCCCCAGATCTGGATGTTCGGGTTCTTTTCCTTGAGGTACATGCCGGTTCCTGTGATGGTTCCGCCGGTTCCCGCGCCGACCACCAGGTGGGTGATTTTACCTTCCGTTTGCTCCCAAAGCTCAGGGCCCGTTTGTTCATAATGTGCCTTACGGTTACTGAGGTTGTCGTATTGGTTCGGGTAGAAAGAGTTGGGGATCTCCCGATTCAGGCGTGCAGCCACTGAGTAATAGGAACGAGGGTCCTCAGGCTCGACGTTGGTGGGGCAGACGATCACCTCCGCACCGAAAGCTTTGAGGGCATCGACTTTCTCTTTGCTTTGCTTGTCGGTCGTTGTGAAAATGCATTTGTATCCTTTGACAATGGCTGCGATGGCGAGTCCCATGCCGGTGTTGCCCGAGGTGCCTTCGATGATGGTTCCTCCGGATTTCAGGATGCCCGCTGCTTCAGCGTCCTCGATCATTTTCAGGGCCATCCTGTCTTTGATGGAGTTGCCCGGGTTGAATGTTTCAACCTTGGCCAGTACGGTTGCCTGGATGCCGGCGGTGATTTTGTTGATTTTCACCAGTGGGGTGTTTCCGATGGCCTCGAGGATGTTGCTGCAGATTTTCATGGGGAATAATTGTCGGTTTTTCCGGCTGCAAAGGTAGGGAATCGGCTTCGGTTTCTCCTAAGTCCTTGCCCGCTTGGGTGCTACGGCATCTGCCAGGGATATCGCACGCCTGAAACGATCTTCTCCTTCTCCGAACACGACTCGGAAATCAAGGCCTGATCCGATGAGTGACCGGTAGTAGATTGAGAAAAGCTCCTCCCGGTTTTGCGGATGTTCACGCAAAGGATCGTCGACCCATGGAATATCAATGTCAGTCAGCAGAATCAGGTCGTAGTTTCTACTTTTTTCCCGCTCGATGATAAACGGGTCAACGGAACCGAATCGGAATGCGCTCCAGATGCGTATGACAGTGATGTTTGTGTCGCAGATCAAAACGGGGGGATTTCCTGCAAGGCGCTGTTCTTCGGCTTCCTCCTGCGCGCGGCAGATTTCCAGCAGGTCCTCCTGAACGTATGGGCGTCCGAGGTTTTCGATCCATCCGCGCGCGACCTCCGGTACTTCCTCTGTATCGAAGTAGGCGGCAAGCCTTTTCGATAGTGCTGTTTTTCCGGTGCTTTCCGGTCCAATGACTGCTATGCGAGGTGTGCTCATGTCAAGCCTGATGTGCTTTTCTTGAACGATACTTTCCAGGATAGGAATCCGTTCACGGCCAATGCAAGGTAAACGGTGAAAAGCAGAGCATACAGTGCCATGTCTTTTTGGAGGTAAATGCCGATGTAGATCAGATTCACGGGTATCCAAAGCAGCCAGTTTTCGATTTTCTTCCTTGCAACGAGGTACTGTGCCGTGAAGGCCACCGAAGAAGCGAAACTGTCGAGCCAGGGGAATGAAGCATCGGTGTATTCGTCAAGTACGAAACCGAGTGAAATGGCGATGCTACCTATCGCAAAGATAACCATGCCTGCCTCTGTCCGGCTCAACCGGCTGATGGCCAGGGATCGGTCATCTTTTTTTCTGAAAGTCCAGTTGTACCATCCGGCAATAAGTAAGACGATATAGACCACCTGTTGCATCGCATCGGCATAGAGATGCTGGCCGTAAAACAGGAAAAGTGAGATGGTTACATTTGCCAGGCCTATGGGAAAACAAATGGGATTCTGTTTAGAAGTAAGCCAGACTCCGGTGATTCCCGTGATGAATCCGGTCCATTCCAAAAAATCAACAGAACTCATTCGGTTGGCTGTGGGGTATTCGTCAGGCCTTGTGCTGATTCAGTGCTATTTCCAGATGATCGCAGATCGCTGATGCGATCTCTGCCTTTCCATCGACTTCCCTGGTGTTGTCTCTTGTAA
>JAULUX010000254.1:0-4872 GCA_032111385.1 Bacteroidia bacterium
GCCAGCATCATCACCAGCATGAATTGCTGAATTGTTTCGGTAAGTTCGTCGATTGTACTGAGGCCTTCGCCTATGTTCAGTTCATAAAGCTGGTTGTCGTAGATGAAAGGGCGCTTGATGATCCGGTGTTGAAGCGCTTCTCCTTCAATGGCCCATTTCTCATTGACAATCATGGTTCCCTTGGCCATTCTTCCGGGATCGGTGATAGGGTAGATGGCTACGAACTCCTCTTTCAGGATATTGTAACTCTCGAAGCTGCAATCCTGTTCGCGAACAATGTCGGCAATACTTCCTCTCTGTACGGTAAGCAGAACTCGCTCACTGCGAGCCAACAGTCGTTTGTCGATGTGCTCATAAACGATGTTTTCGACCAGTACCGGAAGTAGTGTATAGAAGGCAAGGAAAATCAGCGCCTTGGATAAGCCGTTGTAGATGGCGAACTTGACCTGGATCGTCAGGGAACGGCTGGGAGCGGAATGAGGCACTTTCGAAGTTAAGCGTTAATCCGGTAACCTACACCGCGAACGGTTTCGAACCAATCGACACTACCCTGTGCCGACAGTTTTTTTCGAAGGTTCTTGACGTGGACATCGATGTAATTCGATTCATAATCGTCTTCCAGGACATCTCCCCAAATATGTTCTGTGAGTTGCAAACGGGTCAACACCCTGTTTTTATGCAGGGCCAGGTAGTGCAGCAAATCGAATTCTTTCTTGGTGAGAACGATGTTGTTTCCGTTGCAATGTACAGTCCGGTTCAGGATGTCCAGTTCGAATTCGTGGATGCGAATGGTGTTCGACTTCAGCCCATGCTTTCGGCGGAGAATAGCCTGCATCCGGCTTTGGAGTTCGGCCAGGGAAAAAGGCTTGGCGATATAGTCATCTGCTCCCAGATCCAGTCCTGTGATTCGGTCTTCCACTTCGCCCCTTGCCGTCAAAACAATAAATGCACTTTCAATACCGGTTTTCTTCGCTTCTTTCAGTAAGTCAAGCCCGTCCATGTCCGGCAGGCCGAGATCAAGCAAAACGAAATCGTAGCTGTTCACATGCATCTTGTCCGACGCGCTTTTACCGTTAAAAGCCACGTCACAGTTGTAATTCTGACGTGTGAGGTAGATTTCCAGTTCGTGCGAAAGGGAGCGTTCGTCCTCGACGATCAATACGTTCATGGCTTCTTGTGATGTGGTTGGAATGCAGTTCGAAGGGATAAAAATAGGCTCAACAAGATGAAGATTAAAGGGAGATGACTTTCTGCATCAATCGGGCTCCATTTCCAGCGCTTCGTTGATGGACTTGAGAATGATGGTGCAGGCGCTGTCCAGCTCCTCCAAGGTGATGGTCAAAGGTGGAGCCATGCGTAGTTTGTGAGGCGCGAATAGGAACCAGTCGGTCAGGACTCCATTCCGGATACAGGTTTTGATGATGCGCTGTGCCAATGCCTCCTCACCGAAATCGAGGGCAAGGAGCAGCCCTTTGCCATCAATGGATCGGAGAGCCGGGTGGTTTAATTTCTTGCGGATGAAGGCTTCTTTTTCAGGTACCATCTTATCCGTATCCAGTTCCTTTACCACATCGAACACGGCCAGGGCTGCCGCACAACATACCGGATTTCCTCCAAAGGTGGTAATGTGACCCAGAACGGGTTCATTGGACAGGGTTTGCATCAGTTTTCCCGAGGAAATGAAAGCACCGATAGGGAGTCCGCCACCCATGCCTTTCGCAAGTACGAGAATATCCGGTTCGATGCCTGCCGCTGAAGACGCCAAAAAGGGGCCTGTTCTGCCGAAGCCGGTTTGGATCTCGTCGACGACGAGCAAAGCGCCGGTTTCGCGACAGCGTTTCTGTATTGCGTGAAGAATCGTATGCTCAACCGGAATGGCACCTACCTCTGCCCGAATGATCTCAATGAAAACTGCAGCCGTGTCGGTATCGATCTTTTCAAGGACCGATTCGCTGTAAGACTCGAAGTGAAAAACTTCGGGCAACAAAGGCTTGAACGGTTCGGTAAAGTAGTCACTGCTCATCAAACTGAGTGCACCCGTGGTGGATCCGTGGTAGGCATCGCGGAAGCTGAAAAGCTTTTTTCGGCCGGTCGCTCTTCGCGCCAGTTTGATCGCCCCTTCGATGGCTTCGGCTCCGGAATTAACGAGATATACGCTGTCGAGACCGGGCACAAGTGAGGCGAGGCGTTCGGCCAGATGTACTTGCGGGGATTGGATGTATTCTCCGTAGACCATCACATGCATGTAACGGTCCACTTGCGCTTTTATGGCTTCCACCACACGGGGGTGGCGGTGGCCAACATTGCAGACAGAGATCCCGCTGATCAGGTCGATCCATCGGTCGCCGCCCTTTCCATGGATATACACCCCCTCGGAGCTTTCCACTTCTATGCCCATCGGGGCAGGACTTGTTTGCGCCAGATGGTGAAGGAAAAGAGAGCGGAGAGGGATAGACATTTAAAGGGATGCGAGAGCCTCTTCGATTGCGCGGATTCGCGCCTCTGCGTCGGATTTCTTCTTCTGTTCCATGGCGATAACTTCGGGTTTGGCGTTACTGACGAATCGCTCGTTGTTCAGTTTAGCCATAACCGATTTGAGAAAGCCCTGTGTGTAGTTCAATTCTTCCTGTAATTTTTTTCGCTCTGCTTCCGCGTCAATTTGAACCGTGAGCGGTATGAAGCACTCGAGCTGTCCGACAATCACAGGGTATGCTCCAGCAGGCTTATCGGCAACAGGTGCGATCCGGATGAGGTTGGCCAGTTTGACAACCGCGCTTCCAAAGTGTTTTAATGTGTCCGGCAGTTCAGCGCACCTGACAAGCAGTTCCAGCGGTTCTTTCGGTGAAATGCTTTTGCCTTGACGGAAATTGCGGATTTCACCGGTGAGTACCACTGCAGCAGGGAAATGGCTGATGCAATCCTTGTCAATCGCCGTGGGCACTGGCCATTGAGCAACGATCAGGTCATCTCCATCCTTACGGTCATAGATCAGATGCCAGAGTTCCTCGCTGAGGAAGGGCATGAAGGGGTGAAGGATGCGTAGGATGCTGTCAAAGAAACGGACAGTAGCATCGTAGGTTTGTTTGTCGATGGGCTGCTGGTAGGGAGGTTTGATCAACTCCAGGTACCATGAGCAGAAATCGTCCCACACAAGTTTATAAGTACTCATCAGGGCATCCGAAATCCGGAGTTTCGAGTAGTGGTCGTCGATTTCTGCGATCGCCTCACTCAATCTTGAATCGAACCAGCGGATGGCAGTGCGGTTCACCTCAGGCATCTCCGCAGCGTCATTCAACTCCCAGCCTTTGACCAGCCGGAATGCATTCCAGATCTTGTTACTGAAATTCCGCCCTTGCTCGCAGAGGCCTTCATCGAAGAGAAGATCGTTGCCGGCAGGTGAGGAAAACAGCATGCCCACCCGGACACCATCTGCACCGTATTTCGCGATGAGGTCGAGCGGATCAGGTGAATTGCCCAGGGATTTACTCATTTTCCGGCCTTGCTTATCGCGCACTATGCCGGTCAGGTAAACTTGTCGGAATGGTTTTTCTCCCCGGTATTCGTAGCCTGCCATGATCATCCTGGCGATCCAGAAGAAAAGGATTTCGGGTGCCGAGACCAGGTCGTTTGTGGGGTAGTAGTACTTGATATCCGCATTGTTCGGATCCTTGAACCCGTCGAAAACGGAGATGGGCCAGAGCCAGGAACTGAACCAGGTGTCCAGTACGTCTTCATCCTGACGGATATCCGCGGCAGTGACACCGGGATTGTGCTTTTTCAAAAGCCCGAGGGCCTCGTCGTGGGTTTTGCAAACCACCACGTTTCCTTGGTTGTCGTACCACGCCGGAATACGCTGTCCCCACCACAACTGGCGGCTGATGCACCAATCCTGAACATTCTCCATCCAGTGGCGGTAGGTATTGACGAACTTATCCGGGAAAAGCTTTACCTCTCCGTCAAGCACAGCATCAAGGGCCGGTTTACTGAACTCTTTCATCCGGACAAACCACTGCATGCTCAACCTGGGTTCAATCACTGCATCGGTGCGCTCGCTGTATCCGACCTTGTTGGTGTAGTCTTCGACTTTGACTACATGGCCGAGCTCATCCAGGTCTTTTACGATTTTCTTACGCACAACGAAACGATCTTCGCCTGTATAGAATCCAGCCTGCTGACTCATCGTACCATCTGCGTTCAGCGTATCGACTACTTCCAGTCCGTATTTCTGGCCGATGTTATAATCGTTGATGTCGTGCGCAGGGGTGACCTTCAAGGCACCCGTACCGAAATCCATGAGAATGTAATCGTCGAACACGATGGGGACTCGACGGTTTACCATAGGGATGATGGCAAACTTTCCTTTGAGGTGACTGTATCGCGGATCGTCGGGGTGTACGCAAACTCCGGTGTCGCCCAGGATTGTCTCCGGACGTACCGTAGCGATGGTGATGGTTTCTCCAGCATCGAACTTGCGCTGTACTGCCGATTTATCCGCAGCGTCGAATGCTTCATCGGCATCGACGATGACGTACCGCACATACACCAGTTTGGACTGAACTTCCTTATGGATCACCTCCTCGTCACTGATGGCAGTGAGTCCGGCCGGATCCCAGTTCACCATTCGTAGTCCGCGGTAGATGTAGCCTTTGCTGTGGAGGTCGATGAAAACGTCGATGACGGCTTCGCTCAGGTCGTCTTCCATCGTAAAACGGGTTCTGTCCCAGTCGCAGGAAGCACCAAGTTTCTTCAGTTGTTCGAGGATGATGCCTCCGTACTTCTCTTTCCATTCCCAGGCGTATTTTAAGAATTCGTCGCGGGTGAGGTCAGCTTTGCGGATGCCTTTTTCCCTGAGCATCTGCACCACCTTGGCCT
>JAULUX010000255.1:0-13665 GCA_032111385.1 Bacteroidia bacterium
TAGTCCAGTTAACTGGACAACACCCTAAAAACTCACCACACAACGCATAAGCAAAACGATATCAATTACATCTCAACTGGACAGGTATATTTCACGTGAAACAGACAAAACAGAAAAGTCGCGGTGGTTATATATTGTATTAAATAACAATATACAGATCAAGAATAACGTAAAACATTATATATCAGCTTATTCCAAGAAATAAAAACGGGTTAAAACCTTCTTAATGCTAATGACCGATCTTCACGGTTCCGCATTTCAGCTTTTTTGGAAGGGCTTTTATCTGAATAACCACAGAGATGCAACAAACCGTGAACGAACACGCGGTGCAACTCATCTTTTACGCTGTTATTCAATTCTTTAGCGTTTTCACGTACACGATCAATACTGATATACATTTCACCATTCAATCGCTTTCGGGATAAAGAATAGTCGAAAGTAATGATGTCAGTAAGCGTATGGTGTCCCAAATGCTCCACATTCATCCGATAAAGGAAACCATCACTGCAAAGGATGATGTTCAGAGATTCTATTGAGGCCTTTTCTTTACCGGCAGTCCGCTGCAACCAATCACGAATATTGCCTTTGTCACGCACGACGTAAGGAACATCGGCAGTGAAGAAGTGCACCATGATTGAATTGGGATGGAATTAAGCCGGCTTTAATCAACCAATGTGCCCCGTAGTCTTGAAATAAAGCTCGACCACTCGACCATTTTCAGAAAAGATGATCTGATCGGCCAGGTGCTTCATCAGGAAAACACCGCGGCCAGCTGGCTTTTCCAGGTTTTCGGGATCGGTTGGATCGGGCAGGTTCAGGTAATCGAACCCGGGACCCTGGTCACGGATAGTGAAGGCGATCTGGTCTGATTCAACCTCAACCAATACTTCGACCTGCTTGGAGGCATCGTACTTGTTCCCGTGCTGAATGGCATTGTTTACAGCTTCGGTAACTGCCACCAGCATATTTCCATAGCACTCCTCATTCACCTTGTGCTCATCGCGCAATGAATCGATAAACTTCTCGATTCGGTGAATACTTTCAGCTACGGATGGGATATGAAGAGTGGTGGTCTGCTTTTCAGAATTCATGGGTTCGGAGAGTGCCATGGCGCAAGAGGGATTGGAAACAAATGTACCGCTTAAACGGTATTTCACTACGAATGTACGCGATTGCAACAGCTGATCTCCATCAGAAAAGAGGTATTTACTAACGGGAAACTGTTTAAGAAATTCAGAATTCAGGTGGAAGACTTTGGCGTTGAGCCAAAATGAATAGCCCTTCGACAAGCTCAGGGACCAGTTTATTTCCGGTGGTTGAGCGAAGTCGAAACCCCGGCATGAATGATGGCCCTTCGACAGGCTCAGGGACCAGTTTATTTCCGGTGGTTGAGCGAAGTCGAAACCCCGGCATGAATGATGACCCTTCGACAGGCTCAGGGACCAGGTGATTTTCGGTGGTTGAGCGAAGTCGAAACCCCGGCATGAATGATGACCCTTCGACAGGCTCAGGGACCAGGTGATTTTCGGTGGTTGAGCGGAGTCGAAACGCTTGCTTGAATGATGGCCCTTCGATAAGCTCAGGGACCAGGTGATTTTCGGTGGTTGAGCGGAGTCGAAACGCTTGCTTGAATGATGGCCCTTCGATAAGCTCAGGGACCAGGTGATTTTCGGGGGTTGAGCGGAGTCGAAACGCTTGCTTGAATGATGGCCCTTCGATAAGCTCAGGGACCAGGTGATTTTCGGTGGTTGAGCGAAGTCGAAACCCCGGCATGAATGATGGCCCTTCGACAGGCTCAGGGACCAGGTGATTTTCGGTGGTTGAGCGGAGTCGAAACCCTTGCTTGAATGATGGCCCTTCGACAGAATCTACCAATCCACCAACATACCAATCTACCAATCCCTTCAATCAGGGATTCTGCAGGTTCTGGAAATAAGCGTTGACCAGCTTCTTGTAAAATCCGGTGTAACCGGGAGGAATGGTCTTTAATAACTCCGTCTCGCGCATTTTCAATTTCCGGAACTCATCGAATTGAGGTGTGGTGCGGGGGATATCCCGGGCTTCGTTGGATTCCCTTCGTTCTTCCTGTTCGCGTTCACGTTCTGCCTTCTCTGCTTCCAGCAAACGGGTAAGGATCTCCTGTTGACGTTTCAGGGTCATTTCGGTGATGCGCTTATTGACGATATCCTTTTCATTCTGCTCCATTTGCTCGGCAATTTTACCCAGGTCGCCCAATTTGCCTTTGGCGTCCTTGTTTTCCTGCTGGTTGAGCTGTTGAAGAGCATTCCGTAAAGCCTCCTGTTGGGCGGCCATGCGTGCCAGTTCCTCACTCATACCCATCCCCTGGCCAGGTTTTATACCTGGCTTTTGTCCTTTCTCCATCTTCTCCTTCATTTCCTTCAGCTGCTGGCTGAGTTTCTCCTGCATTTTCTTGATATCACCGGCATTGGGTCCGGGTTTAGGCTTTCCTTTTCCGGGCTTTTTACAACTGGCATCACTCGGCTTATCGCTTTGCATCTCCTGTTGCATCTGATCCAGGCTTTCGCTCAACATGAGGGCCAGGTTATTCACTGCCGTCATGATAAACTGTTGATTGGATCTGGCCTGGGGCACATAGCGATCTTGCAGGTTCAATAGGGCTTTTTCGGTATTGAAGTTGATCTCGGTGATCTGCTCATTTACCGCAGAGCTGATTTGAACCACGCGTTTACTCAAAGCAAGCAATGAATCCTCCAGAACTTTGGCATCGTCTTTCAGTTTGCGTTGGTCCTGTGCCATCTTCAGATACTGGGGGTTGTTGATGTCGACCGTTTTCAGGCGCTCCATCAGACTTTCCTGATCGAAGCTAAAACGAAGCAGATTTTCCAATAAAGCACGTAGTGCCTGCATATCCTCCTCATTCTGTTCCTCTTCCTGCTTCTTTTGCTGTTGACGGATCTTTTGACTTAACTCCTTCATCTTTTCGGAAGCATTCTTCTGGCTTTTCTTGGCGCTTTTCTTCTGGCCCTGCGAAAGTGATTCCTCACTATCCTGCATCTCCTTGTCAATTTCCTGCTCTTCCTTATCGAAATCACTCATTTCCTGGGAATACTCGAGTTCCTTGTTTTTCTTTTCAATATCCTCCAGGTCTTTCTTTATGTCGTTGAACTGCTTACTCAGGTCCTGTTGTTGTTTTTCAAGCTGTTCTGAATCTGCGTTCTTGTCATCGTTCTTATCGGCAAGCTTTTCCTGATCCTGGGCTAACTTATCCAGGTTCTCGGCGGTTTCCTTCATTTTCTGCTCCAGTTCCATCTGCTTGAACAGTTCCAAGGTTCGATCGAGCTGTTTTTCCAGATCCTTGCTGTCAAGCTTCATCTTGTCCATCATCTCCTGTAGCTTCTGTTTATCGACTTCAGCCATCATCTTTTCCAGCTCTTCCATCATCTTCTTCATCTCCGGACTCATCAGCTTCTCGAACAATTCCTCCAGCTGGCTTTGTTTTTCAGCCAACTCCGGATCGATATTGCGCAGCTCTTTCTGCTGCATGCTATTCTCCTGTTGATCTTTCTGTATTTCAGAGATCTTCTGTTCAAGTTCTTTCTGCTGCTTCAATAGATCAGCTGCTTTTTTACGGTCTTCAAAGTCAAGGTTCTTCTTATTCAACAAGTCTTTCTGCAGGTTATTCAGATCCTTCTGCAAGGCTTTCGCTTTGCGAATACTCTCAGACAAATCCTCCTTCAAGGCTTTATTCCTGTTTTCATTCTCCTGTGCAAGCTCTTGTAGACTGGGGGCCTTGAATAATCCGGAAGTTGAACGGGTGCTCTTGGGTCCTTGAACGCCGTCATTGTCCCACACTTCAAAATAGTATTCGATTTCATCACCTGCCTGTAAACCCACGGTGGCCAGATCCCAGAAGTGGAAAAATTGATCCTGAGTACTCCCCCGGTTGAAAGCAATAGGAGAATCCTGAGAAGCTTCGTTGACAGACTGACCCGCACGTTTCAGGAAACGATAACGGAATTGGAGTTTACTAAGGCCGTAATCGTCATCGAGTATTCCGCGGAAGTATAAACGCTGGTAGGAAGCAGAATCTTTCTGTTCCTCTACCTCGATACGCGGATGCTGGTCGGGTACGACATTGACAGAATAGGAAACCGAATCACGCGACTGGATGAATTTATTTCCTGCGCTGACGACATAACTTCCGTTTTTCATTAATCTCCTTTTCAGAGCGAATGCATTGCCATCTGACTCATCTTGTCGAAGTACATAAGTGCTGTCGTCGAAGCGAACACGCATTTCCGACACATTACGTGTGCCGATGTTCCACGTGGCCCGTGTACCGGCCGGAACCAGCAGGTCGCCTGTGTTTCGGATGGTTTCATTCTTACGTCCGAGGTAGGAGGGGTATTCCAATTGAATAGAAAAATCGACAAGTACCGGATTGGGTACAGCATTCAACAGCTGATCGTCGGAATAGAAACCATCTGCCGTCAATCTGAATTCAGTATCGCCTTGTACGTTACGAAATACATAACGGAAAGTACCGAGTTCTTCACTTTCCATTCGAAAGGTATTGTTTCCGATTTCCACCTGCACTTCTGCGGGGATTTCCTTTCCTGTCATTTTCACTTCGAGCGTGAAATCCTCGAACTGGATGACCTGAAGTTTTTGGTTGCGGATATTGAATTCAAACGGTGCAGGCTTGGAGAATTTCTTGCCATATTGGATGAGTCGTTCGGTGGGTCCTGTGATCAGACTGGGAGCTGCGAACAGCATCACCAGCAACAGGGTGACCGGTATAACCGCATAAGGCAGGTACTTCCGGTTCATCCGCAGGTCGATGGCGGAAGTAAAAGGAATAGGACGCAGCTCAGCCGTTTTCTGACCGATGGATGCCTGGATCAAAGCCAGGTGTTCCGGTTCCTTTGAAGCCTGGTCGTGCAGTTGAAGCGTATTCAGCAGCTTATCCTGAATATGACTGAAATGACTTCCAATGATGCGAGCTGCCTCGTTGTGGCTGATGGTTGAGCCCAATCGGTAAAGACCACGCAGGGGAGTGAAGACAAGTTTCCAGAGAACAGTAATGGTTGCTGCCAGGTAGGAATAAAACAGAATCTGACGTACAACAGGTCCAAACCAGGCAAAGGATTCCAATAAAGCGAGGGCCAGGAAAAATCCCACCAACAAGGCAACAGTATAGATTCCTCCACGCATGAGTTGGTTGGCATAATACTTCCGGATGAAAGCATCCAGTTTATCCAACAACTCCCGATATGACTGTTCTGATGGGTGCATGCAACAAAGGTAAGGTGTAAGAACCGTGTTGTAAACGGTGAATATCCCTCTGCATTGTACGTAACCGGATGCAAAGGGTTCAGGCCATGTAAATCTCCGATTTGGAATTACCTTCGCCGGCGATGTTGATGCTTAGTCCTGATCGGTTTTCTGACTATGAACTGCTGGATTGCGGGGATTTCGAAAAACTCGAACGCTTCGGCCGTTATATAACCATACGACCCGAACCTCAGGCGGTTTGGAGCAAGGTTCTGCCGGAAGAGCAATGGGAAAAGAAAGCCCATGTGCGTTTTGTACCTAAAAGCAGCTCAGCCGGTTCATGGAAGAAGCTACGGGAAATGCCCGACCAATGGCGTATCAGTTATGGATTGAGCAAGATGCACAGTTTACAATTCCGACTTGGACTCACCTCCTTTAAACACGTGGGTATTTTTCCGGAACAGGCTGTCAACTGGGATTTTATCTATGAACGGATATCCCATATCCGCCGCATCGAACCCCAACCCCGCGTACTCAACCTTTTCGCCTACACCGGCGGAGCATCACTGGCGGCCCGGGCAGCAGGAGCGGATATCATCCATCTTGATTCCATTAAACAAGTGGTTAGCTGGGCACGTGAGAATATGGAAATCAGTGGATTGGATGGAATTCGCTGGCTGGTAGAAGATGCGATGACCTTTGTGAAAAGGGAAGTAAAACGAGGGAAGAAATACCATGGAATTATTCTCGATCCTCCGGCATACGGACACGGACCCAACGGAGAAAGCTGGAAACTGGAGGAAATGATCAATGAAATGATCGGAATGGTTTCCCAACTCCTTGAAAATGAGCATTCATTCCTTGTTTTGAACACGTATTCCCTAGGATTTTCATCGCTGATTATCCAAAACCTACTGAACGAATATTTCCCTAACCGATTGAAAGACAGTCAAACAGGTGAAATTTTCCTGAAAGCAACCAGCGGAGTGGTCTTACCCTTGGGTGTAGTGGGCAGGATTTCCTAAAAAGGGTGTTCATAACCTTGTTAATTACGTGCTTCATCGGTTGAAAGAATGAGGTCATCTTTTTTTGGAATTCTCATACCCTGGCTGCTTAATCAACACTTGTTTATTTCCAAGAAAAGAAGCGTTGATGTTTTGAAACGTTATTCACGAACAGAGGCCGGTTTATTCACGGTTAAACCGCTTGAAGTTTTGAATAATAACGATTATCAACAAGTGTGAATTCAGATAGTGATGAAATGAAAATCAATAGTTTACTATGTGAATAAGTGAAGAATAATTGTGAATAACAATGAATAACTAATAGGAACAAGGTGTTTCGGGAAAAACTATACACGGTTTCAACAGACATATAATAACATATAGTTTATTTAAAGATTAAGATATGATATGATATAGGGTGTTTAAATCTGAACATTCGGTACCCCCTAAAAATCCACCCGGTTTTGAACAGCCTTTTTAAAACATCAACAAAACCCCCTGTTGCGCGCATCCCCCATACCTTTGCGTCATCAAGATGCCAGAACCGGTGATTGCTTTACACGAATTGCAGCAAAAAGGATTTGTTCAGGAAAAGGTAGACCCCAGGATGGACCTTTTCGAGGAGATAGCACGGCTAAAAAAAGAGAAAAACGCCGTAATCCTTGCCCATTACTACCAGGATGCCGATATCCAGGATATTGCAGACTACATCGGTGACAGCCTTGGGCTGGCGCAGGAGGCCGCAAAGACTTCAGCCGACATGATTGTCTTTGCCGGGGTACATTTCATGGCAGAGACCGCCAAATTGCTGAATCCGGGCAAAAAAGTGGTGATGCCTGATCTGCGTGCCGGATGCTCGCTGGCCGATTCCTGTCCCCCCGAAAAATTCAGGGCCTTCAGAGAAGCCCATCCCGGTCACGTGGTGATCAGCTATATCAACTGTACGGCGGCCATCAAGGCCCAAAGCGACATCATCTGCACCTCCAGTAATGCCATCAAGGTGGTGGAAAGTGTTCCCCGGGATACACCCATCATTTTCGCCCCCGACAAGAACCTGGGAGCTTGGGTAGCGAAGAAAACAGGTCGTGACCTGGTCCTTTGGGATGGTGCTTGTATGGTGCACGAGATCTTTTCATTTGAGAAGATCATCAAACTCAAGGAGCGTCATCCGGAAGCGCTTTTCATCGCCCATCCTGAGTGTGAGGAGCCGGTGTTGAAAATGGCGGATTTTATCGGCTCCACGACCGCGTTATTGAATTTCACGAAAAGCAGCCCAGCCAGCAGCTTCATCGTCGCTACCGAAAGCGGCATATTGCATCAGATGCACAAATCTTCGCCGGAAAAGACCTTCATCCCCGCACCACCGAACAACAACTGCGCTTGCAACGATTGTCCGCATATGAAGCTCAATACCCTTGAAAAGGTGTATTTGTGCATGAAGCATGAATTACCCGAAGTGAATATCGCTCCGGATTTATTCGATGATGCCTTGAGTCCTTTGAAACGGATGCTCGAGATTTAAAAGAAAACAGCGTAAAAAACCGAACTATACATTTCTCGACGCATGCCTAAGAGCGAAAACCCATGCAAGTGAATACTTGAATCGTTTTCAACAACGTTACCTATCGGAGCAGTAAATTCGTGTGTTGATTTGAAAAAACAGGGACTATTGTCCCAAGCGACGTGAAGAAAAAAAAACACTTCATTTTTTACATTCAGGCAGCACTCTTTGCCTTTCTTCAAACTACTCTCCACGCACAAACAGACAGCCTGGTCACCTTCCTTTATCCCAACGGCGTCATCAGTTCAGAAGGCTTTTTTCGAAATGGCAAACCGGACGGCTACTGGAAGGCGTATTACGAGACCGGGAAATTAAAATCCGAAGGGAACAGAAAGAATGGCCAGCTCGATAGCCTTTGGAAGTTCTATGACGAACAGGGAAGGAAGACCTCCGAAATCAATTATAAGGATGGACAGAAGAGTGGCTGGCAGCGCGATTATTTTCCCGGTGGAGGAATCAGCCTCGAACGTTGGTTGGTGAACGGCCGTACTGACAGTATTGCCAACTACTACAGTGAAAAAGGTTTTCTGGAAAAAACGATCCCCTTACGCAACGGAGTCGAAGAGGGAATCGCGAAGGAGTTTGCCGAAGACGGCAGGATCATCACGTTAACGACATACAAAAGCGGTTTTTTCGTGAAACAGGAGAAGATCAACCGCACAGACAAATTCGGATTCAAACAAGGCCCATGGAAGGAGTTTTATCCCAGTGGAGTGGTGAAAGAGGACGGCTTCTGGAAAGATGACAAGAAGAACGGGGTTTTCAGATGGTTGGGTCCTGAGGGAATCGTCATCCGTATGGAGATCTGGAAAAACGGAGAACTCTCTAAGGATGAACTGGCCAATGTCAAGCTCGACATCAAGCGTGATTATCACAACAACGGTCGCCCGAAAAGTTCGGTCAACCTGATCAATGGGCTTCGTGAAGGTGTCTACAGGGAGTTCGATAACAAAGGCAATACCACCGGAAGCCGGCTCTACGACAAGGATCGTGTTATTGCCGAAGGGGGAACGGTGGATCCTCAAGGCCGACAGCAAGGTAGCTGGAAGTATTTTTATGAAGATGGAAAGCTACGCATGGAAGGCACTTATGTGAACGGAGAGCGCAGCGGGGTTTGGTCGTTTTATTATCCCAACAGCCGTCTTCAGCAACAGGGCGCTTATGTGGCCAATAAACCCGAAGGAAACTGGTCCTGGTTCTATCCTGATGGAAAAATTTTAAGAGAAGAGAACTACAAGAAAGGAAAAGAGGATGGCCGAATGGTGGAATACGATGAGGCCGGGAACACCATTGCCGAAGGCAATATGACCGAGGGTTTGCGCGAAGGACCCTGGAAGTATAAGAACGGACAGTATATAGCACAAGGCAATTATGTGAACGGACTTGAAGACGGGGACTGGAAGCAGTATTATTCAAACGGCAAACTGGCATTTGAAGGCGAATATTTCGAGGGACAGGAAAACGGTGTTCACAAATACTATTTCCCCGACGGGAGTCCGCGCGAGGAGCGTCGGTATCGCCTGGGACTGAAAGAAGGCGATTGGAAAGTGTGGGACGAAGACGGTCAACTTGTCCTGACGACCACTTACGAGCGTGGAGAGGTGAAGAAGATGGAAGGTGTAAAAATGGATTAACCCCCATCTCTGTAAACACAGTTGATCACCAAATCATAAAAACATGCCACGTATCCTGAAAGCGATAATCGCCATAATGCTACCTCTGGTCGTAGGCGGTGTTTCCGGTTTTTTTACCGCCGGAGCGGTGAATGACTGGTATCTGACGTTGAATAAACCTTCTTTCAATCCTCCTTCGTGGGTATTCGGCCCGGTCTGGACACTGCTATATCTGCTGATGGGATGGTCGCTTTATCGTATCTGGAGTTTACCGGCAAGTGCTCAAAGAAACAAGGCCATAAGTGTGTTCTTCATTCAACTCACCCTGAATTTTTTCTGGAGTCTTATCTTCTTCAGGTGGCAGGCCATGGGTGTGGCCTTGATTGAGATCTCGGCACTTTGGATCACCATACTATGGATGATTCAACTCTTCCGAAAGCTTTCTCCGTCGGCAGCGATCATCAACATACCCTATCTCCTTTGGGTTTCTTTTGCAACAGCGCTCAATGCTGCCTACTGGTCATTGAACTAATCCTCTCTTTGTTTCATCCGGTGAGCATACTCATGCAAAAAGCATGATAATGATCATCTCGTTCTAAAAAATCAGAGTTGTGCGGTTTTTAAATTTGATGACCTTTTATTCGCATGAAAAATCTGAGGAACAAGGCAATCGGTATAGCTCTCATCCTATCGGTCATCACCATGGTGTACGCCTGCGACACTATTTTTTTCCGATCGACCTATACCGATCACATGAAATTCCTGCATAGCACCCAAAATTTACAGGAGCAAGTTTTTCTAAAAGCCCATATGCGCAATGGTGATGTGTGGGCTTTCCAAACCGATTGGACAACCGACTCACGACAGGATTACGTCATCGGCTTTGCCACTCATTATGACTTCAACCGCACCCGGATTGATTCAGGAATGGCAAGGATCCGGATCGACAGCGTCGCTGTTTTTGAAACCAACGACAACCTTAACAAGGTGGATAAAAGCAGAATTTCAGCTCTTTCCATAGTAACGGGCATCAATCTGGGTTTGACTACCATCTGCCTCATCAACCCCAAGGCCTGTTTTGGTTCCTGTCCTACGTTCTACATGGGCAAGGACAGAAATGTCCATAACGCACTTGCGGAAGGCTTTTCCACCGCCATCGCCCCAAGCCTGGAATACGGCGACCTTGATGCACTGGGTCGACACCGTTCAAACGGTACACACATGGACATCACCATGAAGAACGAAGCGCTTGAGACGCATTGTATCCGCGACGTGAAGCTGGTGGCCTTTCCGGTTCAAAAAGACGAGAACATCCTTCACGACAGAAACAACAATTATTACCGTTGCCGCAAATTGAGTCCCCCAAAACAAGCCACGGGCCCGGAGGGGGATATCAAAACTCTTTTGGAAAAAGACGACAAGCAAGAGCGTTTCTCTGCCGCTGACCAGGAGCGCCTCGTGACCAAAGAGAGTATCGACCTTGTTTTCGATCAGAAGGATATAGGAAAGCAATACGGATTGGTGGTTGATTTCCGACAGACCCTGATGACCACCTATTTCATCTACAATGCCATGGGGTATATGGGGGACGAGGTCGGCGACTATTTTGCAAAACTTGAGACGAACCCCTCCACCAACGACAAACTCAAAAACGGTATTCGAAAAGAACTGGGCGACATCGACGTTTTTCAATGGGACGAAGCCGCGAAAGCATGGATTTCCTGCGGAGGTTTTTACGAAACCGGACCCATCGCCATCAATCGACAGCTGCTGCCTCTAAAACATCTCACCGCAACTTCACCCATACGCATCCGGCTGGTGATGAACAAAGGGTTGTGGCGTATCGACAGGGTGGTATTGACCGAGATCGAGGGAACGGCAGAACCCTTGACTCTTACCGTGAACAACGTCATGCGCCGCGGAAAAACAGATCCACAAGCCTTGTCACTGATGCAAGACTCCACCCGTTTGCTGGTATCGATGCCCGGCACGGCATACCAACTCCGTTTTGAAGTGCCCGAGGAAGACCGGGAGTATGAACTATTTCTTTATGCCAAAGGATACTACCTGGAATGGATGCGCGAGGAGTGGTTGAAGGACAAGGATCTGATGATGTTGAGAAAGATGATTGAACAACCACGTGCTTATTTGAACGGACAAACGGCCTTTTACAAAGTGTATGAAAGAACCATGGAAGAGGCTTTTTGGAGTTCCCGAATAGAAACGGACCAGACCTTAAACGATGAACGCTGAAAGAACATTCATCACTGCTTGCCTTTTTGTTGCGGCAACACTCTCATCCTGCAGTACTTCCAGAAAGGCTCCAATGGACAAGGAGGTCGGCATGGATCCATACGGGTCGGTCATTCGTATTTACGGGTATCCCAAGGGAACAATGTGGACCCAAGGGGAATTGATAGCCGTTCAGTTCATGGGCCTTTATATGCTGGAAGAAACATCCGGCAAGGTCATTCGTATCGAGCGCACTTCAATTAAACGATACGACCTTTATACTGCAAAGTCGAGGAGTTACGCCGGATTCATCCCCTTATCAGTTGCTCTGAGCGTTTCCCAGGGGGTTATTGGCTTTATCACATTACCCATCAACCTGATCACCACCATTTCCGTTGCCACTTCCGGTTCGTCCAGATTCACCTACACGGAAGAGGATGTCGATTACAACAAGTTGTACATGTTTGCCCGTTTTCCACAGGGGCTTCCTCCCGGAATTGACCTGTCGAAGATCAAGGGTAGACCATAATTATTCGAAATACAGTCCATTTTCCACGTTTCACCAGCAACCCCGGAACAAAAAAATCGTTCTAAGGGTTGGCAATGGAATTTTTAAAACTGAAAAGAAAATGAAGTGCGCTTTATTCTTCACCCTGCTCGTAACAGCATCCATCACAGTACAGGCCCAGGTCGACACCTTCAACAAAAAATACCGGCAGACGGTGATCAAACCTTATTGCGATTACTGCGAATTGCCACTCGATTTGGAAACCAGCCGTTTCATTTATCAGGAAAGCCGCGACACCACTGCTTCGAAAACCGACTTGTTTAAGAAAGCTGAAATCATAGCACGCTCACTCTGCCTTGTACCTGAGAAGCAAATGGTGTACAACGATTCCGCTTCGGGCAAGGTAACTTTTAAACGAACCGTAGAGCTAAGTGCGGGCAACACCGTGAACGGCTTCAAAAAAATGGGAAAATGTACATTCAAGGTGAGCATTGAAGCCAAAGAAAACAAGTACCGATACATCATCACGGATTTTACCATGGACGGAACCAACCGCCCCCTTGAAACCTATCTCGAAAGCCTTCGTCACAATGCCAAATGGCAACACCAGATCTCTTTTCAGATCATTTCCGTGATCGAGGGATATTACGATGAAAAAGGTACGTATGAGGAGGGCATCATTGACCGCATCATCACAGGTATGAAAACCCCTCTCCGAAGCGAAGCAAAATGGTAGGGGCACCATTCCTCACCGTGTAAAAGCATGTTGATATCGAAGTAATCCAGGGCGGCGCCCGACTTTTTAATGCGGGTATCTTCGGTTTCCGGATGTCCCCAGGTTTAGACTGGGAGAGGTCTGTCAACTGCATGAAGAAGACACTCGTCACCCAGCTGCTCATCCTCCTCTGTGGAGCACTATTGGCACAAGACCTTCATTTTTCCCAATTCCATCAATCTCCTTTACTTTATAATCCGGCTTTGGCCGGTGCCGAAAGGCAAACCCGACTGATCCTCAATTATCGAGACCAATGGCGTTCGGTAGACGTACCGTTCAATAGCTTTCAAGCATCCGCAGACGGAATTCTTATCAACTCCAAGAACCGGGGCGGTCGTCTCGCCGCCGGCCTCAATGTATTTTACGACAAAGCCCTTTCCCATGTGCAGGCCAATGCATCGATTGCATACCATGTTCCGGTGAGTGATCGCAGCAGCCTGGGTGCCGGACTTCAATTCGGGTATGCGCAGCGCAGCCTGAATCCCAACAACCTGAAATGGGGCAGCCAATTCGATGGAAACGCTTACAATGCCAATCTGCCGGGAGGGTTAAACAACGGAAACGAAAGCCGGGCATTTCTAGACATGGGTGCGGGGTTGGTTTGGCAATATCGACGTGGAGAGAAATACATGACCGGTAATGATCAGCGACAAGCAACGGTCGGACTGGCACTTTTTCATCCACATCGCCCCGATCAGTCCTTTTACGGAAACGAG
>JAULUX010000256.1:0-19310 GCA_032111385.1 Bacteroidia bacterium
TATTCTGATCATCGATTTCGGTTCCCAATTCACGCAGCTGATCGCCAGGCGTGTCCGCGAACTGAACGTGTATTGTGAGATCCACCCCTACAACCAGTTACCGGAGTTTCATCCCGGCATTAAAGGGGTCATCCTGAGCGGAGGGCCTGCCTCTGTACGACAGGAGGGAGCTCCATCTGTGGATACAAAATCCCTACGAGGACGATTTCCTGTACTTGGAGTTTGTTACGGTGCCCAGCTCATGGCCCAGCAGGGTGGTGGTAAAGTTCAGTCCTCGAATACCAGAGAATACGGACGAGCCATCTTGAACGTGCGCAATTCAGAGGCCGGGTTGCTCGATCGTATTCCATCCGAATCACAGGTCTGGATGTCGCATTCCGATTCCATTGTCGAAATTCCAGGTGGTTTCGAGGTGATTGCAAGCACACCTGATGTTCCTGTGGCGGCTTATCGTATCGATGGAGAACCAAGTTACGGTGTTCAGTTTCACCCTGAGGTGGTTCACAGTATCGAAGGGAAAAACATGCTTCGGAATTTTGTGTTGGGAGTTTGTGGTTGCACAGGCGATTGGACGCCGGGGTCGTTTGTTGAAGAAACCGTGAATGCCCTACGTAGTCAGCTGGGTCAGGATAAGGTGATTCTTGGTTTGAGCGGAGGGGTGGACTCGGGAGTCGCAGCCATGCTACTTCACAAAGCGATTGGTCAGAATCTGTATTGCGTTTTTGTCAACAACGGACTACTTCGCAAAAACGAGTACGAACAGGTACTTGATACTTACAAGGATTTTGGTCTGAACATTCACGGAGTGGATGCGTCCGACCAATTCTATTCCGAATTGGCGGGCGTGACCGAGCCGGAGCAAAAACGGAAGATCATCGGAAGGGTGTTCATTGAGGTGTTCGATGCCAAGGCGCAGGAGCTCAAGGAGGTGAAATGGCTTGCTCAAGGCACCATCTATCCGGATGTTATTGAATCGGTCTCGGTCAAGGGGCCATCCTCTACGATCAAATCACACCACAATGTCGGCGGATTACCCGAGAAGATGAAGCTCAAGGTGGTGGAGCCGTTGCGAAGCCTTTTCAAGGATGAGGTTCGTCAGGTCGGTAAAGCTCTGGGCATGCCCGCTCACTTACTCGACAGGCATCCTTTTCCCGGTCCCGGCCTCGGAATTCGTATCCTCGGTGACGTTACACCTGACAAGGTGCGGATCGTCCAGGAAGTTGATTTCATCTTCATTCAAGCTTTACGCGAGCATGGATTGTATGATCAGGTTTGGCAGGCCGGTTCCATCTTGCTTCCCGTCAACTCTGTTGGTGTCATGGGAGACGAACGGACTTACGAGAAAGTCGTAGCGCTTCGTGCGGTGACATCCACCGATGGGATGACTGCCGACTGGTGCCATTTGCCTTATGAATTCCTGGGAAAGGTTTCCAATGAGATCATCAACAGGGTCAAAGGGGTCAACCGGGTGGTTTATGACATCAGTTCGAAGCCCCCTGCAACCATTGAGTGGGAATAAGTTAAGCACGTCATGGTTCCACGATTCAGAATTTCCGGTTCATCTCGGCTGATTACAATTCTGCTCATCCTCTTCCATTCGTTGTCATCAAAGGCATCTCCGGATTCCCTTTCTACTGCATCGGATACGTTTAAGGTTGCCTTGCTTTTGCCATTGTATGCCGCGCAGCTTGAACAGCTTGATACAGTTCCCGATCAATCAGCACAACTGATCTCGTCCAGTATCCCCGCCCTTCATTTCTACGAGGCAGCGCGTATGTTTCGTGACAGCCTGGCCGCGAACGGCCTTACGGTTGAGTTCCGAGTTTTGGATACCGGCCAGGATACATCCTCGGTGATGAAGCAATTGAACGTGTTTCGTGGAGGACAATACGATGCTGTCATTTCCATGCTCCCCATGTCGTTTCAGCCATATTTAACTTCCGCTTCTAACCGCTGGAAGAAGCCGGTTTATGTATTTCAGTCGAGCAATGCCGGTCCGCTGTACAAGAGCCAGTGGTTGAGATTGGTGTTGCCGAGCAACAATACACAGATCAGAATGACTGCAATGCATCTGATTGAATCCTATCCTGATGCTGAAATCCATACGGTCTACCGAGATCAGCGTAATGAAAGGGAAGTAGCTCGGCTTTTCAAGTCTGTCATTGATAGCATGAGCAATGATACCATGCGTTGCCGTCCATTCCAGTACAAAGGCCAAGGCTGGACCGGATTCGCTGGCAGGCTAAGCCGCGAGAAAAAAAACCTGGTCATTGTTCCCACTATCGATGAATCTTTCCTCTCTTCATTTTTGAACGCCTTGGAGCCTGTCAGAAAAGAACACGACATCGTGCTTTGTGGAATGCCCTCTTGGGAAGGGTTTGAGTCTGTTGATCCGGTGCTTTTGCAGGAGATGAATACCATTCTCTTCAATGGGTACCATATCGATGGGAGTTTGCGGGATGTCATGGAATTCAGACGAGCTTTTGTGAATGAATTTCACGCGGATCCTTTGGCTCAGGCCTACATGGCCTGGGATGCATTGGCACTCGCCTACAACGAATGGCTGGGGGAAGAATTGCAGGACGCCCGGTTAATCAGGTGTCTGAATATTCGAAGCGATTTGGTACCCGTATGTGAAGGCTGCGGAAAAGAGAACAGGTTGGTTCCCATTCTCAAATACCACGACTTCACGTTGATTCCCATCGGAACGGATTAAGCCGGTTTTGTGCAGTTCACCTAGCCGCTTATTCCAAGTAAAGGTCTATCAAGCCTTCGGGCAGATCCACATGAAAGTTTTGTGTTTTCCGATCGATTTTAACGATCAAATCGTCGTGGACCGGAAATAGGACTTGCTTGCCCTCGTGCATGCATTCGATCACCGGCTGACTGCTGCGCTCATAGACGGTGGTGATAGGACCCAATACGCCACGGTGTTTGTCAACGACATTAAATCCGATGACTTCGTGGAAATAGAATTTCTTTCCCTTTAGCGCGGGTAGCATGTCAAGGGGGAGAAAAAGATGTAATTTCAGATACTCCTCGGCGGTCGTTCTGTCTTCGATTCCGACCAGGTGAACCGTGGCTGTATTTGATTTGGGTTTTAAGGAAATTTGGGAGACTGTGTACTCTTTCAATACGTCCCCGACCTCTAAGTAGACCACCCGTAGTGCTCTATAGCGCGAAGGCGAGTCGGAGTCGATGATTGCAATGAAGTCGCCTTTAACACCGTGGGTCTTGACTAAGGAACCCAATTGAAAATATCCGGGATGTTTTTCCATGCTAGTAAGACAATTGAAAGGGGGTGAAAAAATGAAGGCTGTCTCCGGTGGGGGACAGCCTTCCGGTCATGTGAATGGATTTTTAAGCCTCGGAAGGAGCTTCTCCTTCAGGAGCAGGAGCTGCTTCTGACTCTTCTGCAGGCGCAGATTCGGTGCTTTCAGTAGCTTGAGGCGCCAGGGCTGCTTCTGCTTCCTTGACCTTGCGTGCTTCAAGACGAGCCTCGTTCACTTTGGCTTCTGCCTCAAGGCGAGCTTTCAAAGAGCGTGAAGAGTTTTCGGCAAGACGGGATTTTTTCTGTTCGATCTTTCCTGCCTTTTCTTGCATCCAGGCCTCGTATTTCGAGTCGGCCAACTCCTGAGTGATCGATCCTTTAGCGACCCCTTTTGCAAGGTGAACTCGGTAAAGGATTCCTTTGTAACTGAGGATGGCACGAGCCGTTTCCGTCGGTTGGGCACCTTTCATCATCCAATCCAAGGCGCGGTTCGAATCGATATCGATCGTGGCCGGGTTGGAAATCGGGTTGTATGACCCGATTCTTTCAATGAAACGTCCGTCTCTTGGAGCACGACTGTCAGCCACCACAATATGATAAAAAGGCCTTCCCTTTTTACCATGACGCTGTAATCTGATTTTTGTAGGCATATTGTATTGATTTTAACCCGGTTCTCCTTTTCCGGGGCTGCAAAGATGCGAAAAAAATCGTTTTCCAAGCATTTTTTCAACTAAAGAGTTGACTACTAGTGCATTTTACCTTGTTTTCTTGGTTTGTGCATGTCCGGGTAATCCACTCTGTTTAAATGGCTTGGAGGTAAAGCTTCCTCAATTCTGAAGATCTGATAGCGGAGGTGGCTGGGTTCATACCAGGGAGACCGTCGGTATATCCAGGCCATCATCTTCCAAGGGTCACCGGAAAAAGTGGCATCTGTATTTTTCAATGAGTCGAATTCGGCTTTCAGCTCCTGTTTTTCCTCAAGGAGGCGGAAGGCTGTTTCTTCGAAAAGGTAGTCGGAGAACCATTCTTTCTGCTGAAAGATGGCATCGAAGAACCCCCAGGCCAGGAACGCATCCGTAGCCTCCGGTTCCAGAGTTTCGATGATGTACCTGTTGGCTGCCTGGTTGCAAGGGATGTAGTAATCGCCCGCGAAGAGCTGTATGAATTGGGTGTCGGATTCTGTTTTGACGTTGGTGTGCATAAAATGCCCTTCATAAGGCGTTTTGCCGGTTTCCTGATTGCGGATGTACATCGCCGGAACGCGGACCAGGGTGTCCTTTGTGATCCTAAAAGCGTCCACGCGGTTCAGTAGGAGCCGTTCGGTCACTCTGGACCAGGCTTGCGGTACCAGATAGGCAACCGGTTTGCGAACCGTTTTCGCTGCAATATAATGGTTCCTGTAGGGCACCCGCGCATCAATCGGTTTATCCCGATTGAATTGGATCAGAGGGTGTCCGGTTAAACGACTCGGCACGCGCTCCGCCACAAACCCTTTGAAAGGTATGCTGTCCACCTTTGTTTCATCCAGCTTCCAGCGGATCGGAAAGTCCTGCTGGCTGATGGCCGTCTGCTGTTTGGCCATTTTTCTCGACTCCAATAGTTCACTGTGCAGCGGTTCACAGGTCGCGATCAACACCTCGATAAATACGCGTGTGGCCAGAATCCTTTCGGCAAACGGTTTTAACATGTGTGTCTCCGTGACGAAGGGGAACGCGTTGAATAAAGCACTGTATCCGCTCGCATACCGCGGCGATTCCAGGAAACCGTTCATACCTCCGCTAGGATCTTCCCCCCATACGTTTACATAGGGGCACATGGGAAATCCTCTTTTTTCCATTCCCTCGTACAATGCCGGAAGCAGATGCTTTTGCATGGCCATGGAGACAGCCGGGTGGAGTTTGTCTTTTTGGGAGTCGATCAGTGTGAGTACATGTTGGTAATCAGCACCGTCGGTAACATGCGTGTCCACAAACACATCCGGATCCCAATGCCGGTACATCCGGGTGAAACTGCGTGCGTTTTCCGAGTCGCATTTGATGAAATCCCTGTTCAGGTCAAGGTTCTGGGCGTTTCCTCTGAAGGCGACAACGTCCGGTCCGTTCTGACCGGAGCGGAAATAACTGGAGGTAATGTGAAGTCCATCGATGTTGTAAACCGGAATAAGGCACAGTACTGTTTTAACGGGAAGACGATGCCTGCCCTCCAGAATATCCTTCGCCAACTCCATGCAGGCTACTATGCCGTCAGGTTCCCCGGGATGTATGCCGTTATTGATGAAGATGACCAAATGCCCGTCCTGCTTCAATCGGTCGGGATTGAATTCTCCCGAAGGGCTTATGACGAACAGCTCGAGCGGTTTGCCGCAGTCGGTCAGGCCATATTCCAGAAGCCTGGCCTGTGGATGCTTTTTGTCCAGGTTCAGGTAATGATCTCGTATTTCCGTGTAATTCGGTGAGAGGGGATGAGGTTCGTTGCCACCAAGAGCGTTTACATGGATACAAACGGCCAACAACAGGACGAGGCCTATCTTCAGGATCGGAAACTTTTGGTTCATGAAAGCAAAGATGCTTCAAAGGTTACATTTTAGGAAATCAAAGAACGGTGGCCTGAAAGGGGGCTTTCCCGGCTGAGATCCAAGTCCATTTTGCGTCCCGGCGCCCTTGTTCATTACGATCCATCCTCAGTTTGAACGACTTACCGATCGGGTATTCAATTCAGCAATAAGGAAACCTATTTTTACGACAAATTATGCCACAGTTTTCACACCTGCACGTTCACACCCAGTTCTCGTTGCTGGACGGAGCCGCCGATATTTCCTCCCTCTACAAAAAGGCCCTGGCCGACAACATGCCCGCGGTGGCCATCACCGACCACGGAAATATGTTTGGGGCTTTCAAATTCGTGGCCGAAGCGGCCAAGCACAACAGCAAGGAGAACCCGAACCGGATAAAGCCCATCGTCGGATGTGAATTTTACGTGGTGAACGACCGTCATAAGCAACAGTTCACCCGCGACGAGAGGGATGTTCGATATCACCAGCTCTTGCTGGCTAAGAATGCAGAGGGATATCGAAATCTGATCAAGTTGTGCTCTCTCGGTTATGTGGAGGGTTTGTACGGGAAATACCCCCGAATTGACAAAGAGTTGATTCAGCGTTACCATTCCGGCTTGATTGCTACATCGTGTTGCCTTGGTGCCATCGTTCCGAAAACAATCCTCAAGCGTGGTGAAGCTGCTGCCGAGGCAGAATTTAAATGGTGGCTCGATTTGTTCGGAGAAGACTATTACGTCGAGCTGCAACGCCATGATATCCCGGAGCAAATCAAAGTGAATGAAGTCCTGATCGGATTCGCGCGGAAATATGGAGTGAAGATGATCGCATCCAACGATTCCCATTACGTGGACAGGGAAGATGCCAATGCACATGATATCCTTTTATGTATCAACACCGGAGAGAAGCAGAGTACTCCCACCAATAAGGAGTTTTCCGATGAAGAGGGGCAGGCGAGGGGCACACGTTTCGCTTTCTACAACGATCAGTTTTATTTCAAGACTACTGGCGAGATGTCGGAGCTCTTTTCCGACCTTCCCGAGGCGCTCGATAACACCAACGAGATCGTCGATAAAGTGGAGCCGTTGCGCCTGAAACAGGATATCCTCCTTCCACACTTCAAGGTTCCCGAACCGTTCACCACTCAGGACGAATACCTGCATCATCTTACTTATACCGGAGCACTTGAACGGTACGGACAGTTGACACCCGACATCGAGGAGCGACTAAACTTCGAGCTGTTCACCATCAAGACGATGGGTTTCGCAGGGTACTTCCTGATAGTGGCCGACTTTATCAAAGCGGGCCGCGACCTCGGTGTACTGATCGGCCCCGGAAGGGGGTCGGCGGCGGGATCGGCCGTAGCTTACTGCATCGGGATTACCAATATCGATCCCATAAAATACAACCTGCTGTTCGAGCGTTTTTTGAACCCCGACAGGAAGAGCATGCCCGATATCGATACGGACTTCGATGACGACGGTCGTCAGAAAGTCATCGATTACGTAGTGGACAAATACGGTCGTAACCAGGTGGCGCAAATCGTCACTTATGGTACGATGGCCGCCAAGATGAGTATCAAGGACGTAGCCCGCGTATTGGATCTGCCGCTTAGCGATTCCAACGCCCTCGCCAAGCTGGTTCCGGAGAAGCCCGGTATCGAATTGGCACGCGTGCTGACAGCGCCACTTGAAGGGGACAAGAGCCTCAAGGAAAAAGAGGCGCTGAACTCCGATGAACTCGAGCAGGTGAAGCAGCTTCGCAGTATCATGAAAGGGGAGGACCTCCGTTCGCGAGTACTTAAGGAGGCGCTTGTGCTTGAGGGGTCGGTTCGGAATACCGGCATCCATGCCGCAGGCATCATCATCGCCCCGAAAGATCTTACAGAGATCATCCCTGTAGCTACTTCCAAAGAGAGTGAGTTGCTCATCACCCAATTCGACGGAAAGGTGATCGAGGACGCCGGTGTGATCAAGATGGATTTCCTCGGTCTGAAAACCTTGACCATCATCAAGGATGCCGTCCGGTTGATCCGTCAGAACCATGGGGTGGAAATCGATATCGACACCATTCCGCTGGGTGATGACAAAACCCTGGAGCTTTACCAGCGCGGAGAGACCAACGGCACTTTCCAGTTCGAGTCGCCCGGCATGCAGAAGTACCTCAAGGACCTGAAGCCGGATAAGTTCGAAGACCTGATCGCCATGAACGCCTTATTTCGGCCCGGTCCCTTGGCGTACATCCCCGACTTCATCGCCCGCAAGCACGGTAGGGAACCTGTGGTATTCGACCTGCCCGATATGCAGGAATACCTGGAGGAGACCTATGGTATCACGGTCTACCAGGAGCAGGTGATGTTGCTTTCACAAAAACTGGCGGGATTCACCAAGGGGGAAGCGGACACCCTGCGCAAGGCGATGGGGAAGAAGCAGAAGGAGGTGCTGGACAAGATGAAAGGTCAATTCATGGAGGGATGCGCAAAGAACGGATACGATCCCAAGGTGTGTGAAAAGATCTGGACCGACTGGGAGGCTTTTGCCTCTTATGCGTTCAACAAGTCACACTCGACATGCTACGCTTTTGTCGCTTTCCAGACCGGATTCCTAAAGGCGCATTATCCCGCCGAATACATGGCTTCGGTATTGACGCACAACCTGAGCCAGCTCGACAAGGTGACCTTCTTCATGGAGGAATGCCGACGGATGGGTTTGGTGGTGCTTGGTCCAGACGTGAACGAGTCCCAATACGATTTCAGTGTGAACAAAGCCGGACAGATCCGTTTCGGACTTGGTGCGGTGAAGGGCGTGGGTGAACAGGCGGTGATGTCTCTTATCGAAGAGCGGGAGGGGAGCGGGTCGTTCATCTCCGTTTTTGATCTTACCAAACGGGTCAACGGTCGCTTCCTGAACAGACGTTGCCTTGAGAGTCTGGCGCTGGCGGGTGCCTTTGATTGCTTCAACGGGATCCATCGGGCACAATATTTTGCAATCGATCCGCGTGACGGTTCAAACGGATTGGAAAAAGCGGTCAAGTTCGGGAATGCGATGGCGGCACAGGCCGGAAGTCTTCAGCAAAATTTGTTCGGAGACAGCACAGAGCAAGATGTTTCTCAGCCCAGCCTGGCTGTTTGTGAACCCTGGTCGAAACTCGAGGCCTTGGGTAAAGAGAAAGAGGTCATCGGTTTCTACATTTCCGGTCACCCGCTGGACGATTTCCGTTTTGAAATCAGTCAGTTTTGCTCACACCGCATCGATCAATTGATACAGACGGATACCTTGAAGACCATCCGTGGCCGAGAGATAGCCATCGCAGGCATCATCACACAGGCCGACTCACGCATGACAAAAACCGGCAAGCCGTTCGGTTCAATGAACATCGAAGACCTCAGTGGCAAGATCGAGTTGATGCTATTCGGTGAGGATTATGGCAAATTCAAACAGTTCCTTGAGTCAGGCAGTCTCGTGTTCATCAAAGCCCGTGTGCAGAACCGGTATGGCAAAGAGGATGATTTTGAGATCAAGCCATTGGTCATGGGTTACCTCAGTGATCTGAGCGACCGTATCAGCAAAGACCTTGTCGTAACGGTAAGGCTCAGCGACCTGAAGTCTGATCTTGCTAAACGGATGCAAGAAGTATTTTTGCAGCATCCCGGAAATACTGCTGTAAGGATTCAGGTGATTGACGAGGAGAAAAGGTGGATGCTTCCCTTCCGCCCCAAGGCCTTGAAGGTGAAGGCCCACAATCCCCTGATCGAGGATATTTCGCGGATCCACGAAATCAGTGTCACCCTTTTGTGACAGATTGGCAGCGTGTTTGGATGGGAACGATACTTGTAAATCAACGAATCACTTCAAAAAAACAGAAATATGGCAATTGAATTCACCGATCAAAACTTTGATGAACTTGTTCTGAAATCAGACAAACCCGTGTTGGTTGACTTTTGGGCAGAATGGTGCGGCCCCTGCCGCATGGTTGGACCATTCGTGGAAGAGCTCGCTAAGGAGTATGAAGGCAAGGCCGTCATTGGCAAGGTCAATGTCGATCACAACCCGGGCGTTTCCATGCAGTTTGGTATTCGCAATATCCCTTCGCTTCTGATCTTCAAAGACGGCAAAGTTGTGGACAAGCAGGTTGGCGTGGCTCCGAAGGCTGTGCTTGCCGGCAAGATCGATGCCCAGCTTTGATCGTGTTCAACTTAACTTGACGGTACACAAGCCGGTCAGCCTTTGGTGCAACACCATGCGGTGCTTCTGCGTTAAAGGCTGACCGGCTTACTCATTCCGACCATGTCCCTACAAAAACAGGAGTTCACCCAAATCACCCATCTCGATTTGATCGCAAGGCAGGTGGTGGAAGGCTTTATCACGGGTCTTCATAAAAGCCCGTTCCATGGGTTTTCAGTGGAGTTTGCCGAGCATAGGATTTACAACACGGGAGAGCCCACTCGACACATCGACTGGAAACTCTACGGTAGGACAGAAAAGTTGTTTACCAAACGGTATGAGGAGGAAACCAATCTGCGTTGCCAATTGGTGGTGGACAATTCAGCTTCCATGCATTTTCCTTCGTTCGACAGAAAGTCGTCCGATGGATTGAATAAAATCACTTTTTCTGCGCATTGTGCCGCAGCCATCATGCAATTGTTGAAAATGCAGAGGGATGCATTTGGGTTAAGTGTCTTTTCAGACAAGCTCGAAACCCAGACCCCTGCACGCAGTAGTTCCGTACACCACAAATTGCTTTTGCATAAGCTGGAAGAGGCAATCGCTTCCAACGGCAGTAGCTCATCTGCAGTCGCTGAGGCACTTCATCAGGTTGCTGAGGGTGTGCATCGTCGTTCACTTGTCGTCATCTTTAGCGACATGTTCGAGAATTCAGCTACAGCAAGTGATTTGTTCGGGGCATTGCAACACCTCAGGTATAACAAGCACGAGGTGATCCTTTTTCATGTGGTTGATAAAAGAACTGAATTGGATTTCACCTTTGAAAACCGCCCCGTACGTTTCATCGATGTTGAATCGGGCGAGGAGGTCAAGGTGCAACCGGTTCAGGTGCGCGAGACCTATCTGCGCAAAATGCAGGAGTTCCGCAAAGAGCTTGAACTGAAATGTGCACAATACAGAATAGACTTTGTTGAGGCGGATGTCTCCAAGGGTTATAAGCAGGTATTGATGCCCTACCTGATCAAGCGAGGAAGGATGTTGTGACAAAATTGTATTTACGTGCTACGGCACGGATTTGATTTTTCGAACGGCAATCAAATCAAAATGGCAATTTGAGTAGTCTTGAGTAGGGTCGATGTCCAAACCGTTTTCAGCATTACGGCAAGAATAGCCGAAACCGGTCAGAAAATCAATCAGCTCTTTTGCAGTGGAATTCTGCAACTTCAGGTTGTTGTCGTCAATCTCAATGAAAAAAATCGGGGAGAATCGCTCTATCGTCCTGCGTGCGCCCTCAAGAGCATTCATTTCGAATCCTTCAGTGTCAATTTTGATCAAATCCACTCTTGAAGGCCGGATTTTATCAAACAGTTGATCAAGCGTGGTGAGTGTGATTTCACGTCCGACCATGTTGGGTTCAACTTTGGATAATATCCTGTTCATTCCCTGGTTCCCTTCCGAAACATTGTAGATCAATTCAGTTCCTGCCTTGTTTCCCGCGCCCACATTGTAGGCTTCAATATTTTTAAAGGAGTTGAGTGAAAGATTGGTCATCAACCTTCGGAAATTCAAAGGGTCGGGTTCCAGAGAGATCACTTGTCCGCCTTCTCCGAGCAATGATGCTGCATGAAGGGTGACATCACCCATATTGGCACCAACATCTACAAATACCTGGCCTTCGTGCATCAGTTTATAGAGTTCGGTTCTGGCGGTTTCCCGAAATCCGAAATACACGAACCAATCGACGATATCGGACAGGTCGAGTCTGTACCGGATCCCATCTCTTACCACTTTTCTGATTGAGCCCGGTCTGAATTGATAGTGATTCGGAGCTATTTTGGTCAATGGACTTCCATAAACCTTACCGCTGGTAATTCCAACCAGAACGCTTTCAAGAGGTTTGAAAAACCAAATTTTCCTCAAACGGTCAATAGCTACTTTCCTTCTGTTCAATTTCATTTTAAATCGATCATTTAGTCACTGCAAAAGTCAATTTCCAAAATGCGACAGAACCCGTTTGCAATACCGGATGTGGTCTGAATCGATGATGAGTAAGTATACGCCCTGTTGAATTCCGGCTAAACTCATCCGGTGCTGAACTGAACCGCTTTCAAAAAATTTACTGTCAACCGCGATCCTGGAACCATTCCTGTCGTATAGGCTGAAAATGCAAAATCCGCTTTTGGGTTGCGTAAATTGGATGTTCATGAAAGGACTGCTCCAGAAAACGCTGAAATCTACTTGAGTGTTTTCATTTGAACTCAGGTTTGTACTGATGGGAGTTTCATTGCAAGTTGCCGGAGAAAGACCGGATAGGTACCTGCTTGCGGCGGGAACAAGGTTGGGCTGCTGTGCGTAGGGTATTCCAATAGACGGCCAGGGTAAACCGCCTGTCCAGAATGAGGGAGGTTCGTCCAGATACAGGCTCGAGTCCGTCAGGTTACTGGTACCTGCGGGCAGGATGTTGCCCTGCACCCTGTTTCCGTACTGAAAATGCCCGGATCCGTTCAACGCGTATTGGCCTTGAAAAAAGGCCGTACTTGGGATGTCGTTTCCGACGAGGGTTTGTTGATTGCTTTGAACGCTTCCGGATGAAATTGTCAATCCATACAATTCAATCCTGTTCCTGAAAACGGCGTTGTAGGGTCCGTTAGGTCCCCATGCCTGGTCAATTGCTGCATTCTTACAGCTATTGCCTTCAAACAGGTTGGCGAACGGATAGTGTCCGTGCAATGAAATGTCTCCACCGTAATCACTTGGGAATTCACTTCTGAAAGGCTGGATCGAGTAGTTGTATCCAAAAACATTGCCGTTGGCTCCCTGCTTCACCATCATGGCATGCCTCAGCTTCCGGAATACATTGTTCTCGATCCTGCAAAGTGTGGAATGTGAACTCATGATCACTCCGTATCCATGCGTGCTGGCCCCGTCGTAGAGGTAAGATTCGTGAAAGTAGCATCCCTTCACTTCGAGATGGGTACTCGCTTCAGCATACACATGCGCACCAACGCTCTTGAAACCCTCGACGCCTTTCATCCAGCAATTGAAGGCCTTGCTGAAATAAACGCCATAGTTTATGCTTGCTGCTGTACTGTCCACCCGGGTCATGCGAAAGCATTCCAATCCGGAGTTTTGTACACAGTTGATTTTCCTCGCTTTTGGATTCAAGGTTGAATCGAAATTCATCCTCAGTCCTTCGGCCATGAACACAGTGTCACCTGAAACCCCGGTGATCGTACTGATGTGTCCTACTGCTCCCGCAGCCCAAACTGCCGGGTTCGTATCCCATGAGCCGTTATCCTGCTCCAATTCGATTTTGTTTCCGGGCACGAACAAGGCGGCTGCACCTGGTATGATCAGGGTGGAGGAGCCACGCTGCAACCCGCCTGTAACAGGAAGCCAGTTGTTTTGAGCAGTACCGCTGATCTGAAAACTATTGGCTACCGAGTTATTCATGTTGAAGATGAAAAAAGTGGAGTCGGAGCCGGCACCGCGAACGATGCAATTTGATGGGAGCTGTACAGTGTTACTGAAATGGAACGTGCCGGCCGGAAACACCATCACCGCTCCACCTGCTGGCATATTTGCCATGGCCGAAATCAAGGACTGGCGATCATCCATTCCATCGTTGGGGACTACCCCGAAAGTCAGCACATCGACCGTAGTGGTTGGTGGTAGAGCTGCGCTGTCGAGCCCCGACAGATTCCAGTCTGCTTTCAGGGAATCCGGGACCTGGGCATTTGTCAGGAGGGGTAGGAGAGATAGGTATACGACCACGAAGGCCCACTGAATCGTTTTCATATCAGAAAGTGTAAGTTCAAATATACAGTACTCAGTGGTATTGATTTGCTGTGATCAATTCGTTGAACTGCCTATTTTTATTCTTGGTCTTCCGGACGGTTTTTATCCTTTTGTCTTGGCATTCATCAGTTTGTCAAGGTTATGCTTACCCAGACATTTCATCAGGTTGTTTTCAACGAAGCCACTTTTTTTATAGGTTTGTTACTCAAACTCAATTGTCATCTACATGAAGCGATTTTTACAGATCTGGGTGCTTTGCATCCTTTGTTCAGGGTTCGTGCAAGCTCAAACCCTGATGCCATTGCCTCCTCAATCGAGTACTTTCTCCGGTAATGTCAGGGGCTATTGGTTCACCGCCCCGACTTGTTTCACCATCACCGGATTAGAGGTGCCTACTGACGCCTCCTCCGGAGCTCAAAATATTGCTGTAGTCCGGCTCAACAATCCACCGCCTACCTATGCCACCACGACCAACGATTTCACCTTGCTTTTCATCACTCAGAATGATCCGGCCACCGGGGTCATTTCTGTGAATATTCCCGTATCGCAGGGTGATATCATCGGTGTACTTGGAAATCGTGCCGACAACAATTCTTATGCGCCAAGTCCTTCGAGCTCCACCATCGACGGGTTAGCGGTAACCATTTCCCGTTTGGGGATGCAGTTCACTTTGTCCAATACGGCTCCGCAGGATCTTTGGACCGAGGCTTCTGGCAGTATCAGCCGGGTGAACCTGTATTATGACGCGAACTTTACTTTTAATCTGAATTATATCTGGCAGGGTGGTACCACCTATGCCTTTACGAATGGCTCAGGCGTTTCGTCTACGTCCATCTGGGATTACGGCGATGGTAGTCCTCTTGATACCGCCTTCAATCCTACTCACACTTATGCCTCGCCGGGAACTTACACCGTTTGTTCTACCATTTATGCTCCTTGTGATACGGACACGGTTTGCACCACGGTGATCATCTGTCCCGCTCCCGCCCTGGCCGATTACACTTATTCCACAGCTTATCCATCGGTCACTTTTACTGATGCCTCTCTCAACGCGGTCAGTTACTCCTGGGATTTCGGAGATGGAAACACTTCGACTCAGGCCAGTCCAACCCACACCTATGCGGGTCTTGGCTTGTACACTGTTTGTTTATCGGTCACCGACACCTGTGGCGGGACAAATACCAAGTGCACTCCGATTTCGGTTTGTCCCTCACTCATTCCGGTCAACCTTGGGAACGACGTGACGGCTTGCGGTTCCGCAACCATCGTGTTGCCCGGGTTCTCCACCTATTCATGGAGTACTGGAGCGACTACCTCCACCATTCAGGTGGGTGCCAGCGGAGATTACATTGTGGTCGCCACCAATTCTGCCGGTTGTTCGGGAACCGACACGGTGAATGTCACCATCAATCCGCTACCCGGCGTTTCATTGGGGAGCAACATCACCCAGTGCGGTGGTCCGGTTGCGCTTACGGCTGCGGGTAGCGGAACCGGATACCAGTGGAGCACGTTTGCCACCACGCAATCCATCAATGTGAATGCTTCGGGCATTTATACGGTTACTGTGACCGATGGATTGGGATGCACCAATCAGGCATCTGTTTCTGTCAATATCCTGACACCACCGGTCGCCAATTTGGGGAATGACCTGAATATCTGCCAGGGATTTGTTTCAATCAGTGCGTCTGGAGGTAGTAGTTACATCTGGAGCACCGGCGCTACGACGTCCTTCATACTCGTGAATTCCGGTGGGACATACTGGGTGGAAGTAACTGCCGCGAATGGATGCTCTGCCAGTGACACGCTCAATATTGTAATGAACGCCCCGGCGGTCAGCTACGTGGAATTGCAAAACCAGGTTTGCCTGAATTCGGCACCCATCACCCTCACCCCGGGGAATCCAGCGGGAGGGTTTTATACCGGACCGGGAGTCAGCGGCACCACCTTTAACCCGACCATTGCCGGATTGGGTTTGAAAAACATCGTGTATAACTACACCGATTCTGCCGGCTGCATTGGGCGGGACACCTCCAGCATCACCGTTGACCCCTGCTCCGGAATTGCCGAGTGGGAGCAGTTGGGCTTTTCAATTTACCCGAACCCTTCATCCGGTATCTTCCAACTGAAATCCAGGGAGTTACCACAGGTTATCTGGGTTATGGATCTGCAAGGACGCGAGTTGATGTCGTTCGCTCCTTCATCGGCCGAAACCATCCTCGACTTGAGCAGTCTGGCATCGGGTCATTACATTGTCCGGATCCAGGCCGGCGGGCGTATGGTTTACCACCCGATTATTAAAAATTAAAAGAGGGAAGGAATATTCCACTCGAATTGTTTGGTTAAAAAAGGAAATCAAAATATCTTTGCACCCCTGTTCAAGGAATTTTTTGTTCAGGAAACGGTTCGGTAGTTCTCCCGAAGCGTCGGGATGGTTAGAGTACACCGACATAGCGGGAGGGTCGCGGAGCAATCAATTAGAAAGTAAAGTTCTTTAGAGTATAAATAGTACGGTTCGGTAGTTCAGCTGGTTAGAATACATGCCTGTCACGCATGGGGTCGCGGGTTCGAGTCCCGTCCGGACCGCTGGGAACTCAAAATGGCGCCTCTTTTAGGGCGCCATTTTGCATTTATAGCTGTCTCTCAATTAGTTAGGAAAATAGCGTTTACAGGGGGTGTAGGTTCTTCCGTCACAAATCCGACACTACCCCCTAAAAAAAATGACACTAAATTTTGTCATGAACAGACTTAGCGACAGGCTGGTCTGGCGATAGGACCTAGCCTAGATAGGTTTCATTTTCAAATTGCGGAATCGACTCATTTAATAAATAATACAACTATCCTATGCCAAACAAAACCTGCTCAAACTGTTCTGTTTCGCTCAGGCCCATTTTCTCCACCACGCGGTACTTTTTAATATACACACTACGGGGGCCTATGTTTAGCAATACGGATATCTCTTTTGTAGTAAGATTCATGCGGTATAGGATACAAAACTGTACATCTGCCTGTGTCAGTTCCGAATATCTTTTTATTAGAGAAGCGGCGAAGGTTGGATAAACGGCATTGAACTGTGAAAGCAGTGACTCCATACTCCGCTTTTCTTCTTTGCCTTTCTCGAATTGCTCAAGAAGATTCTTTCGATTTTCCTCATGTTGTTCTACAACGAGCTGATCGAGCTTGGTTCTAAGTTCGGCGGCATCTTCAACGCTTCGTAATAGCTCCGCTTTCTGTTGTTGGATGAGCTGATCACGCAGGTCCTTTTCCCGCTCCGCCCAGTCACGGCGTTCTTTCTGGAACAGGATTTCCAGTTCCTGGATATTCATTAATTTTTCGTTATTCAAGGTACGTTGCCGCAGCCTTAGGATTAGCAATACCAGTACAGTTAGAATCAAGATTGCAATTGAGGTGAAAAAGTAAAGCTGCTTCCGCTTGAATTGATCCTTCTGCTTCAGCACTTCGTTTTCGCGTAAGAGCAGATTCTCTTTTTCTTGTTGCCTTTCGAACTGATATTCGGCCTGGAGTTGCCTGGCAGAATGCTTTTCCTTGTCTGCAGCGACACTGTCAATCAATTGAATCAGGTTTAGTACGTATGGGTATAGCTGGGCTTTGGATAGGTGCTGCCACTTGAAATGCAGGGCGACTTTTGTAAAGGCCAACTGGTCTACTTTCGGACTATTGGCCAGGAATCGGCTCAGGACTTTGCTTCCCAAAACCCTTTTTGCCTCAATTGTGTTTCCGGTTTCCTTCAGGGCTTTCAGGTATGCAATAGCACATTCAAGCAACGCCGGGGAGTCGTTGATCTCCAGCTGTTCGAATGCGGTGCGATAATGGGATTGTGAATCGTCAAATTTCCCCCTGGCGGCCAGCACATCGCCTTGTTTTAGTTGAATATAGGCTTGCAGTTCCTTGTTGTCAAGCCGAATGCTGATGGGTATCAATGCCTTGACCAGGCTGTCTGCTTTCTTGTTTTGACCCGAACTGATATAGGCGCCAACCAAATTAATTCCAGCACGTATTTGTCCATCAAAATCCTTGAGAGAATCGAGTTTAGACATAGCGGAATTGAATTCGCTGATGGAAAAGGAGTAGTTGCCGGAGCGCATGTAGGCTTCTGCCAGGTTGACCTGCAGTTTGACAGAGGCATAGTAAGCTTCTGGACCATTGTATCCGGGGGAATTGACCACATTCAAGGCCTCCAGGAACAGTTTCGTAGCCTTTTTGTACTCATATTGGTCTAAGCAAAGACTGGCATACTCCTGCAAGGTTATTGCCTTTAGGAAGTCATTTTTCCAGATGCTATCGTTGAGTTGTAGTAGCAGATGGATCGCATCTTCAGCCTTTTGCCATTCACCTTTTAGGCGATAGACAATGGCCAGGGTTTTCAGAGCCGAAGACTTATTTATGGATTGGTCGGGAATCAGGCGGATCGCTTCATTGCAGGCGTAAATGGATGAGTCCAGTCGGTTGGTCATGCCCAGCACAGTAGACAGGTTCATATATACCTTGGCTTTAGTGCTGTCCGGAACCCCACCCTTACGTTGAAGCAACTTCAAAAGCTCTGGCTTAGCTGCAACCGGATTTTGGTACATGATTTTAACAATAGCTTCCAGTTTTTTTTCGACCTGCTCACCGCTCGATTGTGCCACGGCAGAAGCAGAGAAAAGCTGGAAGTGCAAAAGCATAAAGAAAGGGAAGAGCTGTTTCTTGGGGTGAATCCGCATCAGATTAGTGTGCTTTTGTGTGTAACAAATGTATGACAAGCATCTCTTGTATTCAAGTTAAAAATATGTAAATGAGATGTTTGTGAATGTGTAACACATTTGTTATATTAATAATTCCCTATAAATATTCAATCTTTCATATGCTAAAAATCGAAATTGCTAACTTATCCTGTCAACCAAAGGGACTTTTCGCATTCGACAACAGAAACCAATGACCGTATTTTTAATGAAAAAACTCAACTATCTCCTTACTGCCATCGTGCTCTTGCTTACTGTTATACGGACACAAGCTCAAATCGCCAACGGCCCGTTACAGACATACTACAGCAACGATTTTAGCGTCAATGCAGGAATAGCTGTTCTTTCGGGCGCTGCCACGCACACCAATTCCGTGGTGCAACTGACCCCGGATATGACCGGGAAGTTGGGCGGTTTGACGGTCCGGTCAAGCAATATCAATTCCGACAAGTATCGTGTGTCCTTTACGATCGGAGTCAATAAGTTAGCGGGATTCGGTGCCGATGGTCTCAGTTATAGTTTTGGTGATGATGCCAGTGCCAGGGATTCCATGCCATTTGCGGAAGCTGGCACCGGCACTAAGTTGAAGATCGGATTTGATTCCTACACGGCAGCCCCTTCTTCACAATTTGGAATACGGTTGCTCTACAACAGTACCACTTCCGATCCCGGGGTGCTAGCAGGATCTAATGGGTTGTTGGCCTTTTCGGGTGATGTGAGCTGGTGCGGAGTAGGACAGGTTCCGGTGGTAGTCGATATCGATAGCCTCGGTAGGTTGACCTTGACGG
>JAULUX010000257.1:0-4965 GCA_032111385.1 Bacteroidia bacterium
TGATCAGGATGTACATAAAAATCGCGTCCATCCATCCGATGCTCCAGTGACTTATCACAAAAGGCCAATGTTCCATTTCCAAAACAAAAGCATTGGAAAAACGGATAAGTGCCGCATTGACTTCCATGAGCAGGAGTGCAAGTGGCGAAAAAAAAGAAACACATAATTGAAAAAGACAACCGTAGATTGCCGCCGTGGTGACCGGAACAATCACCAGATTCGACAGCAGGAAATAATTCGGAAACTGACCGAAATAACAGAGTGCCACAGGCATGGTCATCACCTGTGCCGCAAGGGATACGCTTAGTAACGACCATCCTTTGAACAACACCACGGATGAGGGCTGCCACCAGGCGGTGATCATCCGACTCAACCAAACTATACCCAAGACGGCCAAAAAGGAAAGTTGCAGACCCGGCTCAAACAACTGAAACGGGTCAGCAATAACCATGATAAAAAATGATCCGGCCAAGGTGTTATAGGCCATACTTTTTCTGTTCATCCAGTCAGAGGTCAGCAGGATACTGCACATCACCGAGGCTCTGACCACAGAGGGACTCGCTCCTGCCAACAAAGCATACCCCCATATCAACGTGATGATTGTAGGATAATAAACATGCCTCAACAAAACATGATCACGAAGTCGCTTCAGGAGAAATCCGAGTAACACATAAACCAGTCCCACATGCATTCCCGAAACACAGAGAATGTGCAAGGTGCCGGAAATGGAATAGGCACGATTCAACTCCTTGTCGATTGGCAGCTCCTCTCCTACTACCAATGCTGTCGCCACTGCGGCTATTCGCCTGTCCTGAAACTGCTGCACGAATAAATCAGCAACACGTGCCCTCCAGCGCATAGCCAAAGCTCTGACTCCCGGAACATCATTCATATTTAAGACCACAATCGTATCCTTCACCCATGCTTTGGCAAGCACCTGTCGCCTCAGAAACAATGCAGAAGGAAAACCGGTATCACGGGGATTGAAAGGCACAGGACTCGCCTTTAGCATAATTCTGCTTCCAAAAGGAAGATCCCCCTGCAACACCTTCGGCTTCGCATTGATATAGATTTTCCCCTGCGCCTCCTGCCAATTCGCTCCGGTCCACACTTGATGCACATCCATGACGACGCGGCTACTTTTCTTCCCGCATTTTACAGTCGCGCAGGTGCGCCCGGACAGGATGAGCGGGGTCTGTTTATTGAAATAGGAAGCCGGCCTCTTGCCCACCTGATGCAGGGATGTATGCCATGCTCCGGACAAGAAGAAAAAAACAGTCATCACCGCTCCGAACCAATATCGCTTCGGGAACACTGTACGGCTGGAAAGAACCATCGAAAGGAACAAAAGAATCAATACAACGAAAAGGTATAAACCGACCTCAACAGATAAGAATGGGGATGCATCTTCCGATAGTATCCCCAATAAAAAAGGGACCAACACCCGGAATGAGGGCATCTTTCCAATCAACGGAATGGAATTGCCGAAAAAAGAAATCAGGCGCCGCCCCTTGTTCCTGTTTTTCACGGTTCGAATTTGATAAGGGGAATTTGTAGAGCCGTCTTAAAAACGGATACAATCATTTCCAAAGACACAAAACCCTGTCAAAACCTCTTGTTATCTTTATCGGCATGAACATTTCCCTGATCCTGATAGGCCTTACGGTAGCCGCCTCCCTGGCCGCTTTTAGCAACGATTCGCTGATGTCGAAGTGGATCCTGAATCCCTATCAGGTACATCACCGCAAACAATGGTGGCGCCTGCTTACTTCGGGCTTCATTCACGCCGATTTCATGCACCTGTTCTTCAACCTCTTCTCGTTTTACTTTTTCGGACGAGTGGTTGAAGCCTACTACGGCTATGTTTTTGGCGAATTGGCTCCGCTCTATTACCTGATTCTGTACTTGGGTGCGATCCTCATCGCCAATGCCCCGAGCATGGCCAAACACAAGGACAACCACTATTACAACTCGCTTGGCGCAAGCGGTGCGGTTGCAGCCATCATTTTCGCAGCGATCCTCTTTCAACCCTGGAGCAAGATTTACTTTTTCGGCATCATCGGAATACCGGGTATCTTATTCGGTCCGCTGTACCTCTTTCTCGAATACCGCATGAGCAAGCAAGGCGGCACGGGAATCAACCACGATGCCCATTACTGGGGTGCGATCTTCGGTTTGATTTTCACCTTGGCGCTCAAACCCTCGTTGTTCCTGGTGTTCATCGACTCACTCCTTTCCTTCGCGGGATGAATCCTGTATTCTCTTGTTTCCTGGTGAACGGCGAGGCCGTAATGAACTCGTCAGGATTCATTGCCGACCGGAACCGGTCCTTTCTTTTCGGTGACGGGATTTTTGAAACGATGCGCATGGAGAACGGTCGATTGTTGTATTCATCGTTTCATTTCGACAGGCTGACACGTTCCCTAAAAGCGTTGGGGATCGAAACCGACATGATGCCTAAACAAAAATCCCTGGAAGAATTGATCGTTCGGAATGTTAATCTCCCCCAGCTACGGGTGAAACTTTTGGCATTCAGATCGTCTCCTGGGGCCTATGTTCCGGAAATGAATACGGCTGGATTTCAGATACAGGTCTTCCCGTTGGACAACTCCCGTTCTATAGATGAAAAGGGCATCACGGTAGGACTATACGAAGAACAACGAAAGGCCGCAGGAGCCCTTTCATGGATAAAATCCACCAGCAGTCTGCTATATGTGATGGCTGGTCGTTACGCAGAACAGAAGGGATGGGATGACATCCTTTTGCTCAACGACAAAAACGAATTGATGGAGGGCAGCAGCAGCAATCTGTTTGCATGGACAGATGAAAGGTGGATTACTCCGCCCATTTCATCGGGATGTATCGAGGGTGTTTTCCGACGTATATTGATATCGACATTGAAACAAAACGGGATTCCATTTTCAGAGCGATCGATCAACCGGAACGAAGTCAAAAATGCAGACGAACTCATCCTCACGAATGCCATTTCGGGTATCCGTTGGATCGAGAGATTTGAGGAAAAAACCTATAGCTGTAAAGAATCAAGAAAACTGCTTGAAGCCGTGAGCTCTTTCATTTGACCGTTCTAAATGCCGCCCATTTCCTGCAACTCGAGCCAGCGCATCGTCTTGGTATCGATCTCGGATTCGAGGCGTTGAAAATCTGCTGATACTTCCTGAAGTTTTGCATGCTCCAAGCCCGAATTCATCGCAGTAACCAATTCCGCTTTTCGTTTTTCCAGCACAGGAATTTCCGCATCCAACTGTTCGAGCTCTTTCTGCTCTTTGAAGCTCAGCTTGCGCTTAGCGGGTATTGAAGTGGGAGCAATAACCGGAACTTTCGCCGGCTCTGCCGGAGCCTTACGGGCTGAAGAAGGCATATCCTCGTAATGATTCCGATACTCGGTGTAATTGCCGTGAATGTCCTTCACCCCTCCCACTCCGTCAAGCACGAACACATGATCCACCAATCGATCCATGAAATAACGGTCGTGGGTTACCATCAACAGGCAACCCTGGTAACCGTCCAAAAACTCCTCCAGTACGTTCAACGTGACGATATCAAGATCGTTCGTGGGCTCGTCGAGGATGAGGAAATTGGGATTTCGAAGCAGGATTGTTAATAGATAAAGGCGCTTGCGTTCTCCGCCACTGAGCTTCGACACGAACACGTGCTGCTTGGCTCCCGTGAAGTTGAAGTGGTTCAGGAACTGGGAAACACCGATCCAATTGCCGTTGCCCGTTTCGACATACTCTGCGATATCCTTCACCACATCGATCACGCGCTTGTCATCGGGCAACTGCATCCCCGATTGGGAATAATACCCGAAAACCACCGTCTCCCCTTTCTTCACCCGACCCTGGTCGGGGCGGATCTGTTCCATGATAATGTTCAGCAAAGTCGATTTGCCTGAACCGTTACGGCCGATCAGCCCGATCTTTTCGCCTTTCTTGAAGGTGTAGGAGAAGTCCTTCAGTAGCACATGGTCGTCGTACGACTTGCACACATTCTCTAATTCGAGGATCTTACTGCCCAGGCGGTTCATCTGCATGGTGATTTGCATCTTGTCCTCCTGCCGCTTTCCTTTGGCCTCTTTCTCGACATCGTAGAAAGAATCCTGACGCGACTTCGACTTCGTTGTACGGGCCTTCGGTTGTCGACGCATCCATTCCAATTCGCGGCGATAAGTATTGCGGGCCTTGTCGATGCTAGCCTTTTGCATCGCTTCACGCTCGGCTTTCTTTTCGAGGTAATAAGCGTAATTGCCCAGGTAGGATACCGACGCACCATTCTCCAATTCCACGATCAGGTTACAGACACCGTCGAGGAAGTAACGGTCGTGGGTCACCAGTATCATCGGCTTGTTCAGGCGGCGCAGGTACTGCTCCAGCCATTCGATCATGTCAAGATCCAGGTGGTTTGTGGGTTCGTCAAGGAGCAGCAGGTCGTGGTCTTCGATGAGCAGACGCGCCAGGGAGATGCGTTTACGTTGACCACCGGAAAGGAGATCGACGTTCTTCTCCAACTGATGAATTCCCAATTTGCCCAACACCTCAGCGGCACGGGCTTCAAAATCCCAGCCGTTGAGTGAATCGATGGTATCGGTCCATTTCTGCAACTCGACTTCATCCACCCCATCTTCCTGCTTGAGCAATTTCTCGTACTCGCCGATGGCATGCAGGATAGGGTGACCCGGCTCAAATATGCAATCCAGAACAGCCGTTCCAGGAGGGAAGAAGGGATCCTGCTCCAGCACCCCAATGCGAAGATCCTTGCGGAAAGCGAGTTTCCCGCTATCCGGGGTCTCTTTCCCCGCCAGTATGCGCATCAGGGTGGTTTTGCCGCTCCCGTTTGCCGCAATCAGTGCCATTTTCTGGTTCTCACCCAGCGAAATCGACAAATTCTCAAAAAGCGGCTTTTCGTTGTATGCTTTCGTCAGCCCCTCGGCAGTAAACACGTTCATAG
>JAULUX010000258.1:0-3409 GCA_032111385.1 Bacteroidia bacterium
GAGATGAAGAAATAGTCGCTACGAAGGACCTCGCTGTCAATTTGCTTGTCGATGATTCCGTACTTGACGGCTCCATTGATAAGTTCGAAGCGTGCGGTCTTGTTCAAGTGGCTTTCGATTTCGTTTCCTTTCATGGTCTTCCCTTTTTAGAAGACAATTTACAGTTGCGTTTCAATTGAAATCGCTCTTTTTTGAATCCAACCTTACACAAAATGTGTAAGTGGACGACGGGTTGAAAGGTACCGATGCGGAAGCAGGTGAGGTAAACCGCCGCCAGGTGCCTGAAAAGTTACCGTTACAGCTCCCGGTTGATCATCGGCATTTCCAGCAGGGTGTGCAGCAGCTTTTCACGTGTAGTCCTTTGAAGGGCTTCGAGGTGACGCGTATGATGCATGTCGGTGCCCAAGGCTCCGATGAGTCCTTCTTCGATGAGCTTTTCGGCGATATGCCGTGCATCCGGTCCGTAGTATCCTGAAAGGGAGTTGAGGTTGAGTTGAAGCGTGACACCCATATCGTAGAACTTCCGGTATTGGTCGAAGTCCCGATACCAGTACGGGTAACGTTCCGGGTGAGCCAGCACAACCCGGTAGCCGCTTGTCTGGGCTTGAAAGATGATGGAATGAATGCTGTCAGGAGCATTCATGTAAGAGACCTCGACCAGCAGGTATTTGTTGCCGAAGGTCAATAGAGGACCTTCTTCCATCTTTTTCACAAAACCATCGTCGATGTAATATTCCGCTGCAGCATCAATCTGCATATCCAGACCTTTTTCCTTCACCGCCTCGCGAACACGTTCCAGGCCTTCAAGTATGATCTCAGGAGTGTTCCGGTAGTAATCGCTCATGATGTGAGGAGTAGTCACCAGCTTGCGGTAGCCGAGGGAATGGAGTCCCTCGATGAGTTGCAGGGATTCCTCCATGGTTTTGGCACCGTCGTCCACACCGGGAATAAGATGGGAGTGCATGTCCGCCCCCAAACCGGAGAAGTCGATCGGTTCGATTTCTTCCTTCGGGCGAAAACGGTTGAAGAGTGACTTAAGCATGATTGAAGGTTTTCCGGAACCAATCTACTGTGATTTTCAAACCGGATTCCACCAGATAACGGGGCCGATAATCGAGCAGCTGCTTGGCCTTTCCGATGTCGGCAAGCGAATGACGTATATCGCCTGCTCTTTCAGGCAAATGATTCTTGAGTGGAGTCTTGCCGCATTCCAAAGCAATCAGTTCGTAAAGCCTGTTTACACTAACGGCGTCTCCGCAAGCTACGTTGTAAACCTGGTTCAATGCAGAGGATTCTGTGGTAAAGAGAGCAAGTATGTTCGCTTGCACTGTGTTTTCTACGAAGGTGAAATCCCGGGTCTGTTCACCGTCACCGAAGATGACTGCGGGCTTGTTCTCGTTGAGCGCCTGTAAAAAGAGCGGGATCGCAGCTGCGTAAGGTCCGCTGGGATCCTGGTTGGGCCCGAAAACGTTGAAATACCTTAGGCCGACGAGCTCCATGCCGTAATGCAGATGGAATACCGAGGCATAGAGCTCGTTGGTGAGCTTGGAAACCGCATACGGAGATAAAGGCTGTCCGATGCGCTCCTCACGTTTAGGGCTATCCGTAGCATCGCCGTAAACCGAGCTGCTGCTGGCGTATACGCAACGCTTGATTCCGGCGTCTCTCGCCGCAAGTAATATGTTCAGGAAACCGGTGGTGTTGGCGTCGCTGGTGGCTACGGGGTTTTTGATGGAACGCGGAACTGATCCAAGCGCAGCCTGATGGCTCAAATGAGTCATGCCCTCGCAAGCTTGCCTGCATTGCTCGGGATTGGTGATGTCGCCCTCGATGAAATCGAAAGCAGGATGATCGCGGAAAGGTTCAAGATTACGCAGGTGGCCGTTTGACAGATTGTCAAGTACACGCACCTTGCCTACTCCATGGAATAAAAGGTATTCTACGATGTTCGAACCGATGAAACCGGCGCCACCGGTTACCAGAACAGCAACGTTGCTCAAGTCGACATGCCCATGGTAGGAGGTGGAGTACATGGAGGGAAAAGCCTTGCCGGAGTCCGGTCGGTTCGTTGTCATCTTTTCTCGTATTGATTTTGATAGTAGTGCTGGTAGTCGCCGGAGGTGACGTTGCGGATCCAATCTCCGTTGGTAAGATACCAGTCCACCGTTCTTTCAAGTCCTTCTTCGAATTGAAGCGAGGGCTCCCATCCCAGCTCGCGCTTCAGTTTGCCGGCATCAATGGCGTAGCGCAAATCGTGCCCTGCACGGTCCTTCACAAAGCGGATGAGTTCTGCCGATGTCCCATCAGGTCTGTTCAGTTTTCGGTCCATGATGCGGCATAGCAAATGGATGAGGTCGATGTTCTTCCATTCGTTGTGTCCGCCGATGTTGTATGTCTCACCCACCTTGCCCTGGTGGAAAATAAGGTCGATGGCCGTAGCATGGTCTTCTACAAAAAGCCAGTCACGAACATTTTCTCCTGTACCGTAAACGGGCACCTCACGGTTATTGAGAATGTTGTTGATGGCCAATGGGATCAACTTTTCCGGAAATTGATGGCTGCCGTAGTTGTTGGAACAATTTGAAATGACAACGGGCATTCCGTAAGTGTCGTGGTAGGCTCTGACCAGGTGGTCGGAGCTTGCTTTGGATGCGGAGTAAGGGGAGTGAGGGTCGTATGGGGTGCTTTCGGTGAATAGTCCTTGTTCACCCAAGCTTCCGTACACTTCATCGGTGCTGACATGGTAGAAAAGCCCGCCTTCTTTCATGTGCTGCCTGGCGGCATTCAGCAGTACGACTGTTCCGACGATGTTGGTCCGGATGAATTCCATCGGTTGACTGATGCTTCGGTCCACATGCGATTCGGCTGCAAGATGGATGACATGGCGGATGTTGTATTCGTTGAACAGTTCATCCACCAGTTCCGGTTCACAGATATCTCCCTTGATGAACCGGTAGTTCGGTGCACTTTCGACATCCTTCAGGTTGTTCAGGTTGCCGGCGTAGGTAAGCTTGTCAAGGTTGAGGATCGTATAGTTTGGATACCGTTGAAGGAATCGACGCACGACGTGCGATCCGATAAATCCGGCTCCACCGGTGATGAGGATCGTTTTGGCTTCCATGTACGGTTAATACAATAGTGTGTTAGGAGATGGGTGTCCGGTCGCTGCTTGTCTTTTTTGAAAGGGTTTGTTGCCACTCCCATGCGGAAAGGATCATTTCGTCCAGGTCCTTTTCGGCTTTCCATTCAAGTGCGGCGTTGGCGAGGGTCGTGTCTGCATAGGCCTGGATCACGTCTCCGGGTCTGCGATCGGTTTTCTCTACCGGTAGCCTGACGCCTGTAGTCCGCTCGAATGCACTAACGACTTCAAGAACTGATCGTCCCCTGCCGGTGCCGATATTAAAGACTT
>JAULUX010000259.1:0-3502 GCA_032111385.1 Bacteroidia bacterium
TTCTGTTTTGATGACGCAAAGGTAGAATGCCCGAACTACCGGGTTCGGGTACTCTTGTTACAGAACAGAAAAATGACTCAAAAAATCACGGTTAATTCACTGCGATTGTCCGACCAGCACCCAGGAGTAAACCCCGTTGCTGTAATCCAATCCCCAGTAGTCGAAGGCGCCGTTGGCACGGTCACCGGCAGCATTCAATAACACCGTACCGGTTGCTCCTGTATGCTGATTCGAAAGGCTGAAAAACGAGGAGTGCAAAGTGCTGCCATCGGATGGAACACCGTTGTTCGTTTCGACCAGCTTGGCCATCACCTTTAGGGCATCGTAGGCTGCCAATGCAAACGCATCGGGCTGCAGACCACAACGACTTGCAATCTCCGCTTTCAGTGGTTGCCATACAGCTTGTGCACTGGCCGGAAGTCCGAATTCCGGAGAGAAGAAATTGGTGGCGTAGGCAAAGGAGGCAGCAGCAGTGTCGCTGATGAGGGCCGCGTTTTTGATGAACCCATCACCGCCGTACCAATTTACGCCCGACAGCACGGGGTCGCCGGCCGCCTGGTTGAATAGCTGTACGGCTTCGTCGAACGAAGCCAGGTACACGCCGATCTGAGACGGAGAATAAGTGGAGGACCAGTTCACCACCTGTGTCCGGACCGCATTTAGGGCTGTCGTAAAATCCGTTTCATTGGTGGCATAGTTGCCTGCTGATACTACTGTTCCGCCCAGTGTCTGGAAGTGTGAAGTCACTGATGCCTGAAGTCCCATGTTACCGGCATCGTTGCGCGCCAGAGTGACGATGGCCTGTTTCCCCGAGGAGAACATCGTATTGGCCATGGCTGTACCCTCGATCTGGTCGCCGGGACAATACCGGAACACCGCGTCGTTGGCAATGGCTAAGGTGCTCGCCGTGCTTCCCTGGCTGACCACCAGTAGTCCGAGGCTATCTGCCAGATGCTTCACTGCCGCCAACTCTGCACTCGACTGAGGTCCGATCACCAGCCGGTAGTTGCCCGAAGCAAATCCGGTAAGTCCGCTGAGTGCCAGTGCCGGATCCAGTTTGGTATCGTAAATTGATAAGGTGAAGCGGTAGGGCAGGTTATTGGCGGCGAATTCGGCATTCACCTCTTCAACGGCAATTTCAATCGCCGCTTTGGAGGTGATGCCCAGGCTTGACCAATCGCCGGTGAGCGATAGCAAACCGCATATGGGGATGGTTTGGGCCGGAACCGAATCGTCATTTTCTTTTTTGCATCCTGCCAGCGACAATCCCACGAGCAGCAGGAGTATGATGAGTTGGTGTTTCATGGGATAAGAGGAATGATTTGTAACCAATTGATTTTGTGAAATTAAACGATTGAAGCCATTGCAGGTCAGTCATGGCGTTTTCGCAAGATTCCCAGGTCCATGGGGTGCGTTTCGGATTCATAACCCCTAAACTTAACATGGTTTACACTTGTTTATGCAATGTAACCTCTATTTTTGATTGGGTCATTGGCATTGAACCATAAAGAATCCGACAACCATGAAAAAAGGAATTTCCTCGATTGTATTCCTGCTGTTCTTCCTGCACTACCAGACCATTACGGCTTCCGGCGGAAAATCGGTTTGGGTGAAAGACATGAAAGCCGCCATCAGCTGGCAGAAAGTCACCCCCCTGGGCCAGATCGTGGCTTCAACCCCTCGCGGTCTGATCGGAATCCAACCTCAAACAGGTGAAGAATCCTGGTTGGCAGCCGATATTCAAAACGCTCCGGAAAGTAGTTACGAGGCCATCAGCAATTCTCCTTTCATCTCGGTCATGTCCGATAATGGAAAGAATTTCTGCATTCTCGACCCTGAAATCGGCAGGGTGGTGTTTAATGCCAAGTCCGTGGGTCTGGAACAGGTCACCGACCGGTTTTTCCTGTATTCCAGTTCTAAAATTCTGGTCATCGGCACATCGGGTGGAGGCAAGAGCACGGAGATGGTGATGGTGGAAATGAATTCAGGTAAAAAACTCTGGAGCAAATCCGGCTCCTTCACTTTTGTCACGGCGGTGAAGGACCTCGGCAAAGATGAAGTATTGACCCTGTCCGCATTTTTTGCTGCTAAGATCAACGCTGCTACGGGAGATGAGATCTGGAAGCAGCCCGTCGATCCCGCCATGGCCAAGATGAGCGGCCTCATGGCCAATCTGGAAGGTCTGGTAGCGGCGAATGTCACCAAAGATGAATTGATGACCCAACTCATCACCACCCCGGACTTTCCCGGCGGGTTCATCATGGCCGGACAATCCAAGAAAACTTCGGTGAAGACCGATCAGAGTGGGAACAAAGTCACCACCTTCACTTACTCTGCCATGTTCATGGCTTTCGATCTTGCCACCGGCAAGCACAAATGGCCCGCCGTAGTCAATATGAATTATCCTCTGGGCATCAGCTATCCCTGTGCTGGCGGGCTTCTCATCTCCTCTTCCAACAGTGGTAACCTCAACATGCTTTCTTACAACGATGGGACACAGCTGTTGGGCAAGAAAGGGAATGGAATCAATCTGAAAGGGCCTGCAGCGGGTGCCGTCACACTGAAGGATGGCCGTGTTCTTGTCATCAGCAACAACGGGGACAACAGCACACTCGCGGCAGTCGATACCAAGACAGGGGAGCTCACCTTCGATAAGGCCGCAAAGATCGATGGACTGGTAAGCTATGCGGAGCTGCTTCCCAACGGGGTATTGGTGGGTACTAATGAGGAGGTCAACTACCTCAACACCACAACCGGCGTGTGGTATATGGAAGATGCGATTCCCGGAGGAGCGGGCTGTATCACCGGTGACGATAAGAACGTGTATGTTTTCAACACCAAAACCGGGCAGCTTTCGCGCATGGACATTGGCAGCACCTCTTTTGCAGTCGTCAACCAAGCTCCGGTATTGTTCAAAGGCAAAGAAAAGGCCAGCGGTATCGAGTTGTTGGGCGGCGGTGTCGTGGTCAAGTCGGACCAGAACCTCGCATTCATTGGAATGGACGGTACATTAAAATACAACAAGTATTTCGAGGCTCCCGGGGTATCCGGACTTCGCAAGGCCCTGTTGATCGCCAGTGCTGTACGTGCAGCGTATTACTCAGCCGCCTTTGCTACCTACTCCGCCGCCTTCGGCTCGGCTGCACAACAGATCCAGGTGAAAGATCCCATGGCCAAGCAAACGCGTGACTTCGCTGCCGGCTTGTCGCAAGGGTTTGGCGACATATCCGTTCAAGCCGCAGGATATGCTTCATCCTTCATCAAGCAAGCATCAGCCCGATTCAAGGCTACAACGGAAACATCCGATTACAACATCATCATGGCCGCGGGCGAGAAGGGTACGGCTAATCTCCTGCAAGTTAGCAAGACCACCGGGGAGGTGATGGCCACCATTCCCCTGGGAAAGGACAAGAACCCGATATACGATATCGACATGATCGACGGCAGGTTGTATTACATGAAAGACGCCGACACGATGGAGTGTTATCAATTTTAATTTCGA
>JAULUX010000260.1:0-4615 GCA_032111385.1 Bacteroidia bacterium
TGTCTACAGGCAGCTCTTTTGTTCTTCCCGTCGGCAACGAACCGGTGCCGGTCAAAACCATATTGGAGGACAGAACCACCGGTGATTATTGGATAGGAGCGCAGAGCGGCCTTTTTAAGTTTTCTGCGGAAATGCAAAAAGCGATTCAGGTGACTGAAAAGGATGGTACTCCTGTTTCTATGCGCTGTGATGATCTGTTGATCATTGACGAGCGGAAAGAAATATGGGTGGCTACTGATAAGGGCGTTAGGATATTCGATCTGAGCACCGCTTTGCCCAAATACGATCTTCCACAATCCATATTCAGTAATCCGAGGATCGTCACACTGTTAAAGGGGCCTCTTGGTAAGATATGGATGGGAACCTATTCGGGCATTGTCGCATACGATCCTGAAACAGGCAACTACATCCGTCTTGAGAAGAAAAATGGACTGATGAACCAGGAGTTCAATTACAAGTCCGCTGCCCGTTTAGACAATGGTTTGCTCGTTTTCGGTGGGTTGAACGGTTACGATGTCATTGATCCTTCCAAAATCGAGTTCGCCATCAGTCCCCGCAAGGGATTCATCAACGGTTTCCATTTGTTCAGCAAATCCGATACGGTTTTTGTAAAAGTCGATCCTGTCGAGGGACAGGTTTTGCGTTATGAACTGGAAAGCCAACACCTTCGTCTGTATTTATCCAGTGCAGAACTTTCAAATGCAAGCAGATACACCTTCGAGTATTCACTGGACGGATCACCCTGGATCCGGTTAGGCGGCAATGCCTTCATTGATCTCTTCTGGTTGGAGTATGGAAGTCATACCCTGAAATGCAGAGCATTCAATGAGTTCGGTACCATCATTGAATACGTTCCGATCACCATAATTGCACAGATCCCGTTTTACGAAACCTCGTGGTTCCTTTGGACATTGACCGGAATCGCTTTCGTTTTTCTGGTACTGCTGATCATGGCCATCAATTACAGGAGGCGTTCGGAGCACCAGCTGAAGGAGAAAATATCCATGGATCTCCACGACGAAGTCGGGACAATGCTCACCCGGACCTTGTATCAATCCCGCGAGATCAAAGATCCGGCATTGAGAGGCCGGGTCACCGGTAGTCTGAACGCAGCCCTTTTCAGCCTTCGTGTGTTCATCCATACCATTTCCAAGCGTGTGCTTTTTCTGCAGAACCTGATGGATGAGGTTGCCGACCTCCTGACCAAGACTTTTTCTTCTGATGATTTCCGACTGGAATGGTCGTTCAAGCAGGACCGCAATTATGTAGCCAGCCCCGAACTCTACCGCGACATTAAACTGGTCATGTTCGAACTGGTGAACAATGTCATGAAACACGCGGATGCAAGTACGCTCAAAGTGCTGGCCGAAGCCTACTCCGGAAAGCTGAAGATCTCGGTAGAAGACAATGGTCCCGTAACATCAGTTCCGGAAGAGGGTAGTCAAGGCAATGGTTTGAGGAATATCCGTCGTCGGATCGAACGTCACAACGGGGTGGTCGATATCAACATCAATTCATCAGGCCATGGGTTTAGGATTGAGATCAACGTACCTTTATGATCAGTGTAAAAAATGAACAATACCGCTATGAACCGCAATTTGAATGTTGTCATCCTGGAAGATGATCTCGACTTGTCTGTCTATCTGCGTAACCGCGTAAATGCCATCCCTGGTTTCCATTGTGAACATACGTTTGAAACGCCATTGAAATTCCTTGCCGGCCGATACCAGGTCGATATCGTCTTGCTTGATGTCCTCATGCCGATGATGAACGGCCTGGATGCCATCGATCCCATCTTGAAAAAGTACCCGGATGCTTCGATCATCATGAATACGATCAAGGATGACTCGGAAACCATTTTCGAGGCATTGAAACGTGGTGCGCTGGGATACATCGACAAGCAGAGTGATGATATCAGCTTCGAAGAGGTCCTGAAGATCGTGGCCAAGGGCGGAGCCATGATGTCGCCCACCATCGCCCGTAAAGTGTTTGACAATTTCCGTCAGGTCAAATTGAACTTCGAGGCATTGACACCCCGGGAGCGCGATGTGACTCAGGGTATCCTGGAAGGACTTAGTTACAAGATGATCGGCGAAAAATTCGGCATCAGTATCGATACGGTCAGGATGAATATCAAAAGCATCTACAGGAAGCTGAGTATCAACAGCAAGAGCCAGCTCTTCAAGATAGCCAAGGAGCAATTCAATCCTTAAGGACTGCCGGCAGTATCGTTTCTGATCTCAGGAGAGTTGTCCCGACCAATGCCTGAAGGTCCCCCAAGGGCTGGCATCGGGCACTTCTTTGAAAATTCCGAAAACCGCCGATCCTGATCCGCTCATCGAAGCGTAAACCGCACCGGCATTGTACATCGACTCCTTGATTCCCGCGATCTGTGGATGATGTTTGCAAACGGCTGCTTCAAAATCATTCTTCAGTCGGTTTTTCCAGGTGGATGGGTCTTCACTAATGATCGCACGAAGGTCGAATTCAGGTTTTGCAGGGCTGATCCAACTGTAGGCTTCGGCCGTTCCCACATGAATTTCAGGCACGACAACCAGGATATGCCAACCTTTCAGACTGCAATCAATGGGGGAGAGCTGTTCACCCCTGCCCGTAGCGTAGGCAGGTGCTGAGTCGATAAAGAAAGCACAGTCGCTTCCCAGGACTGCGGCTTGCCTTTTCAGCTCGTCCGTTTTTAGCCCCAAACCGTAAACCTCGTTCATCAGCTTTAAAGCAAAGGCTGCGTCGGACGACCCTCCACCTAATCCGGCTCCCATCGGAATGACCTTGTGAAGGTGGAATTCTGCCCCGGGCAGTACCCTGTCTTGAGACAACAGGTGGTAAGCCCTGGCGACCAGATTGTTAGCCGGGTCGCCATGAACGGGGATTCCACTGGAAAACAGGCGAACACCGGGTTCTTCACTGGCGATCAATTCCAGGGCATCGCACCAGGGGACAGGGTAGAAAACCGTTTCCAGTTCATGGAATCCGTCCGGTCGACGGGCTGTGACGTGCAAGCCCAGGTTGATTTTGCAATTCGGAAAGAGGACCATGAGTCGGGTGTGAGGGCGATCGGGCGAAACTACTTTTTATTTACGATATCTTTGCCCATATAAGATTCACCTATGAGTACGACTTTGTTGGACTTTGAAAAACCTTTGGAAGAGTTGCAGGATCAATTGCAAAAGGCGAAGCAGATCGCCGAGAAGGGTAAAGTGAATGTCGAAGCGGTTATAAAGGACTTGGAAGCCAAGATCGAAAAGACCCGGAAAGACCTGTACAGCCACCTCAGCCCCTGGCAGCGTGTTCAATTGTCACGTCATCCCGAAAGGCCCTATTCCCTCGACTACATCCAGGCCATCACCGGTGGTGATTTCGTCGAACTGTTCGGCGACCGCCAGGTGAAGGACGATAAGGCCATGATCGGTGGATTTGGACGAATTGAGGGGCAGTCGGTGATGTTCGTCGGTCAGCAGAAAGGGAATACCACCAAGATGAGGCAGTACCGCAATTTCGGTATGCCTAACCCGGAAGGATACCGCAAAGCCCTTCGGTTATTCAAGCTGGCCGAGAAATTCAACAGACCGATCGTGACTTTTATTGATACTCCGGGCGCTTATCCCGGCCTGGAGGCGGAAGAGCGCGGACAAGGCGAAGCCATTGCCCGAAACCTGTATGAAATGTCGGTTTTGAAGGTTCCGGTCATCTGCATCATCATTGGCGAAGGCGCGTCCGGAGGCGCACTGGGTATCGGTATCGGCGATCGGGTACTTATGCTGGAGAATACCTGGTATTCTGTCATCTCTCCCGAGTCTTGTTCCAGTATCCTGTGGCGCAATTGGGACAACAAGGAAAGGGCCGCGGAAGCACTCAAACTGACCGCCAACGATATGTCTTCGCTTCACCTCGTGGATGGTATTATCCCCGAACCGATCGGAGGAGCGCACTCTAATCCAGCAGAGATCTTCAATACCGTCAAAGCCGAAATCATTAAACAACTTGCCGACCTGGTGCCCATGGATGCCACAACCCGTGTTGATGAACGCATCCGTAAGTTCTGCTCCATGGGTGTTTTCACTGAGTCTTGAGCTTAGGTTTATTCACATACAAGCCGGCCCGGATGGGTCGGCTTTTGTATTTGATAACGAATCGCATTGAATTTGCGTGAATTGAACCGGTTGTTGAAAAGTCGGGTAGTTGACACCGTCCTCAGCCATTACTTTTGAGGCATGAGCACCGAGAAAATCATTCGTAAGAAAGTCCCAGGCGTCTCCCTCCTGACGCCCGAGAACATGCCCGGTAAATTACCGCCTCAGGCCATGGACGTGGAGGAGGCCGTACTCGGTGCGCTCATGCTCGACCGGAATGCCGTGGCGGAGGTGATCGATATCCTGACGCCTGCCGCGTTTTACCGCGAAGCGAACGGGAAGATCTTTGAAGCCATTCAGCAGCTTTTCCATTCCACTCAACCCGTGGACATCCTTACCGTTACACAGCAGCTGAGGAAAAACGGTACTTTGGAGATTGCAGGAGGAGCGGTTTACATCTCCCAGCTGACCAATCGCGTGGCATCGGCTGCCAACATCGAATTTCACGCCCGTATCGTTCTCCAGAA
>JAULUX010000261.1:0-15114 GCA_032111385.1 Bacteroidia bacterium
GTTCGTTTCAATTAAGTTATTGGGAGAAAAGCACCCATTTCGGCTCCTGCGATGTACTGATCATCGGGGGAGGCCTGGTCGGGCTTTTTTCAGCCCTGGAATTGAAGCAAAAAGAACCCGGACTTAGGATCACAGTCCTTGATCGCGGTCCGTTCCTGCCTTATGGTGCAAGTACCCGCAATGCGGGATTCGCTTGTTTCGGCAGCATGTCAGAATTGCTGGATGATTTGCAAACCTTGTCCGAAGAGCAGGTGTTCTCCCTGGTCGAGAGGCGCTACAAGGGTCTGCTGAAGATGCGTTCCTTGCTTGGCGATGAGGCCATCGGCTACGAGCCTCTAGGCGGATATGAGGTGTTTACTCAAGAGCAGAACGAATTGTCCGAAAAGTGTTTTGAGGCACTCGGGAGATTCAATACAGCCATGAAGCCAATCACCGGACTGGATCAGACCTATATGGATGCATCGCATGAGGCGGCATCATTTGGACTCGGTGGTGTTTCCAGAATTATTTGTAACCAGGGCGAGGGCCAGATCGATACAGGCAAAATGATGAAGAGGCTCCTGCAGAAAGTGCGGGAAACCGGTACGGACGTATTTACAGGCTTAGGAGTGGTCAAATTGGATGAACATGCTTCGCATATCGATGTCCACACCAACTTCGGTTTCGTCATAAAGGCTGGCAGAGTGTTGGTCACCACCAACGCCTTCGCTTGTGAGTTACTTCCCGAATTGGATGTCCGTCCGGGTCGGGCACAGGTGTTAGTGACCGATTTCATCCCCGGATTACGCCTCCGCGGATCTTTTCATTACGACCGCGGCTACTATTATTTCCGAAACGTGGGCGAGCGTGTGATGTTTGGTGGAGGACGGCACCTCGATTTCGAGGGTGAACGAACCACCGATTTCGGTTTGACGGAGAAGATACAGGCCGGTTTGGAAGAACTTCTTCGAACGATGATTCTTCCGGGTACGGAATTTCGAATCGAGCAGCGCTGGAGCGGTATCATGGGGTTGGGTCCCGACAGGCAACCCATCGTGCGCGCTGTTTCCAATCGGATTTTCTGTGCTGTCCGCATGGGAGGAATGGGAGTCGCAATCGGCAGTGTGGTAGCGGAGGAGGCGGCAGAGATGGTGGTGGGATGAATGGGTTGTTTGTTTTTTCCGATAACGCCAGGGCAAATCGTTTTTAAACGGATGCAAATGGTTTTTTGTGATAACTTGTTTGCATCCCGGGTTAATTTTACCGCGGTTTGGTGAAAGTTGAATCCTAAAAACCCCAAAATAACTAGATACTCGCCCATCGATGATAGGTGAGCCTTCATTCAGCCTAAGAGCAATCTGGCCTCAATAGTGAGAAAGTGTCAATAAAATTCAGGAGTTAGTTTGATACGGCGCCCGGTAAGGGCGTAATGTCAATAGAAACAGCGAGTGAAGTAATGCAAAGCCCCAGAGGGGCGAAATACTCGCCCATCGATGATAGGTGAGCCTTCATTCAGCCTACGAGCAATCTGGCCTCAATAGGGAGAAAGTGTCGATAAAATTCAGGAGTTAGTTTGATACGGCGCCCGGTAAGGGCGTAATGTCAATAGAAACAGCGAGTGAAGTAATTCAAAGCCCCAGAGTGGCGAAATACCAGGAAATTGATCTCATCAATTCTATTTAATAGCGATTAATGGCAAATACGTACACCCAAATTTATGTTCACATCATCTTCGCAGTGAAAGCTCGAGGTAATCTCATATCCGATCGATGGGAGGAGCAGTTGTATAAATATATTACTGGAATAGTTGAAGGTAATAAACAAAAGCTCATGATAATAAATGGAATGCCTGACCATCTTCATCTGCTCGTCGGGCTAAAGCCGGACTGCAGTATATCTGATTTGGTCAGACAGATAAAGTGTTGTTCTTCAAAATGGATCAATGAGCGTCGTTTTGTCTCCGGCCGATTTGAATGGCAGACTGGATATTCTGCTTTTTCTGTGGGTCGCTACCACCTTCGAGCTGTTATCAACTACATTGAATCGCAGAAGCAACACCATGCCCGAAACTCTTTTAAAGACGAGTATATCAGGTTGCTTCGTGATAATCAAATAGATTTTCGCGAGGAATATCTTTTTGAATTTATATAGCTCGTCGCATTTAAATTCGCTAATCACTATCTAGATTTCGCTCCTATGGAGTTGGCATGCAACACGATATTCGATTCTGTTGAGATGCCGCTCCTGCGGAGCTTGGATTTAACATCCAATCCACGGTTCTATTGAATGCCGCTCCTACGGAGCTTGGAATTAACACCCGATTCGCGATTCTATGGAGATGCCGCTCCTACGGAGCTTTGAATTTGCACCGGATCCCGATTCTATTGAGATACCGCTCCTAAGGAGCTGGCATTTTGCACCGCATCCCGATTCTATTGAGATGCCGCTCCTACGGAGCTTGGAATTTTGCACCGCATCCACGGTATTATGGAGATGGCGCTCCTGCGGAGCTGGCATTTAACACCCCATCCACGGTTCTATTGAATACCGCTCCTATGGAACTCAATGCAGAGTTCTTTTGCAACCTGTCATCACGCCTCAAAAAACCTAACCCCGTGTTCCCTTAAAAACGCTTTGATCACGGTTACGTGTACGCATTGTCCCACGTGCAGGAAGGGCATATTGGTGACACGCTTGGTTCTGGGAGTGACTTGCACCTCATGGTTCTCGAGGTCGAAACCGAGGTGGAGGTGGCGGGTGGAACTTTGCATACCGTAAACGAGTCCGTCGGGATCGAATAAGGGGCCTCCGCTCTGTCCCCTCAAACCCGGCGAGCTCATTTCGACGCCGGTGATCTGTCCGTGTTGTGCGATAAGGCGAGTGATGATCCCTTCGATCGGAAAAGAAGGTGAGCGGGGATTGCCCTCGCGTGTCCATTCGATTTCGTCTTTCTGGTAATTGTAGGTGTAATTGTTGAATTCGGGGAAAGGGAAGCCAAGCCTGCACAGGAACCGTCCGGGCCGGGCCATGCCATCATCCTGAATGAAATGCGCATAATCCTGGTAGTGGATCTGGCTGAACCCTTTGAAACGGATGATGGCCAGGTCGGCCGTAGGATGCAAATGGCAATCGAACCCCGAGATCGTATCGAAGCACCCTACGAAACTGTGTCGGATTTGCACGATGGCCTCCGGGAAATAGCCGAACTGGGTCTCCAGTTCACGGAGATGTTGCTCATAATTTTCGTCGCGCTTCAGCCGGAATCGTGCCTGGGAAAAGAGCAAATACTGTTGGTTGACTTTCTCAGCGCGAAGTAGTTCGTCTGCCACGTGGCGGCAGGTGATGGCTATACCCTCGTTGTTGACAAAGAATAAGGTGGATGCTCCCGGCCAAACCTTATTCGAACCATAGCTACGCAGGATGGTGTGAATGGGGCGGGTGAAGCGGCTGATGGATTCTACGGCTCTGACGAACATGGTTTGGCAGCTTGCTGCAAATGATTTTCCTTTGAGGGTAAATCTAAGTAAACCGCCACCATGAAAATCGCCTTGCGTTACGGACTAATTTACATCGGTATTAACATCCTTTGGTCACTGATGATGTACGTAACGGGTCTGAACCGGTCTGAACTGGCCTGGATACCCAATACCCTTGCCATGCTTATTCCCATTTTTTGCATTGTGTTTGCGGTTAAAGAGTACAAAGAAACGGTCGGTCAGGGATTCATGAGCTTCTCGGAAGTGTTTAGATATGGTTTGGTAATATCCGTAATTGGAGGAATTGGTATCTCAGCCTATTTGCTGGTTTATACCCAGTATATCGACCCGGAGTTCAACGACTATATCCTCAACCAGCAAATTGAGGGAATGCAGGAATCGGGGATGAGTGATGAAAAAATTGATCAGGCTATCGAAATGGCTGAACGATTCAGGACGCCATTTTATACCTTCACTTTCGGTGTGTTGGGCTCACTTTTCGTAGGAGCTATCATCTCCCTCATTATGGCTGCGGTGCTGAAAAAGCCAAATCCCGACGGCATTTTTGCCGATACAAATAAGCTCAGCTGAGCAGACTACAAACCCTCAATCGTTCGTCGGATGATGGCGGCGCATTCGAGCAGTTGCTCTTCATTGATGACCAGTGGTGGTGCGAACCGAATGATATCCCCGTGTGTGGGCTTGGCCAATAAGCCGTTTTCCTTGAGGCGCATACATACGTCCCAGGCATCAATTCCGTCCTTCTCCTCAATGACGATGGCATTAAGGAGTCCTTTGCCTCGTACGGTAGTCACTCTCTCCGAGCGAATCTGACTCAACTCAGTTCGGAGGATTTCCCCGAGGCGCTGAGCATTGTCTGCCATTTGTTCGTCGATCAGCACCTGGATGGCTTCCATGGCTACTTTGCAGGCCAGCGGGTTGCCCCCGTAGGTCGACCCGTGCTCGCCAGGTTTGATGGTGAGCATGACTTCATCGTTAGCCAACACCGCGGATACAGGCAGTACACCTCCCGAAAGAGCTTTTCCCAGAATAAGGAGATCGGGTTTCACACCTTCGTGGTCGCAGGCCAACATCCGGCCGGTGCGGCACAAGCCGGTTTGGATTTCGTCGGCGATGAAGAGCACCCGGTTTTTCTTGCAGAGTTCGGCAGCCTGGCGCAAATACCCTTCGTCCGGCACGATCACACCCGCTTCCCCCTGGATAGGCTCTACCATGAAACCGGCCACGTGCGGGTCTTCCAGGGCCTTGGCCAAGGCCGGGATGTCGTTGTACGGTATGGTAACGAATCCGGGCATGTAGGGGCCGAATCCGCTGTAGCTGCTGGGATCGGTGGAGGAGGAGATTGCGGAAAGCGTCCTTCCCCAGAAATTGCCTTCCACGAAAATGATCTTGGCTTCATTGGCGGGTATGCCTTTGACGGTGTATCCCCAGCGGCGGGCAAGTTTGATCGCTGTTTCACCACCCTCAACACCGGTGTTCATGGGCAAGAGTTTGTCATAACCGAATACGCGGGTCATGAACTCTTCGTATTCACCCAGGATGTTGTTGTGGAAGGCGCGAGAGGTCAGGGTGAGTTTGGGCGCCTGCTCAGTCAGGGCCTTGATGATACGCGGATGGCAATGGCCCTGGTTGACGGCTGAGTAGGCTGACAGGAAGTCGTAGTACCGCTTTCCTTCCACATCCCACATGAACACACCCTCGGCACGTTCGATGACCACAGGGATCGGATGGTAGTTGTGGGCACCGAATTGTTCCTCCAGGCGGATGGCCCGCTGTGTAGCGCTTTCTTTCAGGTCGTGCTGCATGAATGTAGTAAGTGGTATGAATCAGTAAGTCAACGGATCAGGAGAAGGACGCCGGTTTTTTCGAAGATCTTATCATTGAAGAATCCCCCGTAGCGGATTCGCCAGGCGTAAACACCATCCGGACATTCCACTCCTTCATAGGTTCCGTCCCATGTTTCAGTTGTACTGTCGGAGCGGAATATCTCCTGGCTCCAGCGGTTGAAGATGCTCCAGTTCATGGTACGGATGAAAGCGCCTTCGGGTTTCCAGGTTGGATTGTATTGGTCGCTGTTGGGTGAAAAGGCTCCCGGCACGAACAACAACGGAGGCTGAACCAGTTCGACTTCGTTGGATCGACTTTCCTCGCCTGTTCCGCCGTTTTCCCGGGCGATGATGACATAACGGTAGGGCCCTCCGGTGTTGGGAATGGCCTCGTCGGAAAATGAAAATGTTCCGTCAGGAAATGCACTCAGGAGGCTGAATCCGACAGGATCTCCACTCCTCACACGAAGAAGTTCGTATGCAGAAACGCCAGTGGCCCACTCGGTGTAGGCGGTCCAGTTGAGGGTGTTTCCGAAGGGTTCGGCCTCTCCCTGAAGCAGGATGGTGCAGGCTTCATTGCTCCACTCGCTTCGGTTTCCACAGGCATTGATGTTGCGTATGCGGTAACAATAGGAGTATGCATCAGTCTTGACATCCGTATCTGTCCATTCGTAGGGGATGTATCCGCTAAGCCGTGCGACCTCGCTCCACGATGATGCGGTGGTCTGGTTACGGCGTTCGATGACGTAGGTGCTGAAAGGCCCATCGGGAAAGTCCTCCCAGCGGATTTCTATCACATTCTCGGATAGGACGGTGGCCGTTCGGATGAGGTTGGGATTGACGTTGGCCTGTGTGCTGGTGCAAAGCGTGTCGGATGGAGAGGAGGTCCGACCGCAGCTGTTGGTGCCTGTCATGTAGTAGCAATGCACATCGCCCCCTGTACCGCTCACCGACGAATCCCTGAAGATCGATAGTCCGGGGTCTATGTACTGACCGACCAAGACAAACGGTCCACCGTTGGTGCTCCTGTAAAGGTTGTAGGAGTCGAAATAGCGCGGCTGCAGGGAGGTGTCGGGGTCTTTGTAAAGGGCGATGTAATCATCAGCCAGTTCCATGCACAGCAGGTTGGGTCGGGGCACTTCGGGCACCGGCCTGACACGGACCGTGATGCGGGCGATGGAATACAACGGCAAGGGACATCCGTTATCACGGATCTCGTATTCGACTACATACACCGAGTCGCGGGACTGGCCGCACTTTGTTATCCACTCAAATGGTACCCGCACGGAGTCGATGCCGGAAGTATCGCGGCTGGTTGCATAAGGTGGTGGAAGTCCTGCTGCAGGCGATTGAGCGAATACCTCCCCGGTATGTACCAGGTAGATCGAGTCCCCGTCGGGGTCCAGGGCAAAGACGTCGATGTTCAACGTATCCGTCTCGTAGATGTCGTAACTGGCGTTGAGGATGGCAGGTCCCAGGTTGGGGGCGGTGTTGTCCGTACAGGCGATGACAGTGAATTCAATTTCTCTTCTCACCATGCCAATGAGCACGCCATTGCGGTATTCATACACGTTGACCGCCATGGCGAAAAGTCCCGGAAGTGCGGGTATTCCCTCCGCAATACCGGTAACGGGATCGAGCGTCATGGCTTGAGGACCGGAGCAGATGTCGGCCAGGCTGAATCCGGAAGCCCAGATGGCATCGCTGTAGGGACGGGACTCCGGCACCTGATTTTGACCACCCGGGGAGTTGAGCGCACTGAACGGATTGGGTGTGTTCCGGTCGGTGTACCCCCCGGCGAGGGGTGTGCTCAAGGTATACGACAAAGAATCACCGTCGGGATCTGTTGCAGCGAAATTGAACCGGAAGAGGGAGTTCAGGCAGGTGAAGGGTAGGGGAGGACTGTTGAAGACCGGACTGTTGTTCTGCAGGGCCGGATTCGCCAGTTCGTGGTAGAATACCATCGGTGTTTGATCGGCCTGGTTCAGGTTGACGACCGCACTGTTTCGGCAACAGCGCTCCCACACGAGATAATATCCTCCGTTGAAAGGGGGGAGGTCGATGACGCGGACATAATCGCCTTGTTCCATGCAAACCGCAGGCGGACTGGCGCAACCGGGACCCGCGAGTTGTAAAGTACTTACTGAAGTGAGGTCGACGTGGAAGGAATCCTGCAACACATCACCGTTCAGCGTGTATGCGCCAATGATGATGGTGGGGTCGAAGTAGGCTGCATTGGGGTTGCTGCAATCGCGGTACACCGTCAGGCGAATGCGAAAGCTGTTTCCTCCCAGGTATTCCGAACTGAAATCGCCACCCACGATGTGAAAACCGTTGGCGAAAGAAGCCCAGAACAGTAAAAGCAGGGTGATGCGGTTTTTCATTCTTGTAAACCTCTCAAAGTTAATACTTTTGACCCACTGTTCAGGGAGAAATACTCCCTCTGAAAACTACTGAAAACAACAAGCTGGTGAAAGGAAAGTTATTGGAAGGTCTGGAAGTCATTGACATGGCCGATGAAGGCCGGGCCCTGGCCCGTTATGAAGGACTGGTCGTTTTCATCCGCAAGGCCGTACCCGGTGATGTGGTGGATGTGGTGGTGCGCAAAAAGCATTCATCCTACCTGGAAGCCGAGGTCGTGGAATTGCGTCAGGCCTCCCCCCAGCGCATCGACCCCTTCTGCTCCCACTTCGGCACCTGCGGGGGCTGTAAATGGCAGTACCTCGACTACCAAGGACAACTGATGTACAAGCAGAAACAGGTGGTGGACGCCCTGACCCGGATCGGACAGATGGAGAGTCCCCCTGTGCAGCCCATTATCGGCTCCGAGCAGACCCGCTATTACCGCAACAAGCTTGATTACACCTTTGCCGACCGCAAATGGCTCACCCGGGAGGAGTACGACCACCGTGACGAGCTAGGCGGTCCGGCCCTGGGTTTCCACATGCCCGGCAGCTTCGACCGCATCCTCGACATCCACGAATGTTTCCTGCAGCCTGCACCCTCGGATGCCATCCGGCTGGCTGTACGCGATTATGCTATCAGGAATGAACTCCCGTTCATGAATATCCGTCATAAGAAAGGGATGCTCCGAGGACTCATCATCCGCAACACCCTGGCCGGAGGGCTCATGGTGATCGTGATGGTGTATGAAAACAACCAGGAGGCTTTGGAGGGTTTGCTGCAGCACCTGGCCGTCTCCTTTCCTCAAATCACCTCCTTGCTGTATGTCATCAATCCCAAAGCGAACGATACCTTCCACGATCTGGAGGTGGTGACCTTCAAGGGAGAGCCGTACATCACCGAGGAAATGGAAGGCTTGAAGTTCCGCATCGGACCCAAGTCGTTTTTCCAGACCAACAGCGGGCAGACGCTCACACTGTATCGATTGGCCCGCGAACTGGCGGGACTGAATGGCAGGGAAACCGTCTATGACCTCTATACGGGAACCGGTACGATAGCGCAGTTCGTGGCCCGGCAGGCTGCCAAAGTGGTGGGCATCGAATACGTGAAGGAAGCCATCGACGACGCGCGCATCAACGCCGGATTGAACGGCATTACCAATGCGACTTTTTACGCCGGTGACATGAAGGACCTGCTCACAGAGGAGCTGTTCGATCGCGAAGGCCGGCCCGATGTGATCATCACCGACCCGCCGCGAGCCGGAATGCACTACGACGTGGTGGAGCGTATCCTGAATAGTGGGTGTAAACGCATCGTTTACGTCAGCTGCAATCCCGCCACCCAGGCACGCGACATTCAGATGCTTTCCGAAAAATACGCCCTGAAGACCGTTGTTCCTGTGGACATGTTTCCGCATACGGCCCATGTAGAGAGCGTAGCCTTGCTGGAATTATCGAGTTGAACTCAACCGGCCGGTAGTGGTGCGTTTTCGGTCCTGTCGGTCATTTTTGGCATGGACCGAACGGATTCCATTGCTGGCTTGATCTCGATTTAGGTTCATCGATCTATTAATTATTCGAATTAATCCGTAAAATAAGTATTAAAATTACGGGTTAATTGTATTTTAATATGAAAAACTCCTGGCCATCGAATGCAAATGGGAATATGCCGGCCGAGGCAAGGTTTCCCGGTCCTTTTCAGATCGCTACCCGCATGCGGAGTGCTACATCGTAACACCCGATACGGCCGAGCAGTTTCTGCTGGGCTGAACGGATAAAATGGGTTGACGACGATGATTTCAGCTCATGAATGAGCAGTGATCAGGATGTAGATAAACAGTAAGTGGAATTACATGTGGATCACCTCACCGTAGGCATCCGCTACCGCTTCCATCACGGCTTCGCTCATGGTGGGGTGGGGGTGGATGCTCTTGATGATTTCGTGTCCGGTGGATTCGAGGTTGCGTGCTACGACCACTTCGGCGATCATTTCGGTGACGTTGGCACCGATGAAGTGCGCCCCCAGCCATTCGCCGTACTTGGCGTCGAAGATCACCTTCACAAAACCTTCGCTTGCACCGCCCGCCTTGGCCTTGCCGCTGGCGGAAAAGGGGAACTTGCCGACCTTGATCTCCAGCCCGGCTTCCTTCGCCGCCTTTTCGGTCATGCCCACAGAGGCTATCTCGGGAGAGCAATAGGTGCAACCGGGGATGTTTCCGTAGTTGATGGGGTGTACATCGAGTCCGGCGATCTTCTCTACGCAGCAGATGCCTTCGGCGGAAGCCACGTGGGCGAGTGCGGGACCTTTCACGATATCGCCGATGGCATAAACGCCGGGGATGTTGGTCTGGTAGAAATCATTGACGATGACCTTGCCTTTGTCGGTAATGACTCCGGTTTCCTCCAAGCCGATATTCTCGAGGTTTGGACTGATTCCGGCTGCAGAAAGCACAATGTCACACTGCACGGTTTCTTCTCCCTTCTTGGTCTTGATTTTTACTGTACAGCCCTGACCGGATGTATCCACGGATTCCACACTTGACTCGGTCATCACGTCAATTCCGCTCTTTTTGAATGAACGTGCCAATTGTTTGCTGATGTCTTCGTCTTCAACCGGAACGATATTGGGCATGAACTCTACGAGGGTCACCTTGGTGCCCATGCTGTTGTAGAAGTAAGCGAACTCGCAACCGATGGCTCCCGATCCGACGATCACCATGGATTTGGGTTGCTCGGGCAATACCATCGCTTCGCGGTAACCGATCACCTTCTTGCCATCCTGTTTGAGGTTCGGCAACTCACGGCTGCGGGCACCCGTAGCCAGAATGATATGTTTTGATTCATATACGGACACGGCACCGTCGGCCGCGGTCACTTCCACCTTCTTGCCCGGCTTGAGTTTGCCGCTTCCGTTGAGTACATCGATCTTATTTTTCTTGAACAGAAACTGGATGCCCTTGCTCATGCCGTCGGCCACATCGCGGCTGCGCTTGATGACGGCGCCAAAATCGTGCTTGGCTTCATTGACCATAATGCCGTAATCGGATGCGTGCTTAAGGTATTCGAATACCTGGGCGCTTTTCAGCAGGGCCTTGGTGGGGATGCAACCCCAGTTGAGGCAGACTCCGCCGAGGGATTCTTTTTCGACGACGGCGGTCTTGAGTCCGAGTTGGGAAGCGCGGATGGCGGCTACGTATCCACCGGGTCCGCTGCCGATCACGATCAGGTCGTATTGCATGGAATAAAGGTCTTTGAATGCGGGCACGAAGGTAGGCGATTTTCGCTCAAGCGGCTTTTGTGCCCGGAGAAACCATGACCCGCCAAAGGCCCTATTTTTGCCCCATGCATTATACACTCAGCGCTCCCCATCCGTCCTCCCGGTTTATTCATATTCAAGCCCGCAAGGAAATCCGGAATCCCGGTCCGGTCGAGTTTCAGTTGTCCTCCTGGAGGCCGGGTCGCTATGAGTTGGGGCATTTTGCCAAGAATCTCCGGGGGATGAAGGCGTTCGGTCCCATGGGCGAACAACTGGTTATCCAAAAGGTCACACGCGACCGTTGGAGGATTGAAGAGGCAATGTCCGGCGAAATCACCCTGGAGTACGAATACCATGCTGCCCAGCCCGACGCCGGTGCATGCTGGCTCGACGAGGAGCTGATGTATGTGAATCCGGTGCATTGTTTTGTTTTCGACCCCCAGGCGATGGATGAGGCCGGTGCCGTTGAGCTTCGCATCCCACCCGATTGGCAAGTGGCTTGCGCACTGCCCAGGTCAAGCCATGGCATTCTACAGGTAGCCGATGTCGATGAGCTGCTCGATAGCCCGTTCTTTGCTTCAAAATCACTTCACCACAAGAGCTATTCAGTCAATGATTACCAGTTTCATATCTGGATTCACGGTGATGCACGGCCCGATTGGGAACGCATCCTGAAGGATTTCAGTGGTTTTACAGAAAAACAACTCGAGGTGATGGGTGGTTTTCCGGTTTCTGAATTTCACTTTCTTGTGTTGCTGCTCCCGTATCGCTTTTACCACGGAGTCGAGCACAAGAACAGTACGGTCTTGGCCCTGGGTCCCGGTTACCAGCTGATGCAGGCATCGCTATACAGCGAATTACTGGGAGTCGCCTCGCACGAGCTGTTCCACGTGTGGAACGTGAAAACGCTCCGTCCTGCCGATTTCCGTGACTATGATTACACCCGGGAAAACCACAGCCGGTTGGGTTGGGTGTACGAAGGCTTCACCACCTATTACGGCGATCATTTTTTACTGCGCAGCGGGTTTTTCAGTCCGATGGCCTTTTTTGCGGAGATTGAAACCCGTTTACAACGTCATGTGGATAATCCAGGACGCTTTCAAAGCAGCGTAGCCGAAAGCAGCTGGGACACCTGGCTCGACGGTTATGTGCCGGGAGTTCCCGGCCGAAAGACTTCCATTTACGATGAAGGTTGTTTGGTAGCCCTGATGCTCGACCTCTACATCCGAAGAGCTTCTTCCGGTAAGCATTCTCTGGATGATCTTTTCCGTGCGTTATACCACGAGACACTCGATCAGGGCTACAGCGAGGAGGATCTCCGACGCCTGGCTGTCCGGTATGCTGACGAGGGGGTATTACGCATTTTCGACGAGGCCATTCATGTCCGTAACAGTTACGAAGACCTCTTGCAGGAAATCCTTTCCGGGGTCGGTTGCCGCATCGAGTATCAACCTGCACGTCTGCTTCACGAACGCCGCTTCGGTTTTAGGACGATTAACGAGGGAAATGTGTGCAAAGTGACCACTGTTTTGCCAAACTCTCCCGCCGCCATTGCCGGTTTGGCCAAGGACGATGAAATTGTCGCCTGCAACGGGTGGAAAGTCGAAAATAATCTCACCGACAGGGTGGGGAAGGAAGAGGGCTCTTGTCGCCTAACGGTCTTCTCCATGAAAAAAGAGAAACAACTTGTGCTTGAGCCCCTCAATGGCCGGTGGTTCGATTCGGTAAGAATTGCCAAAGACCTCAATGCCGGCACCAAACAAAAGGAACTCTTCAAGCACTGGACTGGAGCGGACTGGTGAAATGATAATCGCCGGATGAAACCAGCCCTCCCCGAGTTTATTAAAGCGTGGGCAAACTTGTTTTATTTAATAACAAAAAACCTACAACAGACAACAGACAACCGATCCTATCCCAAAAAAGCCGTCACCGAGATCTCCACATTCACGTTGCGGGGAAGAACCGATACTTGAACAGTTTCACGGGCTGGGAAATCTCCACTGAAATAGCTGCCATAAACGCCATTGACTTTCGCAAAGTCGTTCATGTCTTTGAGGAAAATGCTGGTCTTGACGATCTTGCTGAAGTCTGTTCCTGCAGCTCCGAGCAATGCGGCAATATTTTGCATTACCCGGTGCGTTTCTTTTTCGATGTCGTCCTGCACGAGCTGTCCTGTGCCCGGATCGAGGGCGATCTGTCCGGAACAAAACAGGAGGTCACCGGCCCGGACGGCCTGGGAGTAAGGCCCGATCGGGGCTGGTGCTTCGGGAGTATGGATGATGGTCTTGACGCTCATGGATGGTTTTGATTTGTTGGTGCGAAGTTAGTCAAGTGCTTCGCACAGGTCATTGGCTTGATTCAGGCACATACCTTTGTATCTGAAGATGCTCCTACTGATCGATAATTACGATTCATTCACCTACAATCTCGTCCATTACCTGCAGGAGTTGATGAGGGAGGAGGTGGCTGTGTACCGGAATGATGAAATGGCATTGCAGGATGTGGCGCGTTTTGATCGCATTGTCCTTTCACCCGGACCCGGACTTCCCTCTGAATCAGGAGCGCTTTTGCCACTGATCCGAATGTATGTGGAGAAGATTCCCATGCTTGGTGTTTGCCTTGGACACCAGGCCATCACGGAATCGTTCGGTGGTCAATTGCGCCGCCTAGATGGCGTGCTTCACGGACTCGTGCGCCGGGTGCATGTCACCGCGGATGCATGTGGTTTGTTTTCGGACATCGAATCTCCTTTCGATACCGGAAGGTACCACAGTTGGGTGCCCGACGAGGCGACTTTTCCGGAGGTGCTGGAGGTGCTGGCCCGCGATGACGATGGTTGCATCATGGCCCTCAGGCATCGCGAATTGCCTGTGTATGGGGTTCAGTTCCATCCCGAATCCGTCATGACCCCTTGCGGCAAGAAACTACTGTCGAACTGGCTTGCTATAACGGCTCCCAAGACGGTATCTTTGGCCTGAAACAAACCGGCTTGTCGCTCTTCGAAAGGAGGGAGGAAAGTCCGGGCAGCGTAGGGCAGCACACTTCCTAACGGGAAGGTCTCGGGCCGGGCAACCGTCCGGGAACAGACAGTGCCACAGAAAACGAAACCGCCATGATGTGCTATGTGCTTCATGGTAAGGGTGAAAACGCGAGGTAAGAGCTCACGGCACCGGCAGTGATGTCGGTGTGGGAAAACCTTGTGCGCTGAAAGGCCAAATAGGCCGGAGATCAAGGACGGCCCGTCCGATGGTGATTCGTCACCGGCTCCGGCGGGTAGGCTGATCCAGGTGACATGCGAGTGTCATCGCAGATAAATGACAGGCACCGCGCAAGCGGAACAGAACCCGGCTTACAGGTTTGTTTCATTCTTGAACAGTTCGAAGACCCCTCAAGGGGTCTTCCCTTTTTAGGGCACCGCCATACGCACATGGAATCCATACATTTGCTGCAATGAATTTCCGCAAGCTGTTCATCGCCATCAGCAACCGGCACGATGTGCTTTATCGCATCGTTCTGATCACGGTGGCTGTGTTGATCGTGGCTTTTTCACTGCCCCGGCAATTGCGGTTCAGGTACAATTTCAAGTTGGGGCAACCCTGGTCTTATGAAGACCTCAAAGCGCCTTTCCCTTTTCCCCTTTATAAGTCAGGTGAGGCAGTTGATGCGGAACGGGCACTGATCAACCGGACGAGTCCGCGCTTTTACCGTTTGCAACCCGATGCGCCATCCAAAGCTCTTGAACGGTTCAATGCGGTTTGCAAAGACTGCGATTCCCGATCACAAAGGGTCGGTGAAAAGGTCATCCGGCTGGCATACATTAAGGGAATAATCGAGGGAAGCGACGTGGTCGCTCAAAGCGAGGAGGTGCCGTTGCGAATCATCGACAATGGTGCAATACGTAACAGCACAAGCAAGTCGCACCTTTGGGGTGACCGGGTGCCTGAGTTTATTGCAGATAAGTTGGTACAGGAGGGGGTGTCCGGTTCCGATAGTTTGCCGGACATCATTCGCGCCTGCATGGATCCCGATCTGATACCCGATGCAGCCTTGACCGCCGAGTCCCTTCGCGAGCAACTCGAGGCGATCAGTCTCGTCAGTGGGGAGATTCCCGAAGGCAGCATCCTGATTCGTCGCGGACAGGTGGTGGACCAGAA
>JAULUX010000262.1:0-21801 GCA_032111385.1 Bacteroidia bacterium
CCGGTGCATTGTTGGCCATGGTAGGAAGCACTGCCCAGCTGCTGGTGACCATACAGGCCGGATTGATTGCCGCAATATTCGTTTTTGAGTACAACAATCCTTTACTCACAGTGCTGGTATTTATAGCAGTTTTTGTTCTCCTTGCAGCATGGTCCTGGCTTCCCTCGCTCATGTCGCTATTGCATCGTCTACCAATGAAGTCGGCCTGGAAGGAATCGCTTCATAGGTTGAGGGATATACCTTTTCGTATCCGTATCACCGTGTGGGGCCTTTCGGTGTTTCGCTACGCCGTTTTTTGCACGCAGCAATTGATTCTTTTTGATGCTTTCGGCGCTGCTCCTGAAATCACAACGTACATCCCCCTGATGGCGATTGCATATGTCTATATGAGCCAGGTTCCCAGTTTCGGACTTGGTGAGTTGGTAGTTCGTAACATGACTTCCTTGCAGGCATTCAGTATGATCGATGTTGATCCTTTCATTGTACTCATGACCACCACGACTTTGTGGACCATCAACGTAGGCCTTCCGGCCTTACTCGGGGGGCTCTCACTGCTGAAACTCAAACGCACCGAACCGGCGTCATGAACCTGTTGCTTCTTATATTTCATCTTGCCTATGCAGGTTTACTGTTGGTTTTCAGTTTTGGTTTTTACCTGGCCGGTCGTCGTTTTCGAGCAGGAAATTCGAGCAGGATGCCTAAGGCGACTGTGCTTGTTCCATTCCGCAATGAAGAGGCGAATCTTCCCGGCTTGCTCAGCGACCTGCTCAAACAAGATTATCCTCGCGACTTACTGGAAATCATCCTCATCGATGATCATAGCTCCGATCACGGTGCTGAGCTTGTTGCTTCGTATGGGAAGCAGGTGAAGATTATCCGTCTGTCGGATACTGCCATGGGCAAAAAGGCGGCATTGGAGGCGGGTGTTGCCGCATCGCAGGCGGAATGGATACTGACCACCGATGCCGACTGCCGTTTGCCAAAGGGTTGGGTAAGCAGTCTGATCAGGGTAGGGCAGGGGTCAGGAGCTTGCATGGTCTGTGGCACGGTAGCGATCGATTCATCATCAAGGTCGATACTGAGTGTTGTTCAGGTGTTAGAGACCCACCTTCTGCAGCGAATGGGTTCCGCAGCATTGTCCTTGGGTTTCCCCCTCCTGAATACCGGTGCTTCACTTGCTTTCCGTAGGGACGTATTTCATGAACTTGGGGGGTACAGTACCAACAGGCATATTGCGTCGGGCGACGATACCTTTCTACTGTTGGCCATGCATTCTGCTCATCCCGGTCGGGTCGTCCCCTGCATTCTGCCGGAGTCCAGGGTGACTACTGCTGCCGAGCCCGATTGGGGAGCTTATCTTGCCCAGCGCCACCGCCGCGCATCCAAGGTTGGGCATTACCGATCGCCCTACATTTTGCTCTTGGGAGCGTTTCTTTTTCTGGCGCAGTGCGCTATATGGATCGCCTTGGTTCTTTTTCTTTCAGGAATCGTTTCGTTCAAAATGCTGACACTGTTTTTGGCACTACGCTTTCTGCCTGAAATACTGCTTTTGGGTTCGAAGTTGCCTTTTCGCCATCTCCTGGCGGCGGTTCCCGTTTCGCTGGTTTTTCCGTTACTGAACATGGGGGCGCTCTTGCCGATAGGCACCCGCGGGCAAACCTGGAAAGGGCGCCCCCTTGTGAATAAAAAGCACTGACCGGAGGCGTTGTTCTCAGCCCCATTTTACCGACCTTCGTGCATTATTGCATCATGAAAAAATTCATTCTACTGATTCCGTTTGCGCTGCTGTTTTATTCAGCGACCGCCCAGAAAAAAGCACCTGTCATCAAACCCTACACCGCCGACGAGGCCAAGGAGGCCCGAAAGGAGGCCGACCTTGCTTTCAAAAGCTTGAGTTACGGGTATGCCCGAACGTTTTATGAAAGACTGGTCGTCACTGAACCCAATAACGTGGAATACAACCATCGGCTGGGATTGTGTTATTTGAATACGAACGTGAACAAAGGCAAGGCCGTCTCTTACCTCGAGTACGTCGCCAACTCCAATGCCAAGGACAAGCCCAAGGATATCCTGTTCGACCTCGGAAAGGCATACCATTATGCCGGACTTTACGATCAGGCGCTCGAAACATACGAGAAGTTCCGGGAGTCGAAAGGAGGAACTGTGGATCCCAAGCTCAGGTTTGACTTGTGGGTGGAGTGGAGTGAGAATGCCAACAAACTGACCGAAACGCCCGTAAGAGCATCCTGGAGCAATCCGGGCAAGACCATCAATTCGGCGCAGTCGGATTATCGCCCATTGAGGGGTGCAGCGGATACGGTTGTGTATTTTTCTTCAAGGCGAAAAGGAACCATGGGAGGAGAGATGGATGATTTCGGTGAACTACCGACGGACATCTTCTTTTTTACTCAGAACGATACCTCGCGCGGCAAGGCCAAGAACGCCGGCATCAACCTCAACACTGAATTTTATGAGGAAACCATGTTCCTGAGCATGGCCGGTGATCGGTTGTTGGTTTACAAAGAAGGTCCTGAATCCAACGGTGACATTTATATCTCCGATTTGCAGGGGAAATCCTGGTCCAGGCCGGTTCTCGTCAGCAAGGATTTCCTGACCAAGGTGCTGGAGACAGGGGCCAGCATGAGTCCTGATGGTATGACCCTTTACTTCTCAGCCGAGGAGCCCGGTTCCAAGACCGGAAAGGACATCTACCGGTGCACCCGCACACCGGCAACGGCCTGGAGCAAGCCCGAGAAACTGGCAGGATCCATCAATACCAAGTGGGACGAAGACATGCCCATGATGTGGATGGACGGCAAGACCCTGTTCTTCTCCTCTGCGGGGCACGGAAGCATGGGAGGATTGGATATCTATAAATCCGTGATGAACGACCCCAAGGAAGGTTTTTCCAAGCCCGTGAACATCGGCTATCCGCTCAACTCGGTGTACGACGACCTCAGCCTTGCGTTATCCTGCGACGGAAAATCCGCCTGGGTTTCGGCTGTGCGTGACAGTGGTATCGGTGATTACGACTTGTGGGAGGTCAAACTCGAACAGTCGCTCATCGAAAAACCGATGGTTTGGCTTTCCGGTAAGGGAATCACCAATGTCGGCACTCCCGCCAAGGGGGCTTTCGTGGTGATCACCGAAAAATCCACCGGCAACAAGGTGTTCGAGATCGAAGCCAATGAAGCCACCGGACGATTCGATGCTGCACTCTATCCCGGCGAATATAAAGTGGTGTTACGGCACCCAAAGGCCGGAAAGACCGAGGCCGATGTGACCATTGCCGCCGGCGAATCCAGGTCGGTTGTTGAACTTGTGTTCCCCTGATTAAACCTACTGCAAGCTATGATACAGCTCCACCGGCCTTTGGCCTTCTTCGACCTTGAAACAACAGGCATCACCGTTGGCGCTGACCGCATTGTCGAGATCTCCATCCTGAAGCTTCAGCCCGACGGCACGAAGCAGATCTACACCCGGCGCATGAATCCCGAGATTCCTATCCCGCATTTTGCGTCGCAGGTGCACGGCATTTACGACAAGGATGTGGCCAACGAGCCTACTTTCCGGCAGCTGGCACCCGAGATCAACGCCTTCATCGGCAATGCCGACCTGGCCGGATACAACTCCAATAAGTTCGATGTGCCTATGCTCGTGGATGAGTTCTTAAGGGTGGGGGTGCAATTCGATATGAAAGGTCGCCGCCTGGTGGATGTGCAGAACATTTTTCACAAGATGGAACAGCGCACCTTGGCAGCTGCCTACAAGTTTTACTGCGGTAAGGAGATCGTGAATGCCCACAGCGCCGAGGCCGACATCACCGCCACCTACGAAGTGCTGATGGCGCAATTGGAGCGCTACGAATCACTTGCAAAGGATGTGGATGGCCTGCACAACTTTAGCTCGGTCAACAAGAATGTGGACCTTGCCGGCCGTATTGTGTACAACGAGAAGAAGGAAGAGGTGTTCAATTTCGGCAAGCACAAAGGCAAGACCGTTCGCGAGATCTTTCAGCGCGAACCCAGCTACTACGACTGGATGATGGGTGGAGATTTTCCACTCGAAACCAAGCAGGTGCTGACCGCTTTGCGGTTGAGGGATAAGAGTGCGAAGTAGGGGATTGGGGGATGTGAAAATTTGATGATTTGGTGATGTGTACAGTTCATGCCTGTTGAGACTTTTCTAAATAGTCTTTATTAATTTGGCTATCGTCAAAACGTGTTTCCTTTATAGGAATGGATTGCCGTTTCAGTGGCTCCATAATATAGGCGAATATTCGGCCGGGTCGGGAAGGTTTTCTCTTTGTAAATCAACCGAATGTGAGCTTTTTCAAGCTTGCTAGTTAATACCTGGTGTTATTTATAAACACGTTGTCATTTGACTATTGACCGGTAGTTGTTTTTATTCTACTTTTCGAGATACATCTTCCTTGTAAAATCGATGATTCAAATACTGCTTTTTCCCTGTAAATCAATAAGCTCTTTCTTTCTATTGGTAATTTCTTTGGGATTTCTGGGGCTTGTGACTCCAACTCAGGCATTTTCCCAGGCTGTACTCCAACGTGAGTCGTTTGAAAGCACCATTTTTCCGCCTCCGGGTTGGCGACCCCAAAAGTTGTCGAGTAACCTGGTGGCCACTTTTTCACGCCAGCCGATTACGGGTTCCACCAATCCCACTCTCACAGCTACCTCTGCCGGAGGCGGATCGAACGTGATGATGCTGAACTCCTTTGTGGCTGGGTCATCTGCTTTCCCAGATACGGCCGTTTTGATAACCAAGCCTTTCGATTTTAGCAATAATAGTGGGGTGAATCCGGAGTTCAAGCTGAGTGTGTACCGTGAAAGCGGGAGCGCCTCAGCCGACGACCATATTGCCGTCTTGGTTAATACATCTCCTTCGATAACCGGGGCTACTTTACTCATGCATACTGCCGGAGCCAATAGGATTCCCCGCTCAAGTACTGCGTTTCCTGCTGCGACCTCCGGTACCTGGAACCAGTACACCTACACGCTTCCTGCTGCGACGTACAACCAAAAGCGTTATTACTTCATCATTGCGGGTGTGTCCAAACAGGGCAACAACATGTATGTCGATCTCGCCGACGTAACGACCTATCCATCGGCGACCAATAAATCCGATGTCAGCTTCAATTTCTTCCTGCAGAACGGTGCTTCCGGTAGTCTGGGTGCCACCAACCACATGATCGTGGGTGTGCAGTGCATCGTAGGCGGTACCTCCGGTTGTGGAGTCGCAGGTGTGAATGCTGTCAAACTCGATTCGCTATTGTTCAATACTAACGGTACTACAAACATCAACGATATCCAGAATGCCAAGGTGTGGTACACCGGTGGCAGTAACCTGTTCAGCACCGGTTACATCAGTCCTTTCCCAGCCACCGCCGGCGCAGACGATTATCCGACGGCGCAGTACGGGCAAACCATTGCTACCCCACAAACCAACCTGGACTTTGTCAACGGTTCAACGTCGTGTTTCAATTTGGAATACGATACGACCTATTTCTGGCTCACCTATGATATCAGGCCCACTGCAACAGGTGGTAACTTCCTTGACGCTGATTTCCGCGGTGCGGCCGTCGGAGCATCGGGTGGTTCATGTCCTTCCATTCCCGGTACCAGTACCACACCTCCAACTGCGGTCTTCACCGGTCTCGGCTCCAGCCAGATCGACTTCCCTTACTGTCTCCCCACTTATACGGTCGGTACGGCCTGGGCGGGATACACCAACAACGACTATGTGCAATCGGTGATCCTCGCCGGATCAAACGGTACGCTTATCAATACGAACGTTCAAGGCGGGATGTCCTACCCATCCAACAACAACGCTGGTCTTCCCACTGGTCTCGGCTGCTATGGATCCTGCGATTTCACCGCCCACCCGCCCGATTACGAGTTGTGGCAAACTGTCGCAGCCCGCACTGTTACTTTGATTCAGGCGCAGAGCTACACGATTACTGTTCAAGCCGGCACCTGGTTCTCCTCCAATTACATCACCGCCTGGATCGATTACAATCGCGACGGCGACTTCCTGGATGCCGGTGAGCAACTGTTCACGCCCTCCAACCTGGCCGCCAACGCCTCCAGTAATCACACCTTTACTATTCCGGCAGCAGGGTACACCGGTCCAACCCGTCTGCGTGTACGGGAGGTGTACGCGAACTCAACCATCAATCCTTGTCAGCAGTACACCTACGGTGAGACCGAGGACTTCAACATCTTCATCTCTCCGAATTGTCCAGTAGGCTTCAAGCTTTGGTTGGGCAATACCAACAATTGGCACGATCCGGCCAACTGGTGCGGTGGAGTGCCTACCATCACCGACAGTGCGGTGGTGAACCGATCGCTCGTTCCCGGCGGTGTATCCAATCGCCGTTATTTCCCACCCACCATCCTGAACAACGCCAATCAGGCCAATTGCAACAGCCTGTTCATCTCTGCTCAGGACACCTTGTTGGTCAATGCGCCTATTCCTGCGTTCCCCGCCCTGAAAGTGCGTACCAACCTCATCAACAACGGACGTGTTGAAGTGATCAGCGGATTGAGCACCTCTTCAAGCATCACATTCGGAACCGGTACTCTTGCACTTGCGACTCAGACTCCTTTCCGTACCACCACGAGCGATACCCGTACGCAGATCATTTACACCGCTGCAGAACTCGCAGGAGCCGGATTGGTGGCGAACGATAAGCTGTCCGCCATTCTGTTCAACATCTGGAGCAAAGGAAGTAGCACACCCTTCAATGGCTTCACGGTGAGTTATGCACTTGTTCCCTTCAATGTGCATGCGACGAATGTGCCCTACGCCGGTCCGTTCACCACTGTTTTCGGGCCTACCGCCTTCTCTACCGTACTTAACGCCAACACCATCACGCTGAATACGCCCATTGTTTGGGATGGAACAAGCAACCTGTTGATCCAGTATTGTTTTGATAACCCCGGAACCGCCGGAGGTACTACCGACGACAGGATCTACTGTACCCAAACCACCGGTTCGAAGCGTACCTTGATCACTTCTACCACTACAAATGCCCTCTCCGGATGTGTATTGGTGCCCGGTACCGGTGTGACCAGCTTCTTTGCAGCGGGTGAGTACCGCCCCAACTTCACCTTCCTCACCGACCGTACATACGGAAAGCCCGTTTTGTATGTCCAGAAGGACTGGTTGAACAGCGGCAACTTCGTAGCGGGCAATAGTCAGGTTGTGTTGGACTCCACAGTCGCTCAGGTCATCGGTGGTGCCAACCCAACGACCTTCCATGAATTGAACATCAACAAAGGTGCGGCCACGCAAAGTGTGACCATGCAGCGTGATGTTTCTGTCACCGATACTTTGACACTCGCTCAGGGATGCCTCATCTTGAACGGCAAGTTCCTAAGCATTCTCAACTCCGCTGCATCCACGGGAACGAATACCAATTTCGCTGCTATCGGTGGACCCATTACCCGAACTAACGGGTTTATCATCAGCGAAACACCAACGGCATTGCCAACCGTTTCCGGTGTAAAATGGACCGTCGGTACCACTCCGGGCTGGAGGGTAATTCCATTCGGTAGCAGTGCCGCTGCGCCAACGGCTATCCCCTTCACCTTCGATCACAAGTCCGGTGACTTGGGTGTGTTTAGTGTGTCAACTTACACTACACCAGGAAACAATTTGCCTTATCCACCCACGGTTACCCACATGCGTGGTTTTACATCAACCAATACTTTGTCACCAGATAATTCCGCTACCGTGGTGAACCGCTTTTGGATGACTGACAAAACCGGTTCAAACCCAATCACCAATTTAGTGTTCCGATGGACTGATACCGAAAATGCCGGTGCTTCATCTCTAAATCCTCCCCGTGCCCAGCCCTGGAGATACGATGGGACTATTACGCCCGCGTATGAGGCATGGTTGAGAATTACCACCGCCGCGGGTATTCCTGCAGGATCCACCCTTGGAACACCAACCAGCTACAATCAGAGTTTCCAGGTTATCGCCGGTGTTGCTGATACCTGCCGGGTGATTGACTGGAACTGGCCGAACATCACTGCACAACCAATTCCAGGGCCTATCGGCAACTACCTGCCTTGGGCTATTGCCAATAACAATACTCCCTTGCCGGTTGAGTTGCTCGATTTCCGTGCCGACATCATCAACAAGAAGGTTCGCCTTTCGTGGATCACAGCCAGCGAAACCAACAACGATTACTTCACTGTGGAGCGCAACGATGCCACGCTGGATGACGATGATTTCAGCTTCATCGCCAAAGTAAACTCTCACATGCAGAACAGCAACATGATGTTGAGCTACGAGGCCTGGGATCACAATCCCCTGCCCGGCCTGCAGTACTACCGCCTGAAGCAGACGGACCTCGACGGACAGTACACCTACTCCGATCTGGAGCCTGTGATGTTCGGCAACGGTGCTTCCTTTGACATTACCAACGTGTATGGCTACACCGAAACCGAAGGCCAGTTCAGCGTGGAGTTCAACTACGACAGTGACATGCCCCTGAATGCCGTCATCACCGATGCTTCCGGCCGCGTGGTGTTCAAGCAGGACAACATTCCTGCTGTACAGGGTGCCAACAGGCTGCAGGTGGGACAAAGCCTGCCCCGTGGCATCTACTTCATCCTGCTTCAAAACCAGGAGAAGTCGGTCAACCGCAAATTCTTCTATTAAGTCTGACATCAACCTCGACGCTTCAAGCCCTGCGCACTGCGCGGGGCTTGTTGTTTTATGTCACCAGAGCATGTGTGTCCCTCTTTTCTTGTTAGCAGGGATTCGCAGTCTGATCCGTTTTAAACGGATGCAAACGTGTACATGAACGGCTAAGCGCTGCGCATTGACGAACATTGCCCTCAAAAGAAACGTTGAGCGCTTATGCAATCGAACACATCCTATGCCGTACCCGTCGAGTCCAACGATGAAGAGTATGTGGTGGAGGCGGTATTGCCTTCACGTCTGGTCAAAACCTACTCCGCCACCATCATCGGTGTGGATGCTACCACTGTAGCCATCGAGGTGCACGCCGCCCAAGGGCAACCCAAAACCTTTTGGTCCGGCCTACCCGATAACGTAGTACGCGAAAGCCAGTCGCGCATAGAGGCCGCCCTGAAAGTCAACGGTTACCGTTGGCCCGGTATGCGCATGGTCATCAATCTGGCTCCGGCGGACATTCGCAAGGAAGGCTCTTCCTACGATCTGCCCATTGCCCTTTCCATCCTGGCGGCTTCGGGACAAATTCCTTCCGGCCGGTTCGGCGATTTCATGATGATGGGCGAATTGTCGCTCGACGGGAAACTGCTGCCTGTGCGCGGCGTCTTGCCGGTGGCCATCCAGGCTCGTGACGAGGGCTTCCGGGGTATTGTTGTTCCGAAAGCCAACGAGTCGGAAGCGGCCGTAGTAGAAGGTCTGGAGGTGTTTGGGATGCAGACACTCAAAGACGTGGTCGCTTTTCTGCTGGGACATTTGCGGTGTGAAGCGGTTCGTTTCGAAGAGAGCGATTCCGTGGAGACCCAACAGGAGGCGGAACTCGATTTCGCCGATGTGAAAGGACAGTCTAACGTGAAGCGCGCTTTGGAGGTGGCGGCGGCCGGCGGACACAATGTGATTTTGATAGGCCCGCCCGGAGCCGGTAAGACCATGCTGGCCAGGCGGATGCCGTCTATCCTGCCCGAGCTTACCGCCGAAGAGGCTTTGGAAACCACCAAGATCCATTCCGTTGCCGGCAAGTTGGCCCGCGGCAGCGGACTGATCCGCAGTAGGCAGTTCCGGAGTCCCCATCATACCATTTCGGATGTGGCGCTATGCGGTGGAGGAGGCTTCCCCAAGCCTGGAGAAATTTCACTGGCGCACAACGGTGTACTATTTCTCGACGAACTGCCGGAGTTCAAACGTACTGTTCTGGAAGTGATGCGTCAGCCGTTGGAAGACAGGAAGGTGACCATATCACGGGCACGTATAGCCGTAGAGTACCCTTCGAGTTTCATGCTGCTGGCGAGTATGAATCCCTGTCCGTGTGGATACCTGAACCATCCCGAGCGCGATTGCACCTGTGCCCACGGAGTTGTGGACCGTTACCTGCAGCGTATCTCCGGTCCGCTGCTCGACAGGATCGACCTGCACATCGAGGTTGTTCCAGTTCCTTTCCGCGAGCTCAATACACAGTCAGAATCGGAAAGCAGTGCGGAAGTGCGTCGCCGTGTGGTGATGGCCAGGCGCATTCAGGCCGAGCGTTTCCGCGATCTGCCGGGCCTGCACTGCAATGCCATGATGAGCAGCCGCCTCATCCGTCAGCATTGCCGACTCGATTCAGCAGGTCAACAGTTGCTCAAGCAGGTGATGGAGCGCCTCGATCTCAGTGCGCGCGCCTACGACCGTATCCTGAAAGTCAGCCGCACCATTGCCGACCTTGAAGGCAGTGAACGTGTCCAAAACGCCCACCTCTCCGAAGCCATCAATTACCGCAGCATGGACCGATCTAATTGGGGGAAATGACTTCAATGGAAGATCTTAAAATCCATTTGGAGGACGCAATTTGCGTCCTCCAAATCATAAGTAAAAGAAAATCATATTGTTATGGATCATCGAAAGGACGCAATCGACAGTTGGAGCGGGTCAGCATTACCAGGTTTGTCAATCACAAAGCACTCGCTCTCCCGTGCCCTCCTACGAATAGTTCAACTGCAGGATCATGATCCGGTTCAGGCCGTACAACCGCTTGCTGAATTGCTTATCAAATTCCATTTGGAGGACGCAATTTGCGTCCTCCAAACTATAAAACCCACAAAAACAATCGATTATGAATGGCTTGATTGCAGTATCCGATGAATGGATCGCCCAACGCATTTATGTGATTCGGAATAAGAAAGTGATGCTTGACCGGGACCTGGCCGACCTTTACGGCTTCTCCTCGGGTGCGAATCGGGTTTTCCAAAGAAAAAGAGCGGACATCGAACAATGCCGATACACAGGTATCCCGTCGAATGTCCGGTATATCCGGCAGCACTAAACCTTTTGGTTGTATCAGCTTTCAACCATGGTGCCATGGCAACTCTTGAACTTCTTGCCTGAACCGCATGGACATGGATCGTTACGGCCCACCTTCATCTCGTTACGCACAGGTTCGTGTTTCACTGGTGGGGGAGGTCCTTGCGGTGGCTGGTTGCCGGAAGGGGTAGGTCCAGCCGTGGTACTGACATTCTGGTTGTATTCGTCGTGCGTGGCCTTTAGCTTGCTCATGTCGCTGCGGGGTTGTTGAGCCTGACGCACCTGCTGCGGCTGTTCAACAGCGATCTGTCCTTTGAACAGGAACGACATGGTATCGCGGTTAACTTCTTCCAGCATTTTCTTGAACAATTCGAACGATTCGAATTTGTAGATCAGCAGCGGATCTTTCTGTTCGTACACCGCATTCTGCACACTCTGTTTCAAATCGTCCATCTCGCGGAGATGCTCCTTCCACGCATCGTCGATCAATGCAAGGGTGATGTTCCGCTCGAAGGCACGGATCAGTTCAAGGCCCTGGCTTTCGTATGATTTCCGCAAGTGTGCGATCACCTGCACACCGCGAATCCCATCACTGAACGGTACGACAATGTTTTCGTACTGTTGACCTTGCTGCTCAAAGACCTGACGAACGATCGGAAATGCCTGCTCGCCGATATGTTTTGCTTTGTTGCGGTAATGCTCATCGAGAGCTTCGTAAACGCGAGTAGTAAGTGTGTCCGGTTTCTCTTTTAGGAACTCCTGTTCGGATACCGGACTCTCCACCGCGAAGAGGCGGATCAGGTCCAGGTTGAAGTTCTCGAAATCGCGCGATTCCTGATGGCTGTTCACCAGGTTTTCGGCCAGGTCGAAGAGCATGTTCTGGAGGTCGAGCGACAGGCGTTCGCCGTAGAGGGCATGCTTACGTTTTTTGTAAATGACTTCGCGCTGGGCGTTCATCACATCGTCATACTCCAACAGGCGTTTACGTGTGCCGAAGTGGTTCTCTTCCACCTTGCGCTGTGCGCGCTCGATGCTGCGGGTGATGAGGCTGTGCTGGATCACTTCGCCTTCCTTCAGACCCATACGGTCCATCATTCCGGCGATCCGGTCGGAGCCGAACAGACGCATCAGGTTGTCTTCAAGTGAAACGAAGAACTGGGATGATCCGGGATCACCCTGACGTCCGGAGCGTCCGCGAAGCTGTCGGTCTACACGACGCGATTCGTGGCGCTCTGTACCGATGATGGCCAATCCGCCTGCTTCTTTCACACCCGGCCCGAGCTTGATGTCGGTACCACGGCCGGCCATGTTGGTGGCGATGGTGACCGTACCGGCTTGTCCGGCCTGAGCTACGATCTCCGCCTCACGCTGGTGCTGTTTCGCATTGAGGACGTTATGGCGGATATTTCTTTGCTTCAGCATACGGCTGAGCAATTCAGAGATTTCGACTGAGGTCGTACCCACGAGTACCGGACGCTGCGCTTCGGTGAGTTTGACGATCTCATCGATCACTGCGTTGAATTTCTCTCGCGTGGTTTTGTAAACAAGATCCTCTTCATCCTTCCGCACGATTTTGCGGTGTGTCGGGATGACCACGACATCCAGTTTGTAGATCTCCCAGAATTCGCCCGCTTCAGTTTCGGCCGTACCGGTCATGCCGGCCAGCTTATGGTACATGCGGAAATAATTCTGCAATGTGATCGTCGCATAGGTTTGCGTGGCAGCTTCAACCTTCACGTTCTCCTTTGCTTCGATGGCCTGGTGAAGTCCGTCGCTGTAACGACGACCATCCAGCACACGGCCGGTTTGTTCGTCAACGATTTTTACCTTGCTATCCTGGATGATGTATTCCACATCCTTTTCGTAAAGGGTATAAGCACGCAACAGCTGATTGATGGTATGGATGCGTTCCCCTTTGATGGCGAAGTCGCGCAGAAGGGTGTCCTTGCGGCTGGCCTTCTCCTCGGCGGTGCCGGTTGATTTTTCGATATCCGCCATGACAGAACCCACGTCAGGCAATTCAAAGAAATGAGGATCGGAAGTGTTGTGGCTGATCAGATCGATGCCCTTCTCGGTCAGCTCGATGCTGTGGTTCTTTTCGTCGATGATGAAAAACAACTCGGGGTCCACTTTTTCGCGCATCAGCTTCCCTTGTTCCGCCATGTACTGGTTCTCGGTCTTCTGAAGCAAGGTCTTCACACCGGGCTCACTCAGGAATTTGATCAGGGCGCGGTGCTTTGGCATACCCCGATAAGCACGAAGTAGCGCCATGCCTACCTCTTCCTGTTTGTCCTTGGCATCGAAATTCTTCTTTGCGTCGGCGATCAGCGTGTTGACGTAGTTGCGCTGTGCGTTGACCAGCAGTTCTACTTTGGGTTTCAGGGCGTGGAATTCCTGATCCTGTCCTTTGGGTGTTGGACCCGAAATGATCAGCGGAGTACGGGCATCGTCGATCAATACGGAGTCGACCTCATCCACGATGGCAAAATGATGCTCGCGCTGAACGATGTCCTCCGGGCTGCGGGCCATGTTGTCGCGCAGGTAGTCGAACCCGAATTCATTGTTGGTGCCGTAGGTGATATCGGCCATGTAGGCCTTGCGGCGTTCATTGGAATTCGGCTGGTGCTTGTCGATGCAATCCACGGTGAGTCCCAGGAATTCAAACAAGGGGCCGTTCCATTCGGAGTCGCGCTTGGCCAGGTAATCGTTCACGGTCACGACGTGTACACCCCTTCCGGCAAGGGCATTGAGGTAGATCGGCAAGGTGGCTACGAGCGTCTTACCCTCGCCGGTAGCCATCTCTGCGATTTTTCCCTGATGAAGTACCGAGCCTCCGATCAGCTGCGCATCGTAGTGCACCATGTCCCAGCTCACTTCGTTGCCGGCGGCTATCCATGTCCGTTTATAGGTGGCCTCGTCGCCCTGGATGATTACGTGACTTTTCCTGGCCGCAAGTTCCCGGTCGTGATCGCGGGCGGTCAAGGTGAGGTCGCCCACTTCTTTAAAACGGCGGGCAGCTTCTTTCACTACGGCAAAGGCTTCCGGATGTATTTCCTGAAGCACCTCCTCGATCCGCTTGTTCCGTTCTTTCTTCAGTTCATCGATCCGTGCGAAGAGTCGCTCTTTCTCGTCCATGGACTGATCTCCCTCGGTCTCGGCCGAGAGTGTAGTCAGTTCCTGCTCGATTTCCTCCAGGTGCTGGCGGATCTGCTCCCGAAATTGAAGTGTGCGGTCGCGCAGCTCATCGTTGGTGAGAGAAGATAGGGTATCGAACCGGGCGTTGATCTGACCGACAAAAGGGTTGAGCTCCTTCAGGTCGCGGTCGGCTTTGCTGCCTACGATGGACTTGATGAAGCGATTGACGAAATCCAACATGGTTTCGGGGTGTGTTTTTTGGGAGCGTAAAGGTACGCTTTCCCATGCAGAAACGGCCCGAACCTGCCGTGCATGGAACCCCTGCAGCCGATCAGGCTGCTGAGGAACGGCAAATTGAGCTTCTCTCAAGCCGGATTTGACCGGAAAGGGGTATAAGCAAGGGTAACCATAGGTTTTTCTGGTCCACGTTGATTTTTCTTGACTGGCATGTACTGTGCCCTTACCTTTGAAAAAGGCGATTTATTTTGCTGCAATCTATGTATTGGAACGATGAAGACCTTTTCGAGGCCGCTTTCAATGACGAGCGAATCAGGGAGGAAGCCCTGAGGGATATCGAGCTTGAACGCGGGCGAATCGCTGCCATGCCCATCATGCTGAAAGCCCGGCAGATCGGAAGGCTCGTCTCATACATCTGTGAAACGCTTCCTGCCGAGGACCTTGCGCACCATTACCGGGAGATCATGCAGGGCGATGCAGGCGTGATCATCGGGAAGGTAGCCGCTGCCGAAGGATGTACGGTTTATTCCCTGAAGATGGAAAATGCAGTGTTGATCAAGCTGGCAGCAAAGAATTTGTTGTCTCAGATGTCCGGACTCCGCCTGCTTGGCTATTCCGATGCCCGCTACATCCGTCTGCTATGCGAAGAGATCGAGGAGTTCAGGGCGCTGTTCGTCGCTTGGATATCCACATTTGACCGGCGCTGTGACATGCGCGACGGTTGGGGGATTTTTCATTGAGTGCCCCTTGCGTTTTCCTGATCTTACAGATTCAACTTGCGCAATCCAGGAGCCAGCTTTGCAGTAAGGCCCACGGATAATAACGTTAAACTGCCTCCGAAAATCACCGAGGGTACCAGACCGAGCAACCGGGCGGCAAGTCCCGACTCGAAAGCTCCGATCTCGTTGCTGGATCCTACGAAAAGGCTGTTGACCGCTGCCACTCTTCCTCGCATGGCGTCGGGCGTGTGCGTCTGTAGTATCGTGCTGCGGATCACGACGCTCACATTGTCGAGCATTCCACTCAGCACCAGGAGCCCAAGGGAGATCCAGAAAACATCCGACAGGGCGAAGGCGATCATACAAACTCCGAAACCGGCTACGCACCAAAGCATCAGTTTGCCGGCGCCTTTTCCCGGAGGGCGAAATGCCAGCCAGGTGGCCATGATGACCGCACCGATCGCAGGGGCTGCACGCAGCCACCCCAATCCCTCCGGCCCGCAATGCAGGATTTTGTCGGCGAATGCGGGTAAGAGGGCTACAGCACCACCGAAAAGAACCGCGAACAGGTCCAGTGTCACAGCAGGAAGCAGTACTTTATTGCTGAAGAAAAAGCGCAGTCCGTCCCGCAACGCAGTGTTGATGCTTTCTCCATGAACATGCCTGGGGTCGGCCTGTCTGTGCATGACCAGGTAGCACAATACGGTGATGGCGATCAGCATGCAAACGATGATCAGGGTGCTGGAGGCTCCAAGCCAGGCATAACACAATCCACCGGCGGCCGGGCCGGCTACTGCGCCGATTTGCCAGAGGCTGCTGTTCCACACCGATCCGTTTACGTATTTTTCAGGTGGGAGCAACTGGCCCCACAAGGCTGCCTGGGCCGGAGTATATATGCCACGTGCGAGGCCGATCGCGAATAAAATGGAGAATGCAGGCCAAAGGCTGCTTGTTCTTGTCTCGTCCATTACCACCAGCACAAACAGTACCGAAGCCACCAACATCATTGTGGTGGAAATGGTGGCCAGTGTTTTTCTGTTGAAGCGATCGGCCAGGTACCCGCCCGGCAGTGCAAGCGACAAGGCAGGGATGGCTTCGGTAAGGCCGATGAGTCCGAGTGAGAAAGGATCCTTGGTCTTCTGGTAGATGATCCAGCTGGCCACCAGCGCTTGCATCTGTAAAGCGACGGTCAACAGGAACTTACCGCTCAGAAAAAGCCTGAAATCACGGTGCCGCAGGGAGGCATACGGGTCGTGCGTGGCGGACATGGAACAAAGCTAGTTCAAATCAATGTGCCGATACACCGGGTCGTTCATCTGTGGATCGGGATGTTACAATAGAGATTCCTCGAAGGGTGCTTATCTTTGGAATCATGTCGCAGGGGAATCAGCACAGTCCGGAGCGCAGGCTTCTGGTCTATATCGTGGAGGACGACCCGTGGTATGGTGAACGCCTGCTTCATCACTTAAGTCTCAATCCGGACAACGAAGTGGTCAAGTTCGACAATTCAAAAGATTTTCTTTCGGCTATCCACGACCGTCAGCCCGATGTCGTCACATTGGATTACAAACTTCCCGACCTGTCCGGAGATTTGCTGCTCAAACGTATCCGATCTGCAAATCCCGAAACTGCAATCATCGTCATCTCCGCACAGGAGGACCTTGCCACTGCACTTGACCTGCTCCGTGAAGGAGCTTACGACTATTTCGTCAAGAACGATGAAACCCGCGACCGACTCTGGAATGCCATCAACAACATCCGGAAGAATGTCGAGCTGAGAAAGGAAGTTCAGGTGCTGCGCACGTACGTGGAGAAACAATACGATTTCAAGCACCTGATCATCGGCAATTGTGAATCCATGAAGAAGGTCTATGGATTGGTTGTGAAAGCCGCTTCAACCCAGATCAACGTTTCAATCTCCGGCGAGACCGGTACCGGCAAGGAGCTTGTTGCCAAGGCGATCCATTTCAATTCCGAGCGTGCCCGAAATCCTTTCGTTGCGGTGAACCTGGCCTCTGTTCCGCGTGATCTGCTGGAGAGCGAGTTGTTCGGGCATGAGAAGGGCGCATTTACCGGTGCGATAGCCATGCGGACCGGACGGTTTGAAGAAGCACATGGGGGTACTCTTTTCCTGGATGAAATCGGCGATCTCGATATTACGCTACAGGCTAAATTGCTACGTGTCATCCAGGAGCGTGAAATCACGCGTGTGGGAGGTAACAAGGTTATTCCTGTCGATGTTCGCATCATCACGGCAACGCACATGAATCTGATGGAAGAGGTGAGGAAAGGCCGTTTCCGAGAGGACTTTTTTTATCGTCTGCTGGGCTTGCCTGTCAGCCTGCCCCCTCTGCGCGAAAGGGGGAATGACAAGCTGCTGCTGGCCAAGCATTTCCTGGACGCGTTTTGTGCCGCAAACAAAATTGGCAAGAGGCAATTCACCCAGGAAGCAAAGGATAAGATCATGGCTTACCGTTATCCCGGCAATGTCCGTGAACTCAAAGCCGTGATCGAACTCGCGGCTGTGATGACTGACGGAGATTACATCGATGCAGAGGACATATCGTTTACGGCTGCCCGCACTCCGTCCGACATGCTTGACCAGGATCTGACCCTCGATGAATACAACAGGCTGATCATCCGTCATTACCTTGACCGCTTTGATGGCAATGTGGTTGAAGCAGCCAAAAGGCTCGGCATAGGCAAGTCCACCATTTATCGGCTTATCAAGGAAGGTAAGCTTTGATTCATCCATCCAATACGATGTCTTCAACCGAACGTCTGCTTTTCTTCGAACAGGTCATGGACCAGCTCAGAGGCGATATCGCGGTCTTTGATCTGCAGCACAGGTATGTTTATGTCAACCAGTATGCCATCCGCGATCCGGAGATGAGAAAATGGATCATTGGTAAGAATGATGTAGAGTATTGTGCGTTCCGGGGAATTAATCAGGAACTAGCGGGTCTCCGCCGCCATCATTTTGCGGAAGCGTTAAGGACCGGAGCGCTTCAAGAGTGGGAAGAGCATGTCCTGGACAAAGCCGGCAACCCCAGAGCTTTCATCCGCCGGATCTTCGTGGTGAATGATGCTTCAGGCACCCCTGAATTTCTGGTAGGGCATGGGATTGAAATTACGGAACGGTGGATCGCCGACAGGGAACTGCGCACCAGCAGCGACCTCCTTACCAGCGTATTGCAGGCAGTGCCCGGACCTGTTGCTGTAAAATACAATCAAGGCCGGTTTCTCATCGCCAACAATGCCATGCTCGGTTTGTATAAGGTGAGCCTCGAGGAACTGATCGGTAAATCACAGTCTGAGTTTCATCAATACGCCGGTGAAGCGGAGCGCTTTGTTGAACTGGAGTCGAAATTGATTCGTTCCGGTGATCGCGACAGGCGTGAAGAACAGTTTACGGATGCCATGGGTGTCGTCCGTTGGTTCGAAACCACGCGTATACCCTTCCAAAATTCACTGGGCGATACCCAGTTGTTGCTTTTCTCCACCGATATCACCGAAAGGCGGGAGAAGGAGTTTCTGCTCATGGACAGTGAACGTAAACTCAATGAAGCCCAGGAACTCTCCAAGACCGGTAGCTACGAACTCGTGTTTCCGAATGGAAACATCAAGTGGTCGAACGGAATGTATCTTATCTGGGAGCTCGACTCCTCCGTACAGCCAACATTGGAGTTGTTCTATTCCCGGATGCATCCGGATGACATTGAGCGTGTGGTCAAACGCCAGGGCGAAATGCGCGTGGGTGAGACGCCTTTCAGCATCGTTTACAGGATCATCGTACCATCCGGAAATATCAAATATGTAGAGGCCTCCTCCAAGATCGAGCCAGCCGATCATCCAGGTGGAATGAAAGTCATTGGAACCTGCCAGGATGTTACAGAGCGTATCTTGCTGGAGAATGAATTAAGGGCCAGCGAGCAGCGACTGATAGAAGCACAGGAGATCGCACGGTCCGGAAGCTGGGAGGTCCGTTTTTCTCCCCAGGTGGAAATCATTTGGTCGCCGGCCCTTTTTAAGATCTGCGAACGCGAACTTGATGAAGGTCAGCCTACGCCCGAATCATTCTATGCCCAGGTTTCTGAACAGGATCGTTCTCGGTTGGAAAAAGTGATCAACGACCTCGTCGATAATGGAATCCCGGGCGAGGTGAAGTATGGTTTCAGGACTTGGGCAGGAAATGACCGGGTGTTTTTTTCAAGGGGGCTGGTCAACCGGGATGCTGACGGAAATTCGATTTCGGTTTATGGTACAACCACCGATATCACCATTGAACACCTGACTGAACAACGCTTGCGTTCCAGTGAGAACCAGTTGTTGATGGCTCAGGAAATCGCGAGGGTCGGTTCATTCATTTTCGATCTATCTACGCGACGTGCAGAATGGTCACCGGGCATGTACCGTATCTGGGAATTCGATCCTGAGCTGGATGCGCCCGATTTTGAAACCATCGCTTCAGTCTATCATCCCGATGATCTTCCCAAAATGATGAATCTGTTTCTCAACCCGGTCGTCAGCCCGGAGGAGAAATCTTTGGATATCCGTATTATCATGCCCGACCGACGGATCAAACACCTGGAGATCCGCTACAAGTGGATCATTCAAGATGGTGTTTCCCAGAACAAGGTTTTCGGTACCGCCATGGATGTGACAGAAAAGAAGGAATCCGAAAGCGAGTTGCTCCGCGCCCGCAGACAGGCGGAGGATTCCGTGAAGGCGAAAGAGAATTTCCTGGCCAGTATCAGCCACGAATTACGTACCCCGCTGAACGGGATCCTGGGTATGTTACGGCTCATGCAAAAGACTAATCTTAGCAGCATTCAGCGTGAGTATGTCGATGTATTGAACCATACTTCGGGAAATCTCCTCACCATCATCAACGATATCCTGGATTTCGCCAAATTGGAATCGGGTGGATATCTGCTTGAGGAAACCGTTTTTGATCCCGCGATGATAGCAGACACTGCCTTCCAGCTCCAGTTGGTGAAGGCGGAAGAAAAAGGCTTGGTCATGCGTCACCTGCATGAGCACTCTGAGCCGATTCCCCGTGTCATCGGTGATCCGAACCGGTTGAGCCAGATCCTGCTGAACCTGCTGAACAATGCCGTGAAATTCACCAACAGAGGAGAGGTGTTGTTGACGCACCGGGTGAGCTCCACAGAGGGAGATTCTGTTGTGTTGTCGTTTTCGGTAAGGGATACCGGTATAGGGATACCCGCTGAAATGCTCGAGCGGATCTTCGAGAGTTTTACCCAGGTGCACGCATCAGGTTTCGGCGGTGGAGGTGTAGGGCTGGGACTTACGATCACCAAAGGCCTTGTAGAGCGTCTTGGAGGGACCATCCGTGTCGGGAGCACAATGGATGTCGGTAGTGTTTTCACTGTGGAGATACCCTACCGCAAGGCTTCACGTGAAAGCTTGACTCCGGAATCCGGTCCGATCACTGCCGGTCTCGGCGAACTTCGGGTGCTGGTGGTGGAAGACAACAAAGTGAACCTGTACATCACCGAATCCATGCTCCAGGCCTGGGGATTGCAAGTGGAGGTCGCATTGAACGGAGAAGACGCGGTTCGCATGGCCGATGAAAACAGTTATGATCTGATCCTGATGGATGTCCAGATGCCCGTGATGGATGGTTTGGAAGCGACAAGGCTGATCCGTAAGTTCAGGAACAGGGCACGGGCCTCTGTGCCAGTAATAGCCGTCACCGCCAATACCTCGAGGCTGGCGCATAAGAACCTGATCAGGGAAGGGATGAACGACTGCCTCGTGAAGCCTTTCCGCGAAGAGCAGCTTTTCCGGAAGATACTCGCCAATATCCATAAAGACAACCTGCCTTCTGGAACTTTGTCCAAGCGTAAGTTCCCCCAGCGAAAAACGCCTGGCGTGAAGGGGAGATCCCTTTACGACCTCTCCCTGTTGATGCGCGATGATCCGGGTAATGATGCTTTTCTTCAGCGGATGCTCTCCATTTTTATCGAAACGATACCCGCCTCGGTGGCATCAATGGAAGAATTTTATGAAAATGGGGATTGGGATATGGTCAGTTCACTGGCTCATAAGATCAAGCCGACCCTCGATGGAACCGGTATCATCTCGGTACGTGAAACGATTCGGAACATCGAGTCATTCAGCGAGAAAAAGCGGAGTCCCGCCCAACTGGGGGAGGACATTTCGACGCTGCGGAAGATCATCGATGAAGTTGTTCGTTCCTTTGCTAAGGAGATTGAGCGCATTCAGTCCTGAGTGGTCAGGAGCTTATCGATTTTCCTTGTGACCAATGCAGCTCCATGCTCCCAGGAGAATTGCCTGTCGACAAACAAGGAGGCATGACGTACGATCGATTCACGCATGGCATCGTCGGTGCACAACCGGACAATGTGTGCCGCATATTCTTCCGGTTCGTCCGCTACAAGCACCTCTTTCCCTGGTGTGGCTCCGATGGCATTGTTGGCAAGCGTAGAGATCACACAAGGCACTCCCATGGCCATGGCCTGCAGGATCTTGTTCTGCAACCCGATGCTGATGAGCATAGGGGCGACCATCACACTTGATTCTGAGAATGCTGTGCGGATATCGTCCATCCATCCGCTTACGTGAATGGAGGAACTCTCCAGATTTCGGATTTGTCTTGCCGGTTCTGCACCCGCGATCAGCAGATTGGCTTCGGGCATTGATCTTCGGAGGATAGGCATGATTC
>JAULUX010000263.1:0-11724 GCA_032111385.1 Bacteroidia bacterium
GTCTTCGATCTTCGACACCTGCTCCACTTCGCTGCTGACGGGATTCGTACCCAGCACTACATCGCCCACCGCATACGACCAGGCATCCAGCACCTGCCAGAAAATATCCTCCGGGTGATCGGTCGGAGAATTGGGCTGAACACGGGCACCCATATATCCTTTGCTACCGATGTTGGAACCGGGCAAAGGATTAAAGATCTTTTGACTGAGTGCGATGAGTTCATCGTTGGTCATGAGCTTCACCACCACCGCGATCTCATCGCTCGTCAGTGCATCTCCTACCCGCTTCACCTCGTCGTCTGATGATCGCAGAAGATAGTCTTTCAACTCACCGAAGGTCTTTCCCATCAAGGATGCATCCTCCTTCACCGAATCTGCAATCAACGACGATTGGTTATCAGAGAATACCAAATGAGACCTGAGATCACGAACGCGTGTGTTGGCGATCAAACTCCTGGCAGTCGACCTCGAGCCGTTATCGGCAGCAGACAATCCTGCAATCGCATCCCCCTCCTTGAACTCGTTGGCAGCACCAAGGATTTTCCCATACAGAATCCGATCAAATCCGCCGTTCACCCGATTCAGATACGCGAACAAATCCTCCCTTTTCCTTGCACCGACAAGAGAAACACCCGCAGACAATGAAGTATCAACTACCGAAGCAGCAAGCCGGGGTGCAAGTGAAAACGAGAGTCCAAGCAGGACTGAATGTTTAAGAAAGGACCTGCGCTGCATTGATCGTGGGAGATACATAAAGATAGTGAACCCATGGTTGTTGCCATCTGCATTGGGAAAGAAAAGGATCGCCGATGCGGTCTTTTGAACGATGCTCGCCTAGAGATTGAGCCTATAATGCACGCTGCGACCGCTTCCCTCAGAAATCAAGACACCCCAATCGGCCAAGGTTTGTAAATCGCGGGTGGCGGTGGCTTTTGAAGTCTTGGTGATGGACATGTATTTGCGAGCAGTCATTCCGCCGACGAAGCCCTCCGGTTCGGCATCCATCAACCGCCGGATGACTTTAACCTGACGCTCATTCATTTGTTTATTGTATTGATCGAAAAACCTGGCCTTGCGTAAGACAAAATCAATCGTTTTCTTCGCCCGCTTTATCGCTTCTAAAACAACACTCACAAAGTAGTTGACCCACTCCGTAATATCATTGCTCTTTTGCGCTGTTTCCAAAGCACTGTAATACACTTTTCGCTTGCCCTCGATCACCTGGGACAAACTCATCAACAGTGGACCTCCGGCCGTTTGGGACAGTGCCTTTTCCGCTATGGCTCTTCCGATCCTTCCATTGCCATCTTCAAATGGATGAATGGACTCAAAATAAAGGTGGGCTATGGCAGCACGCAAAGGAGCGTTTTTGATCTGCTTTTTACCACCAGGTGCAGTATTGTTGAACCAAGTGATAAACTTCTTCATTTCAGCCGGAACCCGTGATGAGGGAGGCGCTTCAAAATGCACCTTCTCCTTGCCAATCGTTCCTGAAACAACCTGCATGGGTTCCTTGTGACTGCGCCATACTCCTGATTGAATCCGTGAATTGTATCGCATCAGGATGGAATGCCACTTGAACAACATTGCATCACTTATAGGTTTAGCATAGTTACGGCGCACCACAACCATCAATTCCCCTATTCCCTGAGCCCTTTTGTCTTTGACCTTCTCGATTCGTTCATTCAAACCCAGATTATTCCGGATAGAGGATAAAACATCGGGTCGACTTAGCACTTCCCCCTCGATCTCTGATGTCTTCATGGCTTCGGCCAACATCATCGCAAGCAAGGTGTCCGTTTGAACCGCCTCAGGCAATGCCCTGGACATCCCGACGAGATGTGCAGATTCCGCTACAAAGGCCATGAGCTTTTCATCCAGCCCATCCGGACTATACGTGAACCTGGTCCAATCCTTCTGCTGCCAATTGTAGGTCATGAGCCGATTAGCACTATTAATCGGCTCAAATATAGCGGTTTTTTGAGCCGATTACAAGCATTATCCGGCTCAGAAACATCTGGTTTAAAGGCAAAAGGAATTCAATGCTGATCTGATTGACCGTGCTTACTCCCACCCGCTGGCCAGCACGTCGGCCAGGTGAACAGTGCGGAGGTTCTTGCCTTGCTTGGTGATGACCCCTTGCAGGTGCATTAAGCAAAGTGGATCGGCAGACACGAGGGTATCGGCGCCGACGGATTCAGCGGCTTGGATCAGCTCGGTGGCCATACGGACCGAAAGGGCTTCGTTCTTGCGATCGACTCCTCCACCCATGCCGCAGCAAAAGTCATCGCCGGGCAATTCGAGCAGTTGAAAGCCCCGCACCTTGTCGAGCAGCGACCGTTGGTCATCGCGTCCGTGTGTGCCGCAGCAGTTTTCGGCTGAACAAACCAACACCGCTTTCGCATCGAAACGTGCACCCAGTTCGCGGGCATGCATCACGTTTACAAGGAAGTCGCTGAGTTCGATGAAGTGCTTCTGAACGCTCTTGTATTCGTTGTGCAGGGCTGAGTTATGAAAAAGCGTGGGGTAATGGTTACGCACCGTATTCACACAGCCGGGACCGGGACACACTACGTAACGGTCCTCCTGGAATTCCTTGATGAGCTTCTCCCCCACTTCCTTGCAGGCATCGCGGTAGCCGTCCTCGTAGGCGGGCTGACCGCAACAGGTTTGCTCGATATTGTAATTTACTCCCAGGCTGAGGCGTTGCAGGATCTTGAGCGTGTTCCGGGCCGTCTCGGGCTGGAACTCGTCCATGTAACAGGGTATGAAGAGGTCGACGATCACGTGTTCAAATTTCAGAGGCAGGACTCAGGCTTTTGCGCTGCAAGCGAACCAGCATCCAGGCACCGGCTCCGAAGAAGAGCACCAGGGCGATGATCGAGTACCGCATGCTTCCCGTCACTTCGTTCATGTAACCGAAAACGAAGGTCCCAAGCACCGTTCCTACCTTGTCGCAAACATCGTAAAAACTGAAGTACGAAGCATGGTCGTGAGTCGCCGGAAGCAGCTTGGAATAAGTTGAACGCGACAGGCTCTGGATGCCTCCCATCACCATGCCAACGCAGGCAGCGGTGATGTAGAAATCAACAGGCAAGTACACCAGGAAATACACGCCCAGGCAGATGAGTATCCACACCGTGATGGCCGTCAGTAAGGCCTTGACATTACCGAAGCGTTTCGACAGGCGCGAGAACAGGAATGCCCCTCCAATGGCTACGAACTGGATCAACAGGATACAGACGATGAGTCCGCTTTGCTTCTCTTCCTCACTGCCCCAGGCGATCTCCTGCACACCGAAAAGGGTGGCGAGGTACATGATGGTCTGCACAGCCATATTGTAGAAGAAAAAAGCCAGCAGGAATCTCCGCAAGCGCGGCAATCCCTTCAGCTGTAACCAAACGGACTGTAATTCTTTGTACCCCTTCTGCAGGATGTCGGACTTCACCGGGCGCGACAAGGGATCCCTCGGCAGATGCCAGAAAGTGATCTGGGCAAAGCCGAACCACCACACTCCTACCAGCAGAAACGAGAAACGCATGGCGTCGCCACCGGAAATCCCCCCGTATAGTTCAGGGAACATGACCATACTGAGATTGAAAATAAGCAGCAGGGAGGAACCGATATACCCCATCGAAAATCCACGTGCGCTCACGTGGTCCTGGTCGACCGGCAAGGCGATCTCAGGCAGGTAAGCATTGTAGAACACGATGCTGCCCGAGAAACCGATGGCTGCAAGCATGGAGCAAAGCACCCCTATCCACAATGTGTCGACGCTATCGAAAAACCAAAGGCATGAGCAGGCCGCTGAACCCATCAGACAGAAGAAAAGCATGAAGCGCTTCTTCTGCCCGCTGTAATCGGCTATGGAAGACAGCAGCGGCGAAAGTGCGGCGATCACCAGAAACGAAAACGAAATGGCGTACGACTGCAGGGATTCGCTGTTAAACAGGCGCCCCAGGAAGCGAACCTGATGATTCCCCTCATCGGACGCTGTGATCGCGCTGAAGTAAAGCGGAAACAAAGCCGAACTGATCACCAGCGAATAGGCCGAATTGGCCCAGTCGTAGAAGGTCCAGGCGCGAACGATGCGGGGATTGGAAGCGGTTGAGTGCATGCAGATCGGAACACCGAAAATAATGAGCCGATCAATGCCAAGGGAATCGACAGAAAAGCTCTCCTAACATTTTCTGAACATTCGTAGCATTCACTTAAGGTTCAATTGCCCATTCGATAACCGATGGTTCACCGTGCGGTAACATGGCTCGCAGAATTTCACACCAAAATTCAAGGATCATGTTTATGAAAAACCAAACACTTATTAAGTGGACCACACTCATACTGTGCTGTCTACTTTACAACATTGGGTTCAGCCAACCGCTGGAGCTCAGCTTCCTGGGACGTTACAGTACCGGAACATACGATGCAGGTGGATCCGAGATCTCCGCATACGACCCATCCAGCAAACGGCTCTTCTCCGTCAACGGATCAACAGGAAATGTCGATATCATCAACCTGGCCAATCCTTCGTCACCCACGCTCATCAATTCATTCAGCCTGTCGGCTTATGGCGCCGCTGCGAACAGCGTAGCCGCCAAGAACGGCATAGTTGCCATCGCTGTTGAAGCGACAGTCAGGCAAGACTCGGGCAAGGTCGTTTTCATCGATGCAAACGGAAACCTGTTGAAATCGGTGACCGTAGGTGCCTTACCCGACATGATTTGCTTCAGTCCCGATGGAAACTACGTACTGGTAGCCAACGAGGGCGAACCGAATTCAACCTACACAGTCGACCCGGAGGGTTCCGTGGCCATCATCAACATCAGCAGCGGTGCTGCGAATGCCACGGTTTCCATAGCACGTTTCAACGGTTTTAACGGAAGCGCCTTACCATACGGTATTCGAATCTATGGTCCTGGAGCGACAGTAGCCCAGGACATAGAACCCGAATGCATCGCTGTTTCGGCTAACTCCCAAACAGCTTGGGTTACATGCCAGGAAAACAACTGCTGGGCTATTATCGATATCGCCTCAGCTACGGTGACTTCCCTTGTTCCAATGGGATTCAAGAACCACAGTTTGGCAGGCAACGGCATGGATGCATCAGACCAGAACAGCGGTTTTGTGAACATCAATACATGGCCTGTAAGAGGAATGTATCAACCTGATGCAATTGCGAGTTTTATTGTGAATGGTCAAACTTACCTTGTCAGCGCCAACGAAGGAGATGCGCGGGCATATACCGGATTTTCTGAAGAATCACGGATCAGCAGTTCATCCTACATCCTCGACCCGGTCAAGTTCCCGAACGCAGCCACGCTGAAGAACTCATCCAATATCGGACGACTGAATGTCACCAATAAACTCGGCGATATCGACTCCGACGGAGATTTCGACACCATATACTGTTATGGTGCGCGATCCATTTCCATATGGAACGACGCGGGGGGACTTGTATGGGATAGCGGGGACCAACTGGAGCAGCTCATGCTTCAGTTACAACCTAACAATTTCAATTGCTCAAACACGAATAACACCAAGAAAAACCGGAGTGACGACAAAGGACCTGAACCGGAGGCTGTAACTGTAGCCAATATCGGCGATAGCCTTTATGTTTTTGTCGGACTTGAGCGTATTGGCGGAGTGATGATCTACAACATCACCAATCCGAGCGCCCCTTACTTTGTCAGTTACCTCAACACCAGAAACTTCGCCCAGACACCAGGACTCGGTTCTGGAGGAGACCTGGGGCCTGAAGGTGTCCTTTACATTCCGGCAGCAGAAAGTCCGAATGGTCGAGACATGCTTGTTGTTTCAAATGAGATCAGCGGAACAGTCTCGGTTTACCAAATCGGTCGTCGAAGCACGGTTCAGATATTACATGCATCCGATTTCGAAGGCAGTCTGGAGGCCGTCCAGGATGCCCCCCGGTTCGCAGCCATTGTGGATACACTTGAGCACACTTTTGAAAATACCCTGATCCTATCATCCGGCGATAACATGATTCCCAGCCCATTTTCAAGTGCGGGTGAAGATGCATCGATGGTGACCCCTTATAAAAACACGATGATCAATTACTTCGGGGGTGCTTTCTCAAACAACGATCTGCGTGCAGGAATCGGCAGGGCCGATATATCAATTTTGAACTTCATCGGTATTGAAGCGTCGGCTCTTGGAAATCATGAATTCGATTGGGGCACAAGTGAATTGCGCAATATGATAGCGGGTGTAAATTCAAGCAGCAATATCCGTTGGTTCGGTGCACAGTTCCCTTATCTCAGTGCAAACCTGGATTTCAGTGCTGATGCCAACCTTTCCAACATCACCACGAATGCGAGACTCTCAAACAACTCATTCAAGTCAAATCCTTCGATGACAGCCTCGCAAATAGCCACCACACCAAAGGTGGCTCCGTCATGCACCATTACGAAGAACGGTGAGAAATACGGGATTGTCGGAGCGACAACACCTATACTGGCCAGCATCTCCTCGCCGGGAGCCACCAGCGTGAAAAACCCAGGAGCGGGCACCAACGATATGTCACAATTGGCCACTATCCTCCAACCGGTTATCGACTCGCTGATTTATGCAGAAGGATGCAATAAGATCATTCTACTGGCACACATGCAGCAGCTGACCTTTGAAAAGCAGCTGGCTACATTCCTCAAAGGCGTAGATGTGATCATCAGCGGCGGCTCGCACACTCTCATGGCTGATGCCGGCGACCGACTACGTGCAGGTGATATCGCTTCTGAAACTTATCCTTATTTTACTACAGGTGCCGATGGAAAGTCCACTGTCATCATCAATACCGAGGCCAACTATAAGTATGTAGGCAGGCTTGTGATTGAATTCGATGCCGGTGGAAACATCGTTCCTGCCAGCGTGAATCCGGCTATATCCGGAGTATATGCAGCCGATAGCCTTGGAGTAGAGGAACAATACGGAGTTGGCAACTATGCATCTGCTTTCACTGCAGGTAGCAAAGGTTTACAGGTCAAGACATTGTGTGATGCGATCAACGCGGTGATCATCGCCAAAGATGGCAACCTGTTCGGTAAAACCAGCGTGTTTCTCGAAGGCCGTAGGAATTTCGTACGTACTGAGGAGACCAATCTCGGAAACCTCAGTGCGGATGCTAACCTCTGGATGGCTAGGTTTTATGATTCTACAACCTCTGTCTCCATTAAAAACGGAGGCGGGATAAGGTCAGTAATCGGATATGTGAATGCAGTAGGCAGCACGGTCAACCTAGAGCCTCCTTTGGCAAATCCTTCAGCGGGAAAAGCGCAAGGCGACATCTCCCAGCTCGACATTGAAAACTCACTGCGTTTCAACAACCAACTTTCGCTATTGACTCTGACCGCTTCAGGTCTTCGCAGCATCCTTGAACATGGAGTAAGAGCAACCGCACCCGGATTAACTCCTGGCCAATTCCCTCAATTATCGGGAGTTCGAATGAGCTATGATCCAACCCGTCCTCAAAATGCACGCATTATCAGCGCAGTGATTACCGATTCAGCAGGTGCCAATTTGGATACATTGGTGATGAACGGCCAACTCTACGGAAATCCTACTCGCACCTTCCGCGTCGTCACGTTGAATTTCCTCGCCGGTGGTGGCGACAGCTACCCCTTCAATACTTTGGGAACTAACCGGGTAGACTTGGCGACTCTCAGTCCTGCCGGACCCGGCCTGGCATCATTCACCACAGTAGGATCGGAACAGGATGCTTTTGCCGAATACATGAAGAGCAACTACAGTACCATTCCGTACGCAAGCGCTGAAACTGCAATTGCACTTGATACCCGACTCGAGAATCTGACCCAACGGGCAGACGATATTCTGCCACTTACCATCACCGGAATTGCTGTAACATCTGTAGTCTCCTGCGATAGCTTGGGCAGTGCCAGTGTCAGCTTCAAAGGAGGTACGGGGCCTTACTCCATTTCGTGGACCGGCGGTACCGGCGCAAGCTCCATCAGCTCTCCATACCTGATCAGCAGTCTACAGGCAGGGTCTTTCATCATCACCATCACGGACTCATTGGGTAGGACTGCAGTGGATACCATCAGCATCGAACCTGGACCCGGCCTTGGAGCAGCGGGAGCGATTGCAGGTCAAAATACCGACTGTTTACCTGCAGTAAATGGAAGCAAAAACTTCTCCATTTCGACCGTTCCCGGCGCTACGCAGTATAATTGGTCCTGGACTGGAAGCACAGGCGTGAGTATCAGCTCCGGCAACGGCACCAACAACATTGTGCTGGGTTGGACTAGCGCTGCAGTACAAACAGGAATCACCGGTACACTCATAGTCACGCCTGCCAACACCTGCACTACAGGGACAGCGAGCTCAGTTGCCGTTGAATTCCAGGCAACTACACCGGTAACACCTGGTTCAATATCAGGTGCCGGTAAGATATGTCCGGGTGATGTGATCAGTTATTCAATCGCACCCGTTAGTAGGGCCACTCAATACCAATGGACACTGCCAACAGGATTGACTATTACTTCAACGGCTTCCAACAGTAACATCATCACTGTATCAACACAGGCTGCATTCACCGGTGGTTTAATTGAACTAACGGCCTCAAATGCATGTGGATTAAGTCCGGTCAGGACAAAATCCACCGGACTTAATATACCGGCAACACCCTCCGCAATTCAAGGCAGCAAAACAGGACTTTGTAACAATAGCAGCGCTGCTTATTTCATCCCTGTTGTAGCAAACGCCAACAACTACACCTGGACCAGCACACAAGGCAGTGTAAGCAGTGGACAGGGCACTACCGGAATCTCAATCAATTTCGGTACATTCTCGACTGCAACGCTCACCGTACGCGCTGAAAACGGTTGTGGTACAAGCGGGATCAGAAGCTTGTCTGTCACGGGTTATCCCGCTCGACCTGAACCCATCACCGGAAGCACGAATCCCTGTGAAAACACAGTTCAACCGTATTCGGTTGCAACGGTCAGCGGGACCAACACTTATAACTGGACTGTGAGCACAGGTGGAATCATCCAAACCGGTCAAGGAACGAAAGACATCCAGGTTTCCTGGGGCACGTACCCTCTGCTGAACCAATCACTACGTGTATTCGCGGCCAATGTGTGTGGTAGCAGTGCATCAAGGGCTTTAAATACCATCACAATTGCCGACTGTGCACGTCTTTCTGGCTATGGTTCACACATGCAGGTGTATCCGAACCCTGCAAAAGATTTCATTACCATAGAATCGAACGCTATCTCCAAGAGCTCAATCCTGACAACCTTATGGGACATGTCGGGTCGACTTGTTCAGGAGACCACATCTTTGGCGGATATGGGCGGTAAAATAGTTCTCTCACTTGCAGGAACAACTCCGGGAATGTATCTTCTTCGGATTGAAACGGGAATCAAAACAGAAATTGTTCGGATCTCTATCAATTGATTAATTAAAATATAGCAGTAAGACCAAACGCGTCAACTGCTGAAGATAGGTTAACGGTTTATGCAGGAAAGCCGTCCGGAAATTTCGGGCGGCTTTCATTTTATATCCTATCCGGCGGCATATCAGATTTAAAGCGACTGAAGGAAGTCGTTCAATTAATAACATGAACTGCGCAAGTATGTTATATTAATAATATTATACAACAGTATTAATCGAAACTGAAAAAAAATACTAATTTTCAATACGCATGTATGATCAGCACTTCCAAGTCGGTTTTTCCGACCCAGGGAAATAACAAAAGCTAATAATGTTGATGGCCAGCTTTCCTTAAATTACCGGGGAATTAGTATTCCAGGAATAAGCTGATAAATTGAACTGGTGCCTATTCTTTTGAGTCTACTTCCATTTATAAAAACAGGATTCCGTTAGCAATCGTTTGTATCCGGATAAAAGCGTTTCCAACGATTGACCAATCCCTGTGCCCTTTAATTTTGCGACTGGGGAGGAGGTTGGCAGCCCCGGAAAAAACTGTTTGAGTCGAAAGGGATAAACTTTTTTAATGGCGTGCGAATTCGACGAGAAACAACTTGATCAAGCAAACGATTGTATACGTATGCAATCGACTGCCACGAATAACCGACCCCTGTGCCCTTTAATTTTGCGACTGGGGAGGAGGTTGGCGGCCCCGGAAAAAATGAGAAAGCCGATCGTTCGTTCGGATCGGCTTCCCGGATTTCTGTTTTTTTTACAGAAGGTTGAATTTGATCAATCCCGGATCACCATCGGCAAATTCCATTGCTCCTCTTTTCCGGTAGCGACCAGGCGGTACAATCCGCTGGGCAAATCCGTCCAGTCCACTTGCATTTCCCCTCCTACACCATTCCTGCTCCAGACCAAACGGCCCGAAGCATCGAACAGCTGAAGTTGGTAGGTGCGGTGGGGCAGAGAAATACGTACATCGCCGCTGGAGGGATTGGGAAATACAGCCAATCCACCGGTTTCATTCTGCTCGCCGACTCCGGTGGTGAAGTTGCATCCGTTATAGGTCACGACTCCGGTGATGGTATCGATGGGAATGAACTCATCTCCGGCCTGATAGTTCAGGTAGGAGAAATAAATCAGCATCATTTCATCCGTAGTAGCCTCGCCCAAAGACACATCCACAGGAGGATTGCTCGGATTGAAGGGATTGTTGGGCGTATTGTCGTAAGTGGCCGTACTGAACAAGGTGGAAAACGCGGGAATCTTGACGGGCTGGCGGAAATGATAGGATCCCTGCCACTGGAAATTCCATTCGGGAATGTCGATCAGCGGAATGGTATCACCCACAAGCGTAACCGCCCACGAACGGATGCTCGTACCGATCAGGTGCATGTGAGGCGCTATGCCAAGAAGCGTCACCGCAAAAGGTATGGTTTGTTGCGCATTAAAGGTGCGGGTGGTATTGGCCGGGATGGACAAGGGTCCGTTGCTTAGGTTGAAATGATTCAAAGCCGGAGAGATGGCCACAGGCCTGGTGTTCGGATCTGTGGTAAGTTGGAAATTCACTTTAGTGGAATCCTGCTGGAAAGAACTGCCCACCGGGTAATGCAACTGGATGATGATGTTGGATCCGGGATTGAGCGGAATTCCCATGCCCGCCGGATAGAAATCAGGCGATGAACCGGGGACCCAGGCTCCTAACATACGAGAGCTGTTGCTGCCAGTTCCACCGAAAGAAATATAACCTGGAGCGGGATCCTGGGCATCCAGCTGCAACGGGATGTTGGTGGTATCCTCGTGAACAATGACATGGTGCACCACCGATTTGTTTCCAGGCACAACCTCCATCCCGGTGATGAACTGTTGCACCGTGGTATTGGAGGGCATGACGAAGCAACGGTACATGTCGCTGGTGATCGGAGGAATAGTGTAAACCGGCATCTGACTCACCAGGTCGGGATTCTGGATGACTTCGTTGCTCGTATACACCGGAGGTACGGGTGCCAGCGAGGGATTCCCCTGGGGCGCACCGCCATTGATCCAGTCGATGATGGTCTGCTTTTCGGATGCCGAAAGCGCACGCTCGTGTGCAAAACTCCTGTATGCCGGGTTAGGCGGCCAGGGGGGCATGCGGTTGTCCATCACTGCGCTGTAAATGCCTGCCGCAGCTCCGGACGCTTCTGCGTATGTCATGAGCGAAAATGGAGCTGCACCACCCTGGTAGTGGCAAGGGGTACAACGCGTATAGAGAATGCAGGATACGTTCTCGGCCCAGTTGGGTGTGACCTGAGCAGTGGTGAAATTTGGCCA
>JAULUX010000264.1:0-17285 GCA_032111385.1 Bacteroidia bacterium
CAATACCGACGAAACCGCGCAACATGAATCCGAAAGTACTTCCGCTCTTATCGGAAATGGTTCGGGTGGAAGTGCTGCTTTGTGCACTCAAAGGATTGCCGTAGGAGTATGTGGTCTTCTCGGTAGCAATGTTGAAGCGAAATTCCGCACCGTAGATTCCTTTGAAACGGCTCTTGCCGCGCCATTTCTGTATTCCGGCACCAATGGTGATGTCGCTCGAATTTGTTTTTGTTTCATTGGAGACCGTTTCGTTGGGATTGGTCGATCCTTCGCGTTTGACGAGCGTATCGGATTTCTCGGTACCGAAACCCAGCCGCACGCTGGCCCTGTATCCGAAATCGTTTCTTTTCATGTAAATCCCCGTGATGGTCATGGGGTATGCCTGCATGAAATCTGCGTTTGGTGCATTGTTCTCCCCGTTTAAGAGGTTACCAGCATAGCGAAGGAAAGGAGCCGCATCAAAACCAAGCGCCAGTTCACCGGCTTCCGGCATCACCAGAACACCGTTTTTGTTTTTGAGGGGTTCCTGGGCACTGAGTTGCTGGACGATGAACAGAAACAGGGCAATGATGAGTGGTGTCTTCTTCATAGGTTATAATCTACGGGATTTAGAATCAAGTGGCCAGTATTCGGTTGATACGGTAAAGTTCAGCATCAAGAGGCTCCGGTGCACGAGTGGCATCGCTGAAAGGTGTGAACTCTTTGTTGCCGCAGCGTACTCCTACCATCACCCGGTCGGTTCCATTGAAAAGTGCTTCAACGGCCCACACGCCGAATTTAGCACCGAGGATACGGTCTGAAACCGATGGGGATCCACCGCGCTGAATATGACCCAATACAGTGACTTTGGTGTCGTAGTGTGGGAGTTTCTCCTTGACCAATGCTGCAACTTCCGCTGCACCACCGCTTTTTTCGCCTTCAGCAACGATGATGATACTGCTCCGTTTGCCGGTCGTTTTACCCCGTTCCAACAAGTCAACGAGGGCTTCTACATCGGTACTTCTTTCAGGAAGGAGTATTTCTTCCGCACCACCTGCCAGACCGGACCACAGCGCAATACAGCCCGAGTCTCGTCCCATCACTTCAATGAAAAAACAGCGGTCGTGCGACGCCGCGGTATCGCGGATCTTGTCTACTGCGTCTATGACGGTATGCAATGCCGTATCGAAACCGAGCGTGTAGTCGGTACCTGCGATGTCGTTATCGATCGTACCCGGAATGCCGATGAAGCGAATTCCCGGGTGAAGGCTGCAGAACTGCTCCGCACCGCGGAAGGTGCCGTCTCCCCCGATGGCTACTACGGCATCGATTTGATGCTGCCTCAGGTTATCGTAAGCCATTTGCATGCCTTCCGGGGTTCGGAAAGCTTCGCTGCGTGCCGACTTCAGTATAGTTCCTCCCCGCTGGATGATGTTGCTGACTGAACGGGAGGTCAGGGGTTGGAAATCCCCTTCGACCATTCCCTGGTATCCACGGCGAATCCCGTACACACTGCATTCCTTCAGCAGGGCTGTGCGTACAACGGCACGAATAGCGGCATTCATGCCCGGTGAGTCGCCACCGGAAGTAAAAACTGCAATTCGCTCGATCGCTTTCATTCTAAATGCTGTGGTCTACGAAACTATGCAAATCGTTGAAACAAGAATTGGCATTCGGGCATTTCCCAATTTTGCACCATGCACAACGATCCGATAAACAACCCCTGGAAAACGCTTTCAAAGGAAATAAAATATGAAAACCCGTGGATTCGGGTAACGGAATCGCAAGTGATCAATCCCTCGGGTAACCCCGGTATTTACGGGGTGGTGCATTTCAAGAACAGAGCCATAGCTATCATACCGATCGATGATAAAGGCAATACTTGGATCGTTGGTCAGTACCGCTATACGCTCGATATGTACGAGTGGGAAGTTCCAGAAGGAGGAGCTCCATTGGATGAAGCGCCGATTGAAGGGGCGAAAAGGGAACTGCGGGAAGAGGTCGGATTGGTTGCCGGGAGCTGGGATCTGGTCATGGAGATGCAACTCAGCAATTCGGTGTCGGATGAGATCGGCTATGCTTTTGTGGCCAGGGACTTGGTACAGGTAGAAGCAGCTCCGGAGGAGACGGAGCAATTACACGTCCGCAAACTGCCTTTTTCCGAATTGGTTGGGATGGTGATGCGGGGAGAGATCCGCGACGGACTCAGCATCGCTGCTGTGTTGAAAGTAAATCAGCTGATGCTGGATGGAAAACTCGGTTGATGAAACCGGTAATCAGCGTGAGCCGGCTTTGAATCTGGCGATGGCGTTGCGCGTGAATTCACTCAAGACCAGTCTTCCACTCATCGCAGCCCTTTCCAGCAACAACTGGTCCCAATGGTCGGTTCCCTGCCACAACACTTTTTTCAATGCGGCCATGGCCATGGGGCTGGATTCCGACAGGGTTTGTGCCAGCGAACGAACGGCGGTATCCAGCGCTTCATGAGAAGAAAACACTTCCACAAAAAGACCTTTTTCACGTGCCCAGGCGGCATATTGCCAGCCGGTGGCATGAATGGTAAGCTGAGCGTATGCCGAAGTGCCGATTTTCCGTTCGACGGCAGGGCCCACCACAAACGGGCCGATACCTACGGCAAGTTCACTGAGTTTTACCGAGGCACTGTCATGAGCAAGGGTATAATCGGCGGCAGAGGCCAATCCAACACCACCACCAACAGCCTTGCCCTGTACCCGGGCAATGACGAATTTCGGCGCTTTCCGCATGGCATTGATGACTCCCGCAAAGCCGCTGAAAAAAGCCGTGCCGTCTTCGACATTTGAAATGGCTACCAGTTCGTCGAAAGAGGCGCCGGCACAGAAGGCTTTCTCACCTTCACTGCATAAGACGATGACCCTCGCATCTGCGTCCTCTCCGGCCTTTTCGATGGTTGCAGCCAGTTCGCGGAGCAATGCTCCGGGAAGCGAATTCGATTGAGGGTGATGGAAGGTGACCGTGGCGATCCCTTTATCGATACTTAGATTGACGTGTCCGTTTGACATGGTTTTTCAGGCTTGAGAGGATGTAGAAAATTATTCCTGGTTGAGTTTTCGCACCATGGTGAGGATGGTGGCGATGGCTACGGTTTCACCGGTTTCGTCATAAACATCCACCAGCCATTTCACAATGCCTTTCGCGATATCCTCGGGAGTGCGTTTTTCAGTGTCCACTTTCTCTTTCACGGTCAGGCGAACACCGATGGTCATGCCCGGATAGACCGGCTTGGTGAAGCGGCATTCGTCTATTCCGTAGTTCAACAACACCGGCCCTTTTTTCGCATCCACGAACAACCCGGCAGCCTTGCTGAGGATGAAATAGCCGTGAGCCACACGCTGTGTGAAAATGGTTCCTTCGAGCGAAGTGGCGTCCATGTGCGCATAGAAATTATCCCCGCTAACATTCGCAAAATTTACAATGTCGGCTTCGTTCACCGTGTGTTTCGCCGTGACCAGGGTCTCGCCTATTTCAAGTTCCTCAAAATGCTTTTTGAAGGGATGTTTCACATCTTCGGTTTGCTTGCCTCCATTCTGGTAAACAGCCGTGATGGCAGTGATGGTGGTAGGAGAACCCTGGATGGCCACCCGCTGGAGGTAATGGAAAACACCGCGCTTACCACCCATCTCCTCACCTCCTCCTGCTCTTCCGGGTCCTCCGTGGGTAAGCAACGGCATCGGTGAACCGTGACCGGTACTTTCTTTGGCGCATTCGCTGTTGAGCACCAGGATACGGCCGTGCATGCTGGCAGCTCCGAGTACATAGTCGCGGGCGATGCGGTCGTCGGCCGTCACAATACTCGTCACAAGCGACCCTTTGCCCATGCGGGCGAGTGCGATCGCATCGGCGGTGGTGTCATAAGGCATCAGGGTGGACACCGGACCGAAAGCTTCCACCTCGTGGCAGTCGGTGTTGCGGAATGGATCTTTGTTCAGCATCAGGATGGGTGAAAGGAATGCTCCTCTTTCGGTATCCGCACCCATCACATCCACTTTGTCGAGACTTCCGAAAACAATTTCCTGCTGATTCAGCAACTGACGCACTTTCTCTTTCACCTCTTCCACCTGGCCCTTGGAAGCCAATGCGCCCATGCGGACACCTTCCACCTGCGGGTCGCCGACCGTGGTGGTGGATAGCCTTTTTCCGATCGCAATCTGTACATCCTCCATCACGTTTCCGGGCACAAGGATGCGCCTTACCGCAGTACATTTCTGACCGGCTTTTACGGTGATCTCCCTTTGAACTTCCTTGATGAAGATGTCAAACTCGGGACTCCCCGGCTTGACATCCTCACCCAGCACGATGCAATTGAGGGAATCGGCTTCCATGTTAAAAGGGACCGACTCCTCGAGGATCCGGGGATGGGACTTCAGCATTTTACCGGTTGAAGCCGAACCGGTGAAGGTGACCACATCCTGGTTGGTGACGTGATCAAGCAGTCCGTTGGCCGAACCACAGATGAGTTGAAGTGAACCTTCGGGGAAGATTCCTGTCGAGATCATTTCGCGAACCACAGCTTCGGTCAGAAAGGAAGTAAGTGTTGCCGGTTTAACCACGGCAGGTACTCCCGCCAGGAGGTTCACGGCGATCTTCTCGAGCATTCCCCATACCGGGAAATTGAATGCGTTGATGTGAATCGCTACGCCTTCTTTCGGTACGCAAAGGTGGTGGCCGATGAAAGTGCCATTCTTGCTCAATTTGGCCGCATCGCCATCGATGCAGAACGGGGTGTCGGGGAACTGCCTCCGAAGGCTGCTGTAGGCGAACAGGTTGCCGATTCCCCCTTCAATATCGATCCAGCTGTCGACCCGGGTAGCTCCTGTGGCCCAGCTGATGGCATAGAATTCTTCCTTCTTCTGGTTCAGGTGCAACGCCATCGCCTTCAGCATCCTTCCTCGTTCGTGAAAGGTCATTTTTCTCAGCGTTTGCCCTCCCTTTTCACGCGCGTAGGCAAGCATCGCCCCGAAGTCGAGTCCCTTGCTGCTGGCCCTGGCTACTTCCTCACCGGTGACGGCGTGCAGCAGTAATTGACCATCTCCTTCTCCATTCACCCAGGTTCCACAGGCGTAATTTTGCAATGTTCTCATCGGTACAGTGTTTCGCCCGCAAAAGTAAGCGATTGACTGCTGATGAATGGCCCGGCCGGGCAGGTCACCTTCCATCCGCGATCCATGGCAGACTGATTTTCCCGAATTGAAAAACAGTACTTTGCAACTCAAGCTCAGTACATGAGGCAATCGGTGATGGCCACCGGTCGAATTGAAGAGCCGTTTGGCTATTTTTGTTCAAGCATGAATCCTTTCGTCGTCAGCGCACGCAAATACAGGCCGGCCACCTTCGATACAGTGGTCGGACAGGCGCATATCACCAATACCCTGAAAAATGCCATCCGCACCAACCACCTGGCGCAGGCGTTTCTCTTCTGTGGTCCTCGTGGTGTGGGTAAAACCACTTGTGCCCGCATTCTTGCCAAGACCCTCAACTGCCGAAAGCTCACTCCCGAAATCGAGGCCTGCAACACTTGTGAATCCTGCCAATCGTTCAACAACGGTCAGTCGCTGAATATCTATGAGCTGGATGCCGCTTCCAACAACTCGGTTGACGATATCCGCAGCCTGGTAGAACAGGTACGTTACGCACCGCATTCCGGTGAGTATAAGATCTACATCATCGATGAGGTTCACATGCTCTCCACCAGCGCCTTCAATGCTTTCCTGAAGACGCTCGAAGAGCCTCCCTCCTACGCTATTTTCATCCTCGCCACCACAGAGAAGCACAAGATCATCCCCACCATCCTTTCGCGTTGTCAGATATTCGACTTCAACCGCATCGAGGTGGACGATATCGCCTCCCATCTGACCTATGTGGCCGGAAAAGAAGGTGTACAGGCCGAAGAGGAGGCTTTACACATCATCGCCCAGAAAGCCGATGGCGCCCTGCGCGATGCCCTTTCCATTTTCGACCAGATCGTCAGTTTTGCCGGTAACTCCATTTCCTACAAGGATGTAATCAACAACCTTAGCATACTCGACTATGAATCGTATTTCGAAATGACCGATGCGATCAGGGCGGGTAACATTCCCGGAGTTCTTTTGGCCTTCAACGGTCTTCTGTCTGAAGGATTTGACGGCCATCAGTTCATCAACGGACTTGCTTCCCATTTCCGCGATCTGTTGATGTCCAAAGACGTAGTGACCTTGCCGTTGCTGGAAGTCAGTAAATCCACAAGGGAACGGTATCGAATCCAGGCGCAGTCCATTCCACAGGAGCATCTTCTCAAATACCTGGGCATCTGCAGCCAATGCGATATCGATTACAGGATGGCCAAAAACCAGAGACTGCATGTGGAATTGGCTTTGCTTCGACTTTGCAGTATTGGAAGACCTGTTGAACCACTGACGGCAGGTGCACCACCTGTCGAAAAAAAAAAGTCTGACCCCGACCAGCTGAGTGAAGCACCCGCAGCACAAGTAGCCTCCCCCGTTTCTTCTCTCCAGGTGACCCCGGCTGAATCGCAGCCCGTTTCCGCAACGATCCCTAAGGCTCAACCCAAGCAGGAACATCCCACCCCGGCGGCAGAACCTGCTCAAGGTTTTAATGAAGTGATCACTTCACCTCCCGCTACTGCTCAGACTTCAACCCCTCCGACTCCGGCTTCCGTTCAACCACCCGCCGCAGAAAAGACGGCCAGGGTAAGTTACCTGGGCGCGCGTTCCATGACCAAAGCGGTTCGTAAGGAGGAGACCGGAACGCCAGCAGAGGTCTCGAATTCTGCTTCGAACGATGTCCCTGAGCGTCATATTCCCGCGGCCGAATTGCAAGAGGTATGGAAGAATTATGCTGATTCTGTCAAGAAAGAAGGCAAACTTCAACTCTATACCACCCTCACCATGAGCCAGCCGGTGATGGATGTGAACGGGGTTGAGATCCTTTTTACACTACACAACCCTTCCCAGCAGGAACTGCTGATCGAAGAGGGGCCGGGTCTGATGGATCATCTTCGCACAAAACTGAACCATTACCGCCTCACCTTGAAAACAAAGCTGGATCCTGTTTCCAACGACCCGGAGGCGGCATTCACCAACAAGGAGAAGTATTTGAAAATGGCTGAGAAAAACCCGGAGCTTGACGCATTCAGGCGTCAACTCGGATTGGAATTGGAGCTTTAACTTTCCCTAACGTCCAAGCTATGCCACTGCTCGCCAGCATCATCAAAAAGGGAATCGAATTTCGTCACCGCATCAGGCTGGTCGATGAAAAATCGCCCATCCTCAAGCAGCGCAAGGAACTGAAAAAATTGCTTCGCAAATCCCAGTTCACCCTGTTCGGACAGACGTATCTGTTCGGATCCATGCTGAACAGCAGCAATTTCATCAATAAATTCAGGGCTACCGTTCCGGTTCACGATTACAACAGCATTTACGCCCGTTGGTGGAACAAGTGCCTGCATCACCGCGAAGATGTGACCTGGCCCGGAAAGGTGCGCTATTTTGCATTGAGCAGTGGCACTTCCGAGAGTTCCAGCAAGCATATTCCGGTCACAAGCGACATGGTGAAGGCCATTCAGCGTACCAGCATACGACAGATCATCAGTCTCGGTGGTTATACCGGGTTGCCTGTCGACATCTTCACCAAAGGTATCCTGATGCTGGGCGGAAGTACGCACCTCCACCAGCACGGCTCCTATTTCGAGGGCGATCTCAGCGGTATTACAGCCAGCAAGATTCCATTCTGGTTTCAGCATTTCTACAAGCCCGGAAGAAAAATCGCTGCCGAAAAGGACTGGAATACGAAGCTCGACGAAATTGTCGAAAATGCACCGAAATGGGACATCGGCATTCTGGTCGGAGTACCTGCGTGGTGCCAATTGCTGATTGAAAAGATCATTGAACATTACAAGGTTCAGCACATTCATGAAATATGGCCGAATCTCACCATTTACGTGCATGGAGGCGTGTCGTTCGAGCCCTACCGCAAGAGTTTTGAAAAGCTGGTTGCAAGGCCACTCACCTACATTGAAACATATCTGGCTTCGGAGGGCTTTATCGCCTATCAGCATGAGCAGGACAACCGCTCCATGCGCATGGTCCTCGACAACGGACTCTTTTTCGAGTTTGTTCCTTTCAACTCCGAGAATTTCAATTCAGACGGGGAGCTTGTCCGAAAGCCCAAGACACTTCTGATCGACGAGGTCGTTGCCGGTGAAGAATACGCTTTGCTCCTCTCCACCTGCTCAGGAGCGTGGCGTTACCTGATTGGAGATGTCGTCAAATTCACGTCGGTTGAAAAGGCCGAAATCGTCATCACCGGACGTACCAAGCATTACCTGAGTCTTTGCGGGGAGCATTTGTCGGTGGACAACATGAACAAGGCCGTAGAGATGGTTGCCGACCAGTTCAACATCTCCATCAACGAATTTTGTGTTTCGGGAATCCGCCACGGTAGCCTTTTCGCCCACAAATGGTATATCGGCTCAGATACACCGGTGGACGCGGAGCAGATCCGTAATAGCCTGGATGAAAATCTGAAGATGCTGAACGACGACTATCGGGTTGAGCGGAAATCAGCACTCAAAGATGTCCTTGTCGAGGTTGTTCCCGTCCGGGTTTTTCTGGGTTGGATGGAAAAAAACGGGAAGGTCGGTGCACAAAACAAGTTTCCACGTGTGATGAAGAATCACCAGTTCGAAGACTGGGAGTCTTTTGTCAAAGGCTATCGTTCCTGATTCATGTTCGTATCCGGATTCACTTTTGTACGGAATGCGGTCCGTTTCGACTACCCTGTCGTGGAAAGCATCCGTTCCCTACTTCCACTTGTTGATGAGCTTGTCGTATGTCTTGGTAATTCTGAGGATTCCACCGAAAAATTGATAGAATCCATTGGTGACCCTAGGATCAGGATCATCCACAGCGTTTGGGACGACAGGCTTCGTTCGGGCGGACGCGTACTCGCTGTGGAAACAGACAAGGCGCTCAGGTCTGTTTCAGCTGAGTCCGATTGGTGTATCTACCTGCAAGCAGATGAAGTGATTCACGAAGATGACCATCCATTCATTCGCGAGGCTATGGAGAAGCACGTTCATGATACCAAGGTGGAAGGATTGTTGTTCGACTACATGCATTTTTACGGTTCGTATGCATACATCGGCGATTCAAGACGATGGTACAGACATGAGGTACGCATTGTCCGTAACGACCAGCGCATCTATTCCTTTCGCGATGCCCAGGGCTTCCGGATCGATGACCGCAAGCTTCGTGTGAAGAAGGCCAATGCACGCATTTTTCACTATGGCTGGGTGAAGGACCCTCTGAAGCAACTTGAAAAACAGAAGCAATTTCACAAGTTGTGGCACGATGATACAACGGCTCGTAAGATGAGCGGGGACTCCCCTTACGATTACCTTAAAGCGGTCGACTCCCTGGCTGAGTTCAAGGGTAAGCATCCCTCACCCGTGCTTGAGCGTGTGAAGGCTCAGGATTGGGAATTCACCTACGATACGCGGTTGAAAAAGCTCAAGTTCAAAGATAAGTTACTCCTGGCAATTGAGCGACTGACCGGTATACGACTTTTCGAATACAGGAATTACTCCCTGATGCGTTGATCATTCTCCATGATCGCAGGCCAGAATCTACAAACCAGCGATGTGAACAGCAACGGCAGGATGACGAGGAAAACGGCCATTCCTCCCATGAAAAAAAGCTGAGCTTCCTCTTTGTTCAGTTTTTCAGTCACTAACATGTCAGTGGTCACGGGATCCATAACGAGCGTTCCCGCCAGCAAAAAAAGGCCAAGGCTAAGTAAAGCCGAAGCAACAAATAACCAACGTGGAGATTTGAACTGAATTTTACGTTTTGACCTGATTTGTCGAATCCTCGCCTTGACCAGGACAACGAACGAGAAAACGAAAACGAAAGGCCAAAGCAGTTCAAACAGGATTTGTGGAATATCCTTCCACGACATCAGCCTTCTTTTTTAGGCAATGGCGGCAGGGCGAATGCCGACACGCTGTGTTCGAAACATCCCTTGTGTGAGCCATCGCAGAATGGCCGGTTTTTTGAATGGTTGCAACGGCATAGCGCCACGCTTGTCCGGCCTTGCAAATCGAAGGCATTGCCTTCAGCATCCACGATTGTGAAATCTCCTTCTATACGGAGGGAGCCATTGCTATTGACTTTTATGGTAGTTGACATAATCGTTTGGACTGATCAGTAAGTTCTAATTATTCTTCGTTCGAAGATAAGGCAATCCAATCAGGAGTTGGTATTCCTATGGTTATAACGTGATGATAAAAAATTGGATTTTTCGTTTCACATTGCGTTTTTTTTATGAAAATAGCAGGGTCAATTCCCTAGCCATACATGATCAGTCAGGTCCATCACCGTAAAATCACCGGCACCGGTCTGCTGGTCACATTGGGTGTCATTTACGGCGACATCGGAACCTCTCCCCTTTATGTGATGCGGGCTATTGTGGGTGACCGGCCGATCGATGAGACACTGGTACTTGGCGGTGTTTCATGCGTGTTCTGGACGCTGACCATACTCACCTCATTCAAGTATATTTCCCTATTGCTCAAAGCCGATAACAAAGGCGAGGGCGGGATCTTTTCGCTTTATGCACTTGTCCGTAAGCTTCATGTGGGTTGGCTGGTATTCCCGGCCATGATCGGCGGTGCAGCGCTTCTGGCGGATGCCATCATCGGACCGCCGATATCGGTAGCTTCGGCCATACAGGGTCTAAAGGTCATCCGTGATGACATCCCCACGGTTCCCATCGTGATCGGGATCTTGTTCGCCCTCTTTTTTCTTCAGCAATTCGGAACGCGTTTCGTTGGCCGTTTCTTCGGCCCCATCATGTTGGTGTGGTTTTCCATGCTGCTCATTCTGGGCTTGAAGGAGATTTTTCTGAACCCGGTGGTCTTGAAAGCCATCAATCCCATTTACGCTGTACACCTCCTTGCGCGCTATCCCGGAGGCTTCTGGATCCTTGGGGCTGTATTCCTGTGCACAACAGGTGCAGATGCCTTGTATTCTGATTTAGGACATTGCGGCAGGAAAAACATCCGTGCCACCTGGACCGTGGTGAAAATCGCACTTTTAGCCAACTACTTTGGCCAGGCGGCTTGGCTGATGCAACATGAAGGAGAGTTTCTTGGGGATACCAAGCCGTTTTTCGCGTTGATGCCCGAATGGTTTTTGTTTACCGGAATCATCATTGCAACTGCCGCTGCCATCGTGGCCAGCCAGGCCTTGATCAGTGGAACATTCACTGTCGTAAACGAAGGAATGCGCCTTAATTTCCTGCCGAAAGGTCGTGTGGAATATCCTACCGAGCTTCGTGGACAGATCTATATCCCAACCATCAATTGGTTGATGTGTTTAGGGTGTATCGGAGTCGTACTTTATTTCCGCGATCCGGTCAAAATGGAGGCCGCTTACGGACTTGCCATCGTGTTGACGATGATCACCACTACCATTCTTTTGAGCTATTACCTGTTCCTGAAGAAATATCCTCCGCTCTTCCGCATCCTGGTGGTTTTTGTTTTGTTCAGCATCGAAACAGCCTTTCTGGTAGCCAACCTTGGCAAATTCAGTTCGGGTGGATTCGTCACTTTGGTGATCGCTTTAGGAATCATTGCGGTGATGTGGGTATGGCGTGAAGCCAAGAAGATCAAGGACAATCTTGCAGAATTCGAGCCTTTGTCGCCCCATTTTGATCTTCTTACCGACATCAGTAAAGACGAATCCATCCCCAGGTTCGCAACCCATCTGGTGTATCTCACAAGTGCAACGAATGAGAAGATCATCGAAAAGAAAATCCTCTACTCCATTCTTCAAAAGCAGCCCAAACGGGCTGATGTGTATTGGTTACTTCATGTTGATGTGACCGGTGAACCGCACACCTGCGAGTATTCGGTGAAGGAAATCATCAACGATAAGATCATTTTTGTCCGTTTCCGAATCGGTTTTCGTCAGGAGCCGCGCATCGACCTGATGTTCCGTCAGGTGGTTCAAGACCTACTGAAGAACAAAGAACTGGACGTTACCTGTCCCTATTCAGTGCACGGCAAAGAGGCCAAAGCGGGCGATTTCAAATTCGTCGTGATGGAGAAATTCTTGTCCTTTGAAAACACACTGAATATCTACACGAAGCTTGTTTTGAATCTCTATTTCTTGATGAAGAAACTAAGCTTGAGCGAGGAGAAGACATTCGGCCTTGAGCCGGGATCCGTTCTGGTAGAAAAGGTGCCCTTGATTGTAACACCCCCGGGTTCTTACTCGCTCAAGCGGATTTACACATAAAAAAACCGGAGTGTGGACTCCGGTTATGAATACTTGATATTTTCTGTTTAGAGTTTAACCAGATTTTTCACAATTTTCTTTTCTCCGAGCATCATGACCAACCGGTAGATTCCGGGTTTCATATCGCCCAATCGATCAATAGAGATGCTGGATGTTCCGGCAGGAACCTGCAAACTTTCAGAGATCAACACGCGCTGGCCGTGTCCATTGTAGATGGCGTATTGCGCCGTACCGCCATCAAGGCTGTTCAACGCGATCGTAGCTTCGTTTCGAATGGGATTTGGGTAGACCGAAACACTGAATCCGTTTTGAGTGAACTCGGGCAAATTGGTTGTAGTATTTTCAGTGACCGCCAGGGTATTGGTACGAATGATGTCACCGGAACTGGTTCCGTTATTGTTGGAGAAATTGAATGCTCCAAAGAACGTGACAGCACCTGATCCGGCTACCGGAGCTACCCAGTTGAACGACCAGGTTTTGCTGTTACTCGTTCCGGCAATACCCCCCGAAGTGTGCGTGATGTATTTCGAGTTGAGTACCTGTGTTTGAGATGGGCTTGTATTGATGATGGTTCCTATCAATGCACCGGAGCTGTTTTGTGGACTGATCTGGAATCCGAATTCATTGATACCGGTTTGGCTCAACGTGGCGGTAATGGTATAGGTCTGGCCGGCTATGTATCCGCTTGCAGGAATGTTGGAGGTGATGATTTGTGTTGATGACGGAGATGATGTTCCGGTATGGCATGTCGTGCAGGTAGCCCCTCCATCACCAGGAGATCCGGTTCTACCGGCAGGAGCACCACCAGAATTGCTGACTGCCTCGTGTGGGTCGGTTTGCACCAAAAGTGCAGTTGTGGTCAGAAAAATGAGAAAGAAGGTAATGGGTCGTTTCATGGACGATAGTGGTTAGTGTTTCGTGCAAGTATAACACTTGGTAGCGAATTTGGTTTGGACTTGTCTGGTTTCCCCCGGTTTACGGATTTCTTCATCGAGGCGGTTCAGCCGTGGTGTTTCCCTAATTTCGCCCTACCATGGAACACCGGGAGAACGCCGCCAGGCGAATACAGGAATTGACCAAGACAATCGACGAGCACAATCACAGGTACTACGTGCTGAATGACCCCACCATTAGTGACCGGGAATTCGATCTCCTGCTCGAAGAGCTGATTGCGCTGGAAAGATCCCATCCGGACCTTATTGCTACCGATTCCCCTACCCAACGCGTTGGCGGTGCCATCACCAAAGAATTCAAAACGGTCATTCACAATTACCCTATGCTGTCGCTGGGGAACACCTATTCAGAGCAGGAACTCATGGAGTTTGGGGAACGGGTCGAAAAGCTGCTTCCCGGTGAGCCCATCCGGTACGTTTGCGAGTTGAAATTTGACGGAGTAGCTATCGGCTTGACTTACCGCAAAGGTCGACTTGTGCAGGCTGTAACGCGAGGCGATGGTGTGCAGGGTGATGATGTGACGGCCAATGTGAAAACCATCCGTTCCATCCCCTTGCGACTGGATGCTGATTTGGTTCCCGAGGAATTTGAGATCCGCGGCGAGATCATCATGCCCCGAGCGGTTTTCGACCGGATCAATGATGAACGGGCCGATATCGGTGAAACCCCTTTCGCCAATCCCCGCAACGCAGCTGCGGGTACGCTGAAATTGCAGGATAGCGCAGAAGTTGCACGTCGCAAGCTCGATTGCTTTCTGTATGCACTTTATGGGGAGAACTTGCCTTTCCAGGGTCATGAGGATGCTTTGAGAGCTGCAGGCAGCTGGGGATTTAAGATCTCCCGCGACCATGAGGTTTGTCACGATTTGAAGGCCGTTATGGACTTCATCCACCGTTGGGACCGGCAGCGGGAGAATCTTCCTTTCGACATCGACGGTGTGGTCTTGAAAGTGGACAATTTTCGTCAGCAGCAGGAGCTGGGATTCACGGCGAAATCTCCGCGTTGGGCCGTTTCGTACAAGTACAAGGCCCAATCAGCTGCTACCCGGTTGCTGAGCGTCACTTATCAGGTGGGTCGTACCGGCGCCATTACTCCGGTGGCTAATCTTTCGCCTGTTCTGTTGGCAGGAACCACTGTTAAAAGGGCCAGCCTTCACAATGCCGACCAAATCGAGAAGCTTGACCTGCACGAAGGGGATACCGTTTTTGTTGAGAAAGGTGGAGAGATCATTCCCAAGATCACTGCAGCGGACCCAACTAAGCGTCCTGAAAATGCTCAACGGATCGGGTTCATACATCAATGTCCCGAATGCGGTTCATCGCTCGTTCGACGGGAGGGTGAAGCTCAGCATTACTGCCCTAACGTTACGGGCTGTCCACCTCAAATCAAAGGCCGTATTGAGCACTTTACTTCGCGCAAGGCCATGAATATCGAAGGCCTTGGCACGGAAACCATCGATGTGTTGGTCGAGAAAGGTCTCATTCGCTATGTAACCGACATCTATACCTTGACTCAGAACCAGCTTGAAGGCCTGGAGCGCTTCGGTGAGAAATCGGCATCCAATATCATCTCCGGCATAGAGACCTCCAAATCGGTTCCTTTTGAGCGCGTATTATTCGCCATCGGTATCCGGTTTGTCGGTGATACGGTGGCCAAGAAGCTGGCCCGTCACTTCCACAGCATTGACCGCATTATGGAGGCTTCAATTGAAAGCCTTCAGGAGGCTCCCGAGGTTGGTGAAAAGATCGCCGGTAGTATTATCGATTTCTTTTCCGACCCTGTTCAGAAAGGTTTGGTCGAAAGGCTTCGCGTCAGTGGATTGCGAATGGAGTTGGACGCGGATAGCATCCCCAAACTCATCAGTGAAAAATTGAAAGGACTTAGCCTTGTTATTACAGGCACATTCAGCAAACATTCTCGTGACGAATACAAGAAGTTGATCGAATCCCACGGAGGTAAATGCGGCTCTGGTGTCACAGGAAAAACAAACTATCTGGTTGCCGGGGAAGAATGTGGTCCGGCCAAACTTGAAAAGGCCCGCTCCCTGGGAGTCAAAGTCATTTCGGAAGATGAGTTCCTGGACTTGGTGTCATAGTCCAACCCCTTTGATTTTCACTACTTTTACAGACACTTCCCCAGCCAAGGGAACAACCGATCATGAAAAAGCGATTTTGTCTGGCAGTAGGACGGTTCATGTTCGCGCGCGAACACGGAAGCCAGCATCAGGCCCAAAGGACCATGTCGTTCGATGAAGCCCGGTCGATTGGTATTCTGTACGATTCCACCGAGGAGAAGGATTTTGATCTGGTCCGTAAATACGTGAAGGAGATCCGTGAAAAGTACCACAAAGAAGTATTGGCATTGGGCTACTTTGACCAAAAGGAACTCCCCCCTATGCGTTTCTCCAAACTGGGGCTTGATTTTTTCACTCAAAGTGACTTGAACTGGTACTACAAGCCCATCTCGGCGGTCGTCAGGAATTTTGCGCAAAAGGAATTTGACATCCTTCTTGACTTGCATACCGGTGACAGCATTCCATTTCGATATATCGTTGCCGAATCCAGGTCGCGCTTCAAGATCGGCAAATACGATGTGCCCAACGTCAAGTTGTACGACTTCATGCTCAGTACGAAAGAACATCTGCCCTTTGCCCAATATATCGAGCAGGTGAAACACTATATGAATACCATACGTCATGCCACCGGCTATTAAAAAACTACTTGGAACCGGCGTAGCCCTGGTCACTCCATTCCACAGCAATGGAAGCATTGATTTCGATGCACTGTCCCGGCTGGTGGAGCATATCATACGCGGAAGATGTGATTACCTCGTACCCCTTGGTACAACAGGAGAAAGCGTCACCCTGAGCGATGATGAAAAACAATCAGTTCTGGATTGCGTACTGGACACCAACCGTGGTCGTTTGCCTGTTGTGCTGGGTCTTGGTGGCAACAACACAGCCTCAGTCACCCGTCACCTTGAGCGTCTCGGATCTGTGAAAGGTCTTACTGCGGTACTCTCCGTTTCTCCCTACTACAGCAAACCCTCTCAAAAGGGATTGGTGGCGCACTACAAGGCACTTTCCAAGGCTTCCCCATTGCCCATCCTGCTGTACAATGTTCCCGGCCGTACCGGTGGCAACATGAATGCGGACACCACGCTCGAGCTTGCAAACAGTTGCGAAAATATTGTCGGCATTAAAGAGGCTTCCGGCAATATGGATCAAATTCTACGCATACTGGCGTTCCGTCCGAAGGGATTCATGGTCATTTCTGGTGACGATGCTTTAACGCTACCACTGATGGCCTGCGGATCCGAAGGAGTGATTTCGGTTATCGCAAACGCATTTCCGAAAGAAACCTCCAACATGGTGTCTGCATTGCTGAAGAACAAAATCATGGAGGCCAGAAAATGGCACAATCAACTGCTGCCTCTTGTGCCGATGTTGTTTGAGGAAGGAAGTCCGTCCGGTATCAAATGTGCCTTAGAGGCGCTGGGCATTACCGGCTCGACCACCCGACTTCCGATCGTACAGGTCAGTGCCCCCCTTCGTAAAAGGATACTGTCGTTTTGCCTTCGCACCGCTTGATTGAATTCATGATGAAGTTCGACCCGGGTTCCAGATTCAAAATCCTTGTTGTTTTTGGGGTGATTCTACTGGCTTTGTCGATGCATCAACCCGGGGCAACCGCACAATCTGTTGCAAAAAAACAAACGCTGAAACCACTGGTCAAAGAACGCTTTGATTTCCCACTTTACCGGGAGCAATTTGATTCCATCACTTCGGTCTGGCCCATCATTTCTAACCGCGAGAATCTGGTACTTGTTCAGGCCGGTGAATACTTGCTGCTCCGTAAGAATAAATCAACTCCTTTCGCTGCCATTGGTGAATTCCCACAATCCTTTGCTGACTTTCATCTCACCACTTCATTTCAGGTTACCGGTGGAACGAGCGCAGAACCTGCAGGTGCCGGCTTGCTTTTCATGTCGCAGGCTGCGGGCAAGGGTGGATTTGTA
>JAULUX010000265.1:0-28846 GCA_032111385.1 Bacteroidia bacterium
CATATTGGCAAATCCAAGTTCGCCTCCATAGTAGAACAAGCTGGTGTATCCCATCCTGCGCAGGATTTTGGGAAGCATGGGCAATCGCGACAGTTTGTCATTGAAGCGGACCATGCTTTTATTGGGCAGGGACGGTAAACCGGACAGTACCGATGGAAACATGTGGTCGGTTCGTGATCCGCTGGCATAGATGGAATCGAAAAGCAAGCCCGAATCGCAAAGGCTGTTGAAGAACGGTGTGACATCCTTTTCTCCACCCATTGGGCCGATGATGTCGGCGGTCCAGCTTTCAAGAACGATAAATAGGATGTTGGTTCCCGATCTCAGCAATGCGGTGTCGGAAGTTACATCTGGCGATAAGATGGTATGGAGAATCGAGTCGGCCTGTGTATCCGGCATGTATTGAAATTCAGTGGATGAATGTCTCCGATGTCGATTGATATTGTCCGAAAGATACCATACCGGATTCGTGGCCATGTCGTTCAATACCATTGAGTCCGAGAACCAGGCAGCACTGCTATTGACGGGAATGACCTGAAAGCCTCCCCGCATCATCAATGGAAAGGCGATGATGATGAGTAGTGTGATCGTTGATTTTTTTAACAGGGTAAGGGGTGCGGCCTGGAGTGTGTGGATGAACTTGTTCTGCAGTTTTATGAAAAAATAGAATGCTGCACTGATGGAGATCAGGAGGGCTGCCAATTGCAAATTGCTGACTGATGCAATGATTCCTTCGGGGTCTGAAAGAAAACTGACAGCCCGGTAATTGACCATAGTACCCCATGCAGAGTACACTGCAAGGTTTGCAAAGAGGACAAGCAGGGAGGGGATCAGCAGGATGTTGTTGATCCGGAATGCGGTTTTGGTGATGCTTGAGTTGCCAATCCAAACTCCTGCAATCCAAATCAATGCCGGAATTGCGGTGATGTATGCCGCTGCCGAAAGGTCCAGCCGTAAGCCATGGAAAAAAGCCCATGGCCATTCGTCAAGCTGCGGTTCATTCGTCTGAAAGATCTGTAGAAAGAGAAATAGTGCCCTGAAGGCAGTAAAAACTATCATCCAAAAGTAGATGGACCGGAATGGGAACAGCGTGTGGGGACTTCTCAAAGCGATCGATCTGTTTTTGAATGCTGAATCATCTGGTATAAGTGGATGCATTCCCGTGCCTCACGGACATCGTGTACGCGAAGGATTGATGCACCGTTCATCAAGGCGATCATGTTCAAAGCGGTGGTTCCGTTAAGAGCTTCCTCCGGAGTGCATTGAAGGGTACGGTGAATCATCGATTTTCTGGAAAGTCCGACCAGAACAGGTGATTTCAGATGCCTGAATGTATTTAAACCGGAAAGCAAACGGAAGTTGTCTGAAACGGTCTTGCCGAACCCGAATCCGGGATCGATAATGATGTCGCGCAGGCCTTTTAGGCGATATGCTCGCATTCGTTCCTGAATGGATTGCATGACTTCAAGGGCGACATTTCCATACCGGGCATGGCTCTGCATGGTTTGTGGTGTCCCGGGCATGTGCATCAGCACGTACGGTATACTATGCCTGATCGCCACATCAACGATTTGAGGGTCGAGTTGTCCACCTGAAATGTCATTGATGATGGAAGCGCCCTCATCTGCCGATTCATCGGCGATCTCCGAGCGCCAGGTATCAACGGAGATCAACGCGTCCGGGAATTCCCGACGGATGGACTTGAGGTGGGGGATAAGCCGACTTCTTTCCTCGTGGAGTTCTATGGACTCGGCTCCCGGTCTTGAGGATACGGCACCCAGGTCTAAAATGGCCGCACCCTGATCAAGCATAAGCTCTGCGCGCTTCAGTACGGAAGTGGTTTCCGTTGTCTTTCCGCCATCGTAAAAGGAGTCCGGGGTCAGATTCAGAATGCCCATCACCACCGGGATCTCGAGATCCAACAACCTGCCCCTGCAGTTCAGTGAAAATTTGGAGTGTCGAGGGTCTTCCCCCGGATGGGCAGGTGTTTTCGTCATGCTTTGTTCAGGTGGAATGGGTTAAGTTTGCACCATGTCTTCACGTACATCTCTTCAATACGACGAGGCGGTCGCCCTCTGCAAAGATATCTACCTGAAAAAGATGAAGGATTATGGTAGTGCATGGAGGATCCTTCGTCCTACTTCGCTAACTGATCAGATCTTCATCAAGGCCCAGCGGATCCGAAGTATCGAGGAGAAGGGCGCACAAAAGGTGTTGGAGAGCATTGAGTCCGAATTTGTCGGAATTGTCAATTATGCAGTCATGGCCTTGATTCAGATCGGACTGCAATCAAATGATAATCTTGAATTGAGTCCATCGGATGCCTTACGTCATTATGAGGAGCAGGTGGGTCGGGTCAAGTCCCTGATGATGGACAAAAATCACGATTACGGTGAAGCCTGGCGGGACATGCGTGTGAGCTCCATGACCGACCTGATCCTGATGAAGTTGCTTAGGATAAAGCAGATCGAGGATAACCGCGGGAACACACTCATCAGCGAGGGGGTGGACGCCAATTATGCCGACATCATCAATTACGCGGTTTTCGCCCTGATCAAGCTGATGGAAGTAAAAGAGAAGAAATAAATTCAATCTCACGATAATCCTGTTTCACGATGAAAAAGAATACCGTAATTCTCATCCTCCGGGTTCTGGTGTCTGTGCTGTTCGTTTTTTCGGCCATAGCCAAGATGTTCCCATTGTGGGCGTTCGAAAAGCAATTGGTGGACCTTGGTATCTGTTCTTGGTGCATGTCTCATTATGTGGCGCGGGCATTGCTTGGACTCGAGCTCTCGATAGGTATTGCCATATTGCAACCACACTTCTTGAAAAGAGTCGTTGTTCCAATGACGATTCTTTTATTGGTGGCCTTCTGCGTGCACCTGGGTATTGAAATGGTCAAGCATGGTGCGATGAGCGGCAATTGTGGTTGCTTCGGTCAGTTGTTGCCCATGACACCGCTCGAGGCGTTTATTAAGAATGTGATCACCATCGCTTTGCTGGTCTTTATTTACAAAAACGTGCAGGATCTTCCGGAGGGCCGGAATCGGTGGTCTAACTTGTGGATTATCCTTTTGTCGGGTACATTGTTTGTGTTCGTAGCCTTCCCGTTTGCTCCATGTGAAGCTGAAAAAAGTCCTGTGTTGACAGAGTCAACGGTAGAGGTCGAACCGGAAATGGATGCGACTGAGCCGATTGCTGTTTCGGTTGATTCTATTGTTCCGACCAATTCCCGTGATACAGCAGGTGCTGTAGCCGGTCAGAGTGTGGCTCCGCAGAAAGGAGATTCCATTCCAAAGCCTGCAGAACAGGTGAATCCCGGACCCGCTCCGGTAAAATCCCGCTTTTCAGAGATGAATGTATTCAGCGGTCAAAAAGTGAATCTGGATAAAGGCAAAAAAATCGTTTGCTTCTTTGCTCCCGGCTGTGACCATTGTCGCGAAGCTGCGAAAGAGCTCAATGCCTTGAGCAAAAAGTCCGGATTCCCTCCCGTCTATATCTACTTCATGGAAGAGGAGCCGCATCTGATTCCCGATTTCCTGACTTTCGCAGGAAAGAAATTCCCGTACCAGGTCCTAGATATTCCGAAATTTTGGACTCTGATCGGACCCGATGGTTCCACTCCGGGTGTCTTTTACCAATGGAACGGCAATACCGTTAAGTATTGGGTGGGTACCGGCGAGAAGGAGTTCAAGTCCGCTGAATTGCTCAAATCCATCGACGAGAAACCCTGATTCAAGCCGTTCTTTCCACTTGATTCGGCTTGTCGGTCAGAAATTAGTTAGCGGTGTCGCCGTGGTGTTCGGCGTGGTCGTCGTTGTTTTTTTTCTGTTCAATGTCCTGCCGGGTGATCCTGCCCGTATGGTTCTGGGCCAGAGAGCCGATCTGGCATCCATCGAGACCATCAACAGGGAGCTGGGGCGTGATCTTCCGGTTTGGAAACAATTTGCCGCATATGCGAACGACCTGAGTCCCTTGTCCGTCTTGAATAGCAAGGATTCTTTGTCCAGGGTGTACGCGGATCCGGACAAATACGGAGCCATGAAAACACTTGTTTCGTTGGGCCGATATGAACTGGTGTTGAAATTTCCGCACTTGCGCCGTTCCTATCAGTCCCGTGAATTGGTTTCTTCTATTTTGATTGAAGCTCTTCCCGGTACAGTTGTGCTGGCCGTTAGTTCGTTGCTGATCGCCTCTGTCTTCGGCATTCTGCTCGGTGTCTGGTCTGCTGTCAGGTTTCGACGTTGGGACGATCATATGGTCATGCTGCTGAGCGTGATGGGGATGTCAGTTCCGTCTTTTTTTGCAGGAATACTCATGGCGTGGCTTTTTGGCTTTGTATTGCACGATTGGACCGGATTGGAAATGACGGGTAGCCTGGTGGAAATGGATCCATTCGAAGGATTAAGGCTGAATTGGTCGAACCTGATACTTCCTTCGATAACCCTGGGTATCCGTCCACTTGCCGTCATCGTCCAGCTGACCAGGTCGTCACTGCTCGAAGTGATGCAGCAGGATTATATCCGGACTGCAAGAGCCAAGGGACTGTCTCGTTCGGTCGTGTTGTTCAAGCATGCATTGCGGAATGCCTTGAACCCTGTACTGACTGCCATTTCCGGCTGGTTCGGCTCTCTGCTTGCCGGCGCCGTTTTCATCGAATACATTTTTGGTTGGAAGGGTGTTGGAAAAGTTACGGTAGATGCGCTTGAGCATTACGATTTTCCGGTGGTGATGGGAGCGGTGCTAATGGTGTCCGTCTTTTTTGTGATCATCAACATCCTGGTGGATATTCTCTACATGCGGCTCGATCCGCGTGTACGCATGCTGTGAGCAAGGGTCAAGGCCTCTTTTTTCAAGCCTTGTTCTTATTAACATTACTTTAACCATAAGTAGGAAACCCATCGGCCAACTCCGCGCGTTTATTGGCTTATACTTGCACATCCAAGAAATCGAACCATGATTGACATCCGGGAGATTAACGAGAAAATACAACAGGAGTCAGCCTTTATTGAGTTGCTGAACATGGAACTGGGCAAGGTGATCGTCGGGCAGAAATACATGCTTGACCGCCTCCTGATCGGTATGTTGTCCAATGGGCATATCTTGCTGGAAGGCGTACCCGGCCTTGCAAAGACGTTGGCCATCAAATCGCTTTCATCCGCTATCCATGCGCGCTTCAGCCGGCTGCAATTCACTCCGGACTTGTTGCCGGCCGACCTCGTCGGTACATTGATCTACAACCAAAAGCAAGAACAATTCACCGTCCGGAAAGGACCGATCTTCGCGAACTTCGTTCTGGCTGACGAAATCAACCGTGCGCCTGCAAAAGTACAAAGTGCCCTCCTCGAGGCCATGCAGGAGAGGCAGGTGACCATCGGTGATGAGACATTCCCATTGGACGAGCCGTTCCTGGTGCTTGCCACTCAGAATCCGATAGAGCAGGAAGGGACCTACCCGTTACCGGAAGCACAACTCGACCGCTTCATGTTGAAGGTGGTCATCGGTTATCCATCCAAAGAAGATGAAAGGCAGATCATCCGGCAGAACCTCGCTCAGGATTTTCCAAAGATCAAACCCATATTGCATCCCGATACCATTGTCAAAGCACGTTCGGCTGTTCGGGAAGTCTATATGGATGAAAAGATCGAGAAGTATATCCTCGACATCGTTTTCGCAACGCGTTTTCCGAAGGAGAACAATCTCAAGAAACTATCGTCGCTCATCAGTTACGGAGGTTCGCCCCGTGCCAGTATCAACCTGGCTTTGGCCTCCAAGGCTTATGCTTTCATCAAACGTCGAGGGTATGTCATTCCTGAAGACGTAAGAGCGATCTGTCCCGACGTGATGCGCCACCGGATCGGTTTGAGTTACGAGGCCGAGGCAGAAAACATGACCGCCGACGACATCATCAACGAGGTGCTGAATGCTGTTGAAGTTCCCTGACAATTCATATTCCAAGGTAAAGCATGGAATCGTCCGAGCTTCTTAAGAAGGTCCGCAAGATCGAGATCAAGACCCGGGGACTTTCGGCCCAGGTTTTTTCGGGTGAATACCACTCCGCCTACAAAGGTCGTGGCATGGCCTTTTCAGAGGTTCGCGAATACATGCATGGCGATGATGTACGCAGCATTGACTGGAACGTCACCGCACGTTTCAATCATCCGTATGTGAAAGTCTTCGAAGAAGAGCGGGAGTTGACCGTCATGCTTTTGGTGGATGTGAGCGCCTCAGGCGATTTTGGATCCAATACGCAATTCAAGCGCGAACTGATTACCGAGCTTTCCGCTGTGCTGGCTTTCTCTGCCATCCAGAATAACGACAAGGCCGGTGTTATTCTTTTTTCGGACAAGATCGAGTTGTTCATTCCGCCCAAGAAAGGAAAGACGCACATTCTACGTATCATCCGTGAGCTTTTGAGAACCGAACCTACCGGTAAAGGGACCGATATTGATAACGCGTTGAGGTATTTTAACAATATGATCAAAAAACGCTGCATCGCCTTTTTGATCTCTGATTTCATCGCGGCCGGATATGAGGAATCGATCAAGGTGGTGTCAAAACGTCACGATCTGGCTGCCTTGCGCATCATGGACCAGCGTGAGGCGGAAATGCCGGATGTAGGTTTAGTTCGTTTTTTTGACTCTGAGCGTTCGGAAAGTGCGATGTTGGATACAGCCGATCCGCAGGTCAGGAAAAATTATAAGACATGGTGGGACCAGACTCAACAACGCACATCTGATTTGCTCAATAGGAGCGGTGTCGATCATGCTGTGTTTTCAACCGATTCCCCATACGTTCGTCCATTGATCAACCTGTTCAAAAAACGAGAGCGAAGGGCATGAGGAGTCGGGTCGTTTTCATAAGAATGGTATTGGGCTTTTTGCTTTCGGGCTTTTCTGTTTTTGCTCAGGAAGTAGCTGCGCGACTGGAGGCAGATACCAACCGTATCCGTATCGGTGAACCTTTAACGCTGCGCCTTCAATTGAGTCAACCTAAGGGACTCGATATCAGTTGGCCTTCGTGGCTCGACTCACTTTCGGGAGTCGAGGTTCTTCGAATTGCGGATGTCGATACTCCGGAAACCAATGACAATGGTGTGTTTTTACGCAGCCAGACTGTAGTCGTCACCTCTTTTGATTCAGGTGGTCTTCAATTGCCTGCAGTTCAATTCAGCTATCTCTTGAAGGATGGCAAAAAGATCTTGTTTGAAACCGATCCGATCGCTGTACAGGTTTTTACCGTAGAGGTCGACACCACTCAGGCTTTTCGCGACATCAAAGGCAATGTTACAGTTCCCTGGGATTACCGGTTGATAGCCATGTGGGTCGCCGGTATTTTGCTTCTTGCGGGTTTGTTGTTCTGGCTGTACCGTCGGTTTGGGAAGAAAAAAACCGTGAAGGTTCCGATGGAAACCACCATGGCTATCGCTCCCGATATACGTGCATTGGAGGAACTTCGGCTTCTGGACGAATCCAGGGTCTGGCAATCGGGCGATCAAAAAGCCTACCATACTCGGCTGACCGATATTCTTAGGACTTACATTTTTGAACGCTACCAGGTAAACGCTCCGGAGTTGACTACAGACGATTTGATCGGTCATAGCCTGGTTCGCACTTTACCCGTCCTGGAACGGGAGAGCCTAGAGCGGATCCTAAGACTGGCCGATCTGGTGAAGTTCGCCAAGTACACCTCCCTTCCCGACGAGTGTCAATGGACCATGATCGCCGCTACATCATTTGTATCGGCTACGAGTAACCGAAAAGAGATACCGAATACTGAAACCCAAGAAGTAGCGAATGGAACTCTGGACTGATTTTTCAGGTGTTCATTTCAAGCACCCGGAATTTCTCCTGGGGTTGCTGCTCGTTCCTTTCATGGTATGGTACCATTGGAAAGTCAAGGTCCGGAACCGTCCCCGAATACGGATCAGCACCACTGAAGCATTTCGTAATGCGCCTCCGACATTAAGGCAACGTTTGGTCAATCTTCCGGCCATACTGCGTATTCTGGCGGTCGGGTTGCTATTCGTGGCCATGGCTCGTCCGCAGTCTTCATCCAGGGCGTCTGATGTAAAAACCGAAGGCATTTCAATCGTCCTTGCACTAGACATTTCAAGCAGTATGTTGGCTGAGGATTTTCGCCCGAACAGGATCGAATCCGCCAAGAAGGTTGCTTTGGAGTTTATCGACGGACGACCAAACGATCTGATCGGACTTGTGGTTTTCAGTGGACAAAGCTTTACGCAATGTCCGGTCACCAGCGATCATTCCGTATTGAAGAATATGCTGAAGGAGGTCCGTTCCGGCACGTTGAAGGATGGTACCGCCATTGGCGAAGGATTGGCCACCGCAGTGAGTCGTGTAAAGGACTCCCCCACCAAGAGTAAGGTCGTAGTGGTGATAACCGACGGAGTGAACAATGCCGGTTCCATCCCTCCCTTGACTGCATGCGAGATCGCCCGGACCTTTGGCGTTCGCGTGTATTCGGTAGGCGTTGGGACGAAGGGTTTTGCACCCTATCCCGTCAAAACAATTTTCGGGATCCAATACCAAAACATGGAGGTCCAGATTGATGAAGAGTTGTTGACTCGGGTTGCTGAGTCAACGGATGGTCGGTATTACCGCGCGGTGAATAACAGGAAGCTGGAAGCCATCTTCGATGAAATTGATAAGCTTGAGAAGTCCAAAATCGAAGTCACGGAATTCAAGCGGTACAAAGAGGAGTATTTGATGTGGGCCTTGCTCGCCGGTTTGCTTTTTATTTTCGAACTGATATTACGTTACACTTGGTTGAAATCCATTCCCTGACAGCCGGCACATGTTTAAATTCGATCACCCAGGACTGCTTTGGTTGTTTACACTGACACCGGTGTTAATCGTCTTGTATTGGTATGCGAGAAGATGGAAAAGGCTTGCGATTTCACGATTGGGTAATCCTGAACTGATCCGACGCTTGAATCCGGATACATCGCTTTCCAGAGGGAGCATCAAGTTCTGGATGTTGTTTCTCGCTTTCCTTTTTATCGTTACCGGAATCTGCGGGCCGTTGATCGGTTCCAGGCTTGAAGAGGTGAAGCGAAAGGGAGCCGATCTGATCATCGCCCTCGATGTGTCGAACAGTATGCTGGCACAGGACCTCAAGCCGAACCGGCTCGAACGCGCCAAGATGGCTTTGTCCCGATTGGTGGATCGGTTGGAAGGTGACCGGATCGGCATCGTCGTTTTTGCCGGAGAAGCATTTGTTCAATTGCCCATTACGACGGATTATAATGCGGCTAAACTTTTCATTTCCTCCATTTCAACCGATGTGGTATCAACGCAAGGGACCGCCATCGGAGCCGCTATCGATTTGTGTCGGGATTCATTCACCGATACCACGCGCAAGCACAGCGCCATCATAGTCATCACCGATGGAGAAAATCATGAAGATGATGCATTGGAGGCCGCAAAGAATGCCGCCGAAGCCGGTATAAAAGTGTTTACCATCGGCATGGGATCACCCGAAGGCGGCCCGATTCCAATTTACAACAATGGTGCTGTGGTTGGCTTCCGTCAAGACAGGGATGGAAGAACAGTTGTTACGCGACTTGATCCCGGTTTGCTGGCAGGTATCGCCGAGGCAGGGAATGGACGATTTATACGAGCCACGAGCTCCGATGATGGATTGGATGATGTCTTTTCGGAAATCGATGCTTTGGATAAGCGGGAGTTCAAGGCCAAGATGTATACAGATTATGAAAATCAGTTTCAGATTTTCCTCGGCCTGGCACTGCTGATTTTATTGATCGAGTTCTTGCTCGGTGAACGAAAAAGCAAGATTCTCTCAAGGCTTAACTTGTTTCGCGTACAAAATTCAAATGACGAAAAATGAAACTGCCCCTGTTTGGTTTGTTCTTTTTGTGGTGTATGTCGATCAGCGTTTCGGCTATAGCCCAACGTACTGATATCCGCAATGGCAATTCTGAGTATGATTCAAAGAACTTTGGAAATGCAGAATCGGCTTACCGTAAGGCTTTGGAAAAGGACCCCTCTTTGTATGCGGGTAAATACAATCTGGGTAATTCGTTATACCGTCAGGATAAAATGGAGGATGCTGCCCGGTATTACATGGAGTCGACCACCGGTGACAGAAGTCCGGCCGATCAGTCACGGGCACTTTACAACATGGGCAATGCTTTGATGAAATCTGAAAAATATCAGGAGGCCGTTGAGGCCTACAAGCAGGCACTTAAGCTCGATGGTTCCGATGAGGATGCAAGGTATAACCTGTCTTATGCTTTCCAGAAGTTACGTCAGCAACAACAGCAGGATAATAAAAACAAGGAGTCCAAGAAGGACAAGCAGCAACAACAACAACAACAGCAGCAGCAGCAACAACAACAACAACAGCAACAACAGCAACAACAACAGCAGCAAAAAAGCCAGGGGAGCAAGCAGGATCAGAAGCGGAAGATGTCAAAAGAGGAGGCTGAACGTATGCTGAAGGCATTACGCAATGACGAGAAGGATTTGCAGAAAGAAAAGTCGAAAAAGGCTGCCGTATCCGCAGGGGCTCCAATCAAAAATTGGTGAGGGGTATCTTCAGCTTGTTGATTATTTCTTTGGCTACTTCATCCGGCGTTTTTTCCGCATTGACCTCAAGATGCGCCTTGCTGTAAAAGGGCAATCGGTTTTTTAGGACATCGATGATGAAAACCATCAATTCAGTGTCACTTAGTGATCTCAGGAGTGGTCTTTGTGATTTCTCCGGTGCGAGTCGGTGAAATAGTACTCCGGGCCTGCATTGTAGGTGAACAACACATCCCCTTTTTATCATCCACTCCATATTGTCATTGAAAACCGGAGTGCCTCCGCCTGTGGAAACAATGAGCTTGCTTTTCAAATCCAGGTTGTGCAATGCCTCCGTTTCGATTTGTCGAAAGCCTTCTTCTCCCGATTCGTTGAAAATTTCGGTTATACTCGATTTGGATAGCCGTTCTATGCAGTCGTCGAGCTCGAGAAGAGGGATGCGCGTCAGCTGAGACAGTGATCGCCCGATTGTACTTTTTCCCGAACCCATGAATCCGGTCAGGAAAATCGGGAAGTGTCCGGAGAACGATTTCATCGCTTCAAAGGGAAACGCATTTTGTAATCGACATCGGTTTTGCCTTTCGAAATGTCGTTCAATCGTCCTTTTAGCATCGATCTTTTGATTGGAGGAAAATGGTCAATGAAAAGTTTCCCTTCGATATGATCGTATTCGTGTTGGATGATTCGCGCCTGTATGCCCCCGTAGGTCTCGGTGTGCGTGTCGAAATTGAGGTCTTGGTAGCGGATGGTGATTTCAGGCTTTCGTTCCACATCTCCCCGTACTCCCGGAATGCTGAGGCAGCCTTCATTGAATCGTTTCTTATCTCCTGATTCATCCAGTATTTGAGCATTGATGAAAATCCGTTTGAATCCATCAGCTGAGGGTTCTTCATCCTTGAAAGGAGTGGCGTCTATTACAAATAAGCGAATCGGCAGCCCGATCTGAGGGGCAGCCAATCCCACTCCTGAGCTGTGATACATGGTTTTAAACATGTTTTCTACCAGTTTTTCCAATTCAGGGTATGACCGGTCGATTGCAGTCCCTTTTTTTCGGAGTACGGGATCGCCATAGGCGACAATGGGATAAATCATGGATTGTTTGCGAGTGAGATTAGATAGTCCTGGAGAAGTATGGTGGCACTGACGCGATCAAGAACTGTTTTGTCCCTTCTTACTTTTTTCGACTGTCCGCTTTCAATCAGGCTGCGTTGAGCCATTTTAGAAGTAAGTCGTTCATCGTACCTGCAGATTTTTTTTTCAGGAAAGGTTTTTTGCAATTGATTTTCGAAGAGTAAAGCCAAACGTGTGGTTTCAGAATCCGTATTGTTCAATCGCTTTGGCTCGCCAATGACAATCTGGTCGACAACTTCGGTAGCCATGTACTTTCTTAAGTAGTCAACCAGTTGGTGGGTGGGGACCGTTTCGAGTGCGGTTGCGATGATCCTGGAAGGGTCAGTCACGGCCAATCCGCATCGCTTGGTTCCGTAGTCGATTGCGATAATTCTGCCCATACAGGTCAAAGGTAGTGAGGCTGTCATGAATTCACTTATTTTCGTGCCCTCAATGATTTGGTTATGATGGAGTTGATAGAAAAAGCCTGGGATGACAGGTCCTTGCTCAATGAGTCCCATGTTCGGGATGCGGTTGTTCAGGTGATTGATGAGTTGGATCTCGGGATTCTGCGTGTTGCAGAGCCCTTGGCAGAGGGTTGGAAGGTGAATGAATGGGTCAAGAAGGCGGTCATCCTATATTTCCCCATCATGAAGATGCACACTATTGAAGTCGGGCCATTTGAATTCCACGACAAAATACCGCTGAAGTCCAATTACCAGCAGTTGGGTGTCCGTGTCGTTCCTCATGGCATCGCTCGTCATGGCTCTTTCCTCGCAAAAGGGGTTATTTTGATGCCCTCCTATGTCAATATCGGAGCCTATGTCGATGAGGGGACCATGGTCGATACATGGGCTACTGTAGGGTCATGTGCTCAAATCGGGAAGCGGGTGCACTTGAGTGGTGGTGTCGGGATAGGAGGTGTACTTGAGCCCGTGCAGGCTTCTCCGGTGATAGTGGAAGATGATGTATTTGTGGGTTCGCGCTGTATTGTGGTTGAAGGGGTGAGGGTTGGAAAGGAAGCGGTGCTGGGAGCGAATGTGGTGTTGACGCAATCGACACGGATTATCGATGTGAGCGGACCGGAACCCGTTGAACACCGAGGATATGTACCACCGCGTTCGGTGGTGATTCCGGGCTCTTTTGCCAAGAGGTTCCCTGCCGGTGAATACCAGGTGCCCTGTGCGCTGATCATCGGTCAACGTAAGGCAAGCACCGATACCAAAACCTCGCTTAACGATGCGCTACGTGACTTCAGTGTCGCGGTCTGATTGCATCTAAAATATGACCCGTCCTTTGCTCTCATGCACATGGAGTGCAAGCAATGGAATACGGGTGTGGAACGCCATTTTTTGAGTGACGCTGCGTTCAAAAATGCGCTCGAAAAAATTCCGTTTTCGGGTGGAAGTCACCATTAGGTCGGGTGTTTCCTTGTCGAGGTAATGTTCCAATGCATTGATTACATCACTCTCTTCCAGACAGACCGGTTTGAGTCGTGGGTACTGGATTTTCGGAAGGATTTCGGTATGGAACCAGTTCATGAGTGCTGCTTCCGGATCACGTTCTCCACTGTTTTCGACATGCAATAGGACGATTTCCGGATTTTCTTTTCCAAACAATCCTATGGTCTGTCGAATCATCAGATGATCTTCTTTCTCGAGATTGGTAGCGATAACGATCCTGCGGATCCCATTGAATACCGCTTCCTCGGGAACGGCCAGGACGGCGCAATCGGTTTGGTTGATCAAGGATGAGGTATGGCTGCCGAGAATAAATTCCTGAGCCCCTTTGGCGCCTTTGGTGCCCATCAGCACCAGGTCGACCCGTTCTTGTTCAGCACAATTCCTAATCCATTCAATTGGAAATCCGGTCATTGATCGGGTCTCGAATTGTACTCCGGGAAATCGGTGTTCGGCGTCAATTCGCCATTTGACCAGTTGTTCATTTTCGATTTCCTCGATCTCTTCCGTGGTGATGATCTGTTCGTCAGGTTGTAATACCGACATATGCAAGCCGGTGACATTCAGCAGAATTAAGGACGCACCATTCTTTTGAGCGAAGGCTGCCCCGTAATTCAAGGCCTTTGCTGACGTTTCGGAGAAATCAACAGGAATGAGGATTTTTTTTGAGTTCTGGTTCATTACGCGATGCAATTGCTTTTTCAAAGCTAATCCCTGTACAGAGGTTGCATCTTGAGGGTTATCAAGCCTCACCATGATTTTCATCAACAGTGGAGCGTGAAAGAAGAGCTTCTGCACGGAAAATGAAATCAACCGATGGTTGTTTGTAAACAGTTGATAGGTAGTAACTTGGTGGTGCGATTTATGTCGTTTAGTATGTTATTTTTGTCACATGCTGAAATCCATGTTATTTATCGATGGGAGCTGGCTTTATCATGTCAGGCCTTATCTCTTGAACATTGACGGACGTCAGGAATTCGAATTGGACTATCGTGCTTTGCCGATTCTGGTAAAGGATCACTTGCAGCAGCAATTGGGTATGCAGGTGGACATGGTAAGAACATATTACTTCGGGACCATCGCAGTCAATAAGCCGGGGCACGACAACGTGCGTGAGCGTCAGTTCTACGAAATGCTTAACAAACGTTGCCTGTACAACACCGAGATTTACGATTTCGACTTTAAAAACAAGGAGTCCGGGCGCCGTGAAAATTGCCTTGAAGTCGGACTTTCTTCAATGGCCTTAACTCATGCATTCCAACCCGGTACATACGATGTGGCCTGTTTGTTGGCCGGCGATATCGATTATCAGCCGATGATCCGTCATTTGCGGAACTTGGGTAAAAGAACTCTTTTGGTCGGTGTACGTGGTGCCAATGGATTTTATCCCATGCACCCCCGCATGTTGGAAGAAGCCAATCTGTTCGATTTTCCGCCGTTATACCTCGATGAGCACCTCGATAAACTGCAATACCAGCGTACGGAATCACTTCGGGTATGCGATAGCTGTGGAAAGGAGGAGTTGACCTCTTTTACCTCCGATTGGTTTTATTGCCGTGCATGCAGAGAAGAATACCGTTCTCTCAAATCCAGACAACCTGCGGAATCCTGATGTGTTAAGTGATTCTCACCCAGAATTAGTCATCGAAATCCCCGGTAATGTCCGTTCGGGGATGGATTGGAGCCTTTCAGGTATCCGTCTGCGATTTTTTATCTGTTTGTTTTTATCGATTCCGGTTCTGATTCCGGGTCGTGTTCATTCACAAGCTGTCGATCCCTCTTTTTTAAATCGGGAGTCCCGTGCTTGGGCAGATAGTGTTTTGTCCACGATGAGCATGGCTCAAAAGGTCGGTCAGCTTTTCATGGTGGATGCATTTTCAAACAAGGATTCAGTACACGTTCAAAAAATCAGTTCCCTGATCAGGGACTATCACATCGGCGGGTTGATTTTTTTCCAGGGAGGTCCTGAACGCCAGCGCCGATTGACTGAGCTTTACCAGTCAGAGTCTAAATTCCCCCTTTTGATCGGTATCGATGGGGAGTGGGGATTGCAGATGCGTTTGGACAGTACGCTCCGTTTTCCAAGACAGATGACGCTCGGAGCCGGTTCATCACCGGGTGAGGTATATGAAATGGGGGTTGCTATTGGTAAACAATGCAATCGGATCGGAATACATGTGAATTTTGCTCCGGCTGTCGATATCAACAACAATCCGCTCAATCCGATCATCAATAGTCGGTCTTTCGGAGAAGATAAGGTGATGGTTGCTGCTTTGGGAGAATCTTACATGCGTGGCTTGCAAGACCAACATGTGCTGGCTTGTGCAAAGCATTTTCCGGGTCACGGGGATACCGATACCGATTCCCACCATGCTCTTCCAGTGGTGAATGCCGATCGTAAACGACTTGATTCCCTCGAGTTGTATCCCTTTGTCAGGCTTATTCAGTCAGGGGTGGGTTCTGTGATGGTGGCTCATCTTTTCGTGCCGGCTATCGAACCCACAGGCGATCTGGCGGGGAGCCTTTCTCCCACAATGGTGAAAGGTGTATTGAAGGACTCGCTTAATTTCAAAGGCCTGGTCTTTACCGATGCCTTGAACATGAAAGGAGTGGCCAACTATTTCGCTCCCGGAGAGATTGAATTGCGTGCCTTTCTTGCCGGTAATGATGTGCTATTGTATTCCCAGGATATTCCTGCCGCTTTCGCACGGATAATGTCCGCGTTGCAAGTGGGTGAAGTTGATTCCTCGGCAATCGACTCCTCCGTAAGAAAGATTCTGCAGCTGAAGCATTGGGTGGGCCTTGCTCACGACTCTTCAGAGATCGCCTCAGAAAGGCTGGTGGAAGACCTGAATACTCCGGATGCACAATGGCTGTCGTATCGATTGTTTGAGAACGCACCGGTGTTGTTGACCAACAAGCACAATACGCTTCCGCTGCAGCCACATCCAAGGCACTGTATGGCCTCTGTCGTTCTTCAGGATACAACGGTCAATGCTTTTCAGAGGCAACTTTCGGCTTATGCTCATTTCGACCGATTCGCTTTGCCAAAGGATGCATCGCCGGAATTGATAGATAGTCTGGAGGCGGTTTTGCGTGAGTACGACAAGGTCGTGCTCAGTATTCACAATACAACCATCAATGCCACCAAGCGTTTTGGATTATCGGACGCAGCACTCGAACTTGTGAAAAGAATGGCACGTCGGCGTGGTGCGGTATTGGTCGTTTTCGGTAATCCGTACGTTTTGGGCAGGCTCGATGGTGTACAGCATTATCATGCGGTGGTTCAGGCTTTCGAGGATACGTATTATCCTCACGTGCAGGTGGCTCAGAAACTGTTCGCTGTCGATGCGTTCAAGGGTCACCTGCCTGTTTCCGTACCACCACTTTTCAGTCGAAATGAGGGCAGGACTGTGCCCGTTACCGGTGGATTGAAAACAACGCTGCCTGCAGGTGCAGGATTCCGGGATGATTTTACATCAAAGGTAGATTCAATGGTCAAACAAGCCATTCAAGATTCGCTTTTTCCGGGATGTCAGTTGCTATTCGCCAAAGACGGTGAAATCGTTCTGGAGAAAGGCTATGGCAACCACACGTATGATGGCGCGAATCCGGTGGATGTGGATGATCTCTACGACATCGCATCCATTACGAAATTGGCTTCAACAGCTTTGGCAGTCATGTATCTGGTCGATAAGCACAAATTGGATCCCGATGCGAAAGCGTCCCGATACCTTCCATCACTTCGACATACAGACAAAAAGAACCTTACCATCCGTCAACTCATGCTGCATGAGTCCGGCTTAAAGGCCTGGATACCTTTCTGGAAGCAGACCATGGAAGCCGGATTTCCTTCCAGTTCCATTTATCGTTCTCGTGTCGAAAGAGGCTATACTACACCGGTAGCCCGTGATATGTACATCAAGAACGACTATCGGGAGCGGATATGGAAAGACCTGGCTTCATCCAAGCTGGATTCTTCAGGGAAGTTGGTTTATTCCGATTTAGGGGTGATGATTCTCCAGCAGGTGATCGAGAGAGTGAGCGGCAAGGATTTACGGGAGTTTGTACAAGATCATTTTTATAAACCGATGGGACTGTGGAAGCTGGATTACCTCCCTTCCGAGAGCCATGCCTTGTCGGATATCGTCCCAACCGAAGTGGATACGGCTTTTCGCAAGCAGTTGGTGCATGGGTATGTTCATGACCCTGCAGCCGCCATGCTCGGAGGGGTCGCGGGTCACGCCGGACTCTTTTCCAATGCACGTTCGCTGGCGGTCGTCATGCAGATGCTTCTTGATTCGGGAATGTATGCAGGCCAGCGCTATATCCGTTCGGAGACTATTCAAATGTTCACTTCTCGTTCTTCAGCCTCCCCGGGAAATCGACGCGGTTTGCTTTTTGACAAACCCGATGTGAATTCCATTGAAAAAAGTCCGGCTGCGCCATCCGCATCATCCTTGTCCTTTGGACATTCCGGGTTCACAGGTACTTTGTGCTGGGCCGATCCTGCAAATGGTTTGGTTTTTATTTTCCTTTCGAACCGGGTTCATCCCGTTGCCGGTGAAAACCGCCTGGCCAAATCCAATTTCCGGACGAAGTTGATGCAATTGGGTTACGATGCCCTGCAAAAGTGATCCGGTCAACGGGCAGGCTTGAACAATTCGCGATGGCGATTGTTATCTTTGAGAAATGCGTATAGGAATTGTATGTTATCCGACTTTCGGTGGAAGCGGAGTGGTTGCTACAGAGTTAGGAAAGGCTTTGGCCGGTAAGGGCCATCGGATTCATTTCATTACCTATAGCCAACCGGTTCGACTGGACTTTTTCTCGGAAAACATTTCCTATCATGAGGTAACCATCGCCAAGTATCCGTTGTTCGAGTATGTCCCTTACGAAACAGCTCTAACCAGTAAGCTTGTGGACGTGGCCACCTTCGAAGGACTTGATGTCTTGCATGTGCACTATGCCATCCCTCACGCTTCGGTGGCTTACATGGCCAAACAGATTCTCGCAGCCAAGGGGATCGTGCTTCCTGTGGTTACCACCTTGCACGGCACGGACATCACACTTGTGGGAAAAGATTCCAGTTACGAGCCTGTTGTCACATTTGCCATCAATCATTCGGATGGCGTTACAGCGGTATCTGATAGTCTACGGAAGGATACCTACAACAATTTTAAGATCACCAAGGAGATTGAAGTGATTCCCAACTTCATCGACCTGGACCGTTTCTCGAAGAAGTCGAAAGAGCACTTCCGCATGGCCATCGCTCCTCAGGGTGAGCGGTTGATCGTGCATACTTCCAATTTCCGTAAAGTAAAGCGGGTACAGGATGTCGTGAAGATTTTCAAGAAAATCCGTGCAAAGCTGCCTTCGAAATTGTTGTTGATCGGGGATGGTCCCGAGCGTCACCAGATTGAAGAGCTTTGCCGTGAACTCGATCTGGGAGAGGATGTTCGCTTCCTGGGCAAGCAGGAATTGATCGAAGAAGTATTGTCTATTTGCGATTTGTTCATCATGCCTTCTGAAACCGAGAGCTTTGGTCTGGCTGCGTTGGAAGCCATGGCTTGTCAGGTGCCGGTCATCACATCCGATGCCGGTGGAATCCCTGAATTGAATTTGCACGGAGTGACGGGATTTATGAGTCCCGTTGGTGACGTGGAATCAATGGCATCGCATGCTTTGGAGATACTGGCCGATGATGCAACACTCCTCCGGTTTAAAAAAGCGGCACTGGAGCGCGCAAGGGAGTTTGACATCGATCGTATTTTGCCACTTTACGAAGCCTACTACGGCAAGGTGGTTGGTGGTGGTAAAAAATAAAATCAACCTCCCGCTTTTCTCGAGCGGTATCCCCATTCTTCCAAAAACCGGACGATTTTGTCCCGGTGGTCGCCTTGGATGAGGATGTCGTTGTCCTTAGTGGATCCTCCGACTCCGCATTTCCCTTTCAGTTTACGAGCCAATTCATCAAGCTGATCATCAGAACCTGCAAATCCCTTGATCACGGTAAGTAGTTTGCCGCCGCCTTTGCGTTCAAGCCATATGCGAAGATCCTGTTGAGAAGGCTCTAGATTGGTCCGGAGGTCATTGTCATCCGGTTGCGGCGCCTGGTAGTCGGGATTGGTGGAATAAACAATTCCTCCCTGTGTTTTTTTTGACCTGCCCATGGTTCAGAATTTAGCCTGCACACGGATGTTGAGCAAGCGGGACGTGAGGTAGTTGGGGATACCGTACTGGCGACCGGATACATCTGTGATCCAGGAATACGAGATGGTGTTGCTGACCTGAAGCAGATTGAACACTTCCAGTGTGAAGATCAGCGAGCGAAGATTGCGCACAACCGGCAATCGGGATGTGTTTTCTCCATCTTCGTCAATGGCGATTTTTGAGAAGCCGATGTCCACCCGGCGGTAACTCGGACCGCGTAGGATGTCCTTGTAGCGGTCATTCCCCGGAGGGCCAAACGGCAATCCTGTACCGAAGATCAGGTTCAGGTGCATACGCACACTCGGGAATTTAGGCAGGTAGTCTTGGAAGAACATACTTACGGTCAAACGCTGATCCATTGGGCGAGGTATTTCCCCCGGCTTTACCATGACACTATCGGTGATGATGGAATTGAAGGTGTATCCCGGAACGATCTCTTCGCCCTCGGAATTGAAATACCTGTAATAAAAATCATCGTCAAGGTCTTCTGCTGTTTTTAAGTATCCGATGGAAACCCACGATTCGATTCCCTGGACAAATTCACCGTTGACGCGAAAATCCAAACCGGTTGCATATCCCGAAGCGTTATTCTTAGCCAGGTAGCGGATGCGGGTGTTGTCGAGCTTGTAGGGGATCAGGTTGTCGAGCTTTTTGTAATAGGCTTCGCTGGTGAGCTTGAATTCACGACCCCAAGCAAGGAATTGGTAGTCGCTGCCGATCACGAAGTGAATACTGCGCTGCGACTCCAGTTCTGTGTTGATCTGGCCCTGAAGGTCCCGCAATTCGCGGTAAAAAGGCGGCTGATAGTAAACGCCGGTGGCAGCACGGAAACTCAGTCTGGGATTCCACTCGGGTCGGAAGGAGACGGAGAAGCGGGGACTGATGTCCAGCTCGTTATTGAGGCTCCACCATGTTCCACGGATTCCAAGGTTGAAAGTCCATCTTTCAAGATCCCAGGTGTGTTGCAGGAATCCGCTGAACCTGTGGGACGACAGTTGGATGTCGTTTTTTACAACCCCGTTCAGAACCAGTTGTTGGTTTGGGTTCGCGAGCGTGTCAGGCTGGTCAGGCGGGTGGGGGATGGAGTAATCCGCGGAGTCACGGTATTGCCATTCGTCAAGGCGGTCTTCAATGGATTCCATCTGGGCTTTCATTCCCCATTGCCAATTGTGCTTGCCGTTGCGGTAACTGCCGATGTGGCTGGCCGAAGAAACCCAGGCATCCAGCTCATTGCGGGCATGGTCAAGAAATGCGCCGATCCCCCTGTTGAAGGCCACTTCACCGAAATCCGATGAACCGAGGTCCCGCTCGAGCTCGTCCAGGAAATATTGTCCAAGCACGTCGTAAAACTCACGCTCCCTGGAAGTGAAGGAGGACAGGATGAATTTGAATTTGAGACTGTCGTTCACCCGGTGGGAAAAAGTCAAGGCGCCGGTAGAGGTCTTGAACTCATCGATTTCCTGCCCGTCGAAATAAACTGTGAAACGCAAGGCTTCGTTGATGCTGCCGAATTCCGTTTGTCTGGAGGAGGGGATGACATTGAACCGGTTTAACGAATAGTGGCCCAGGAAGGAGAGTTCAGAACGCTTTCCGATGCTATGGTTCAAAACCATCTGCAAGTCGGTGAACGAAGGGCGGTATTCGCCCTGTGTGTCCAGGTTTTTAAGTAAGAACTGGTTTGAGCGTTGACGGATGCCTGTGAGCCAGGTGAATCGGTCGTTTTTTGATACGCCTTCCAGGTGGAGTCCTGCTCCCATCAATCCGGCATAGGCGCTGCCGGCGAATTTCTTGGGCGTTCGGTATTTGATGTCAAGTACTGAACTCATCCGGTCGCCGTAGATGGCACCGAAGCCTCCTGCACTGAAAGTGATCTCAGATACCAGGTCGGGGTTGATGAAACTCAATCCCTCCTGTTGACCGGACCGGACGAGGAAAGGACGGTAGATCTCAATATCATTCACGTACACCAGGTTCTCGTCGAAGCTGCCGCCACGAACCGAATAGGTCGAAGAAAGTTCGTTGTTGGAAACGACCCCCGGCAGCGTTTTGAGAATGCTTTCGAAATTGCCGGATACGCTTGGGAACTGCTCGATGGTGCGCGGTTCGATCCGCATCAATGTCAAATCGCCGGGACGTACGCCTTGCACATTGACAGGGCCCAGGTTGCGAGCGGTCTCACTCAGTCGGATGTCAAGGTTACGTACTTCACCGGGATTGAGTTTGATGTTTATTTTTTCAGTGGCGAAGCCGATAAACGAAAATGCAAGTATCCAGTCACGGTAGGGAGCTACGCGTATTTCATAACGTCCGCGCTGGTCAGTAACTGTTCCGCCGGGTTCTCCTACGATGGCTACGGATGCGGCTTCGACGGCTTTGCCGTTGGCATCTTTAACACTTCCCCGGATGATGGCGTCCTGGGCTAAGAGATCCGCGCTAAGGAAAAAGGCCAGGGAAAGGAAACAAAGTAGTTTAAAGGCCGACTTCAAGGTTATTTCTTGTCTTTACGCTTGAAGGCACCGTCTTTCCATGCCTGAATGAATGAGGCCCAGGCCAGTGGATTGAGTACTGAAATGGAGGGGTATTGTCCGGCCGAATAAAGTTGGGTCTGTCTTTGTGTTTGAGAGAACTTATAGTTCATACTGCCATCGAAAGCTACCTGTTCCTGGATCTCCCGGAGAGCTGTCATTTCAAAATTTCGCTGTGCCCTGCGCAGGTCACTGTCTGGTAACCCGAGATCCACAAATGCCCTCTTGAATTCATCCCGAGAGGGCCAGGGATATACATCGAATTCTTTCAACTCTATTGTGTCGCGCAAAAGGACCTGTATCATCGAATAATGCTGGTCGTTCAAACTGTCGGGTAATACGTAGCCCGATGTTTTGAATCCTACACTTTGAAAGTCGATGGTGTCGCCTTTCATGGCTACGATGGAGAAAAAACCATAGAAATCGGTGATCGTTCCGCGTTTAGCGTTCCGGATGATCACGTTGGCAAATGGGATGGGCTGGAGGGAATCCGAACTGACAACGACGCCCGAAAACTGAATTAATCGGGAAGGCTCTACTTTGCCGCTTTGACCGAATAACTCAACCCCTAGTAGTAAGGGGAGAGCCATTAAAATGCCGAATCGTTTCTTGAATCTCATCGGGAGCGAATTTAACCTTTTCGGTAAAATCTTTTCGGTTCACAGTCGTTTAAATAGTCAAGGATTGATTCTTGCCGTACGGCGTGTGAATCGAATGTAAAATTCCAACCGGATTGGAATAGATCAGCGAAAGAAATGATAAACCGCATAAAAGATTATTCTGTTTCAAACGTAATTAGTCCGTAGATGGTATTCGAACTGCAAATGGAAAATGGTCACCATTCCGAATGAAGGACGATAAATCATCATAAAATATTGAATATCAAAGTGAAAGCAATACAATTACAACAGTAAAACCACAAAAACCAATCCCATGCGTCAACTAAAAATCACTCAATCCATCACCAATCGTGAGAGTGCTTCCCTCGAGAAGTACCTTCAGGACATTGGAAAGGAGCCCATGGTCACCCCCCAGGAGGAGGTGGAACTGGCAAGACGAATCAAACAAGGCGATCACGATGCATTGGACAAGCTCACGAGGGCGAACCTGCGTTTCGTGGTTTCTGTAGCGAAGCAATACCAAAATCAAGGGATGAGCCTGTCTGATCTCATCAATGAAGGAAATCTGGGCCTGATGAAGGCCGCCCAACGTTTCGATGAGACCAAAGGATTCAAGTTCATCTCTTACGCCGTTTGGTGGATTCGCCAAAGTATTCTGCAGGCGATCGCCGAACAATCCCGGATGGTTCGTTTACCGCTGAACCAGATCGGGGCGTTGAATAAGGTCCGGAAAGTATTGGTGAAGCTTGAACAGGAATTCGGCCGGGATCCCTCTGCCGAGGAGATTTCTGAAGTGGTGGATTTGAGCTACAACCAGGTCAAGGATGTCCTTCGGATCAATAACCGACCGGTTTCCATGGATGCTCCTTTCGATAGCAATGAGGAGAGCCATACGCTGCTCGATGTGATGATAAATACAGACATACCATCCACCGATGCAGGGCTTCTCGATGAATCACTCACGAACGATATCAACCGTTCATTGAGCATCCTCACCAAGCGCGAAGCGGAAGTGATCCGTATGTTTTACGGCATCGGCACTAAAATCAGCCTTTCGCTCGATGAGATCTCTGTGGAATTAAGCCTGACCCGTGAGCGTGTGCGCCAGATCAAAGAATCGGGTTTGCGCAAGCTGAAGCACCATGCCAAGAATAAGCTTTTGCGTTCCTACATGTAGTCCCATTCTTCTCTTGCATGCCAAATAAAAAAGCTCCTGAAAAGGAGCTTTTTTATTTGGATAGGTCGGCTGGTTTTATTGAACCACAACCCGGATCGTTTGTATGTAGTCGGCCTTTCTAAGGACAACCAGGTACACGCCTTTGCCGAAGTAGCTGAGGTCGAAGATCTCTTCTTTTTCCGGATTGGAGTCGTCGCTGAGCAAGGTCTCGGCAACCTTTCTTCCTGAAAGATCATAAGCACTCAGCGTGTAGTCACTGTTGGTCTCTCCGGTGATCCGCAAGCGAACGATGCCGGATGTCGGGTTGGGATAGGCGCTCAATACAATTTCACTTTGATCGGTTCCAGATTCAAGGTCGCCATCGCGCAACATGGTGGTGCTGCTCGCCAAAGCGATTCCCGTGCTGTTCAGGTTGGCGCTATTCAGTACTGTGGATGCAGAAGCGCTTAGGTTACCTGTTCCGCTGTAAAGGCTACTGAAGGTGTACTGTAAGGCACGGTCGAGTCCATTGTCTGTAACATACAGCGTGGTGCCCGCTTCCAGAAGCATGCCGGTCACTTTGCTCAAGGCTGTTCCACCTGTATTCACAAGCGCACGCGAAACAACAGCGGTTCCACCGGCTTTCGGATAACGGTAAACGGTTTTGGTTGTACCGTTGTTGAGAATATATAGGAAGCCGGCGTTGGCGATCATGCTTTCTCCAGCACTGTTCTGATTACTCAGGGTGATTTTGGCAAGGGCGTTGATCGTTCCGGTGCCGGTGAATGCGTTAGTGAGGGAGTAGCGGTACACGGCTTTGCCTTTCTGATCCAATACCCATAATGTGTCACCGCTTATCGCCAATCCTGTTGGTGTTCCAAGCTTGGTCCCGGTGTTGGTGCGCAATCCCTTCGATGCAGCTGAAGCCGTTCCTGCACCATTGCTACGGTAAAGGAGCTTGTTGGTGCCGTCCAGGATGTAGGCTGTAGAAGATACAGTGGCGATATCCGCAGCATTCGTAACTCCATTAAGTGTCGTGGACGACAAATTATTGCTTTGAATGAAGTTGAATGTGGCATCGTAATAAAACGCCTTGTTGGCAGTGATATCCGATACGACGAATTTCGGCGACAGCAGCGCTACGGTCAGGGTGATGGCATTCGACGTTGCCGGACTTCCATTCACGCAGGTGGCGTTGCTGGTCATGACGCAGGTGATGATGTCGCCGTTGGCCCAGCTGTTTCCGGTGTAAGTAGTGCTGTTGGTTCCGACGTTCGCACCGTTCTTCTTCCATTGGAAAAAAGGGACGTTACCGCCACCGCTGTGGGTAGCCGTAAACGTGATGGAGGACGAGGGCAGGACAGTAGCCGGTGCGTTGGAAGTGATCGAGACGGCAGCGTTCACATAGGGTATGGAGCTTGTGCTTGTCCCAGATGAAGTTCCTGTACAACCGCTGACATTGGTCACGGAAACAGTGAATGAGCCGGTTGAGTTCACCACGATCGACGATGTGGTTTCTCCTGTGCTCCAGGAGTAGGTGGAGAAGGTGCCCGTGCTGAGGGTGACACTGTTGCCGTCGCAGAAACTGAGCGGTCCGCTTGCGGTGATGACCGGTACCACCAGAGCGGGTTGTGTAACGGTAATGGTAGTCGAAGCGGTGCATCCGTTGGCATCACTGACCGGATAGGTGTATGTGCCTGCATTTACGGTAAAGGTTCCAGTTCCGGTATACGGAGCGATACCGTTAGTGGCTGTTACAGTGACCGTCGATGTTCCGCCGAAGCAGCTGATGGCCGTTGAGGAAGCAGAGGCGCTGACTGCATACTGTGTTCCGATGGTGGTAGAAATGCTGGCGCTGCATTGGTTGGCATCGGTCGCAGTCACGGTGTAATTGCCAGGGGCAAGTCCGGTGAAGTTTCCGGTGGTATTGCTTGCGCCTCCCGGACTCAATACATAGGTGACGGTTCCGGTGCCTCCCGTGGTTGAGCTGCTGATGCTTCCATTGTTCACTCCCGTACAGGAGGCATCAGTTTTAGCCGCTGAAACGGCAAGGGAGCAGGCGCTGGATCCGTTGACTTGGATGTTGTCGATGTACAGGTTGTTGCCGTACCTTCCAATGTTCCGGAACGACACGATGATGGATTGGCCGATGTAGTTGGTCAGATTGATGGTTTCTGTCCTCCATTGCGTGGATGTAGGTACGAATGAACTGGTGTTCGTGCCCGTCACGGTGGACAATGTGCTTCCCCACTTGGTGTAGACCGGCGTGAATGTAGTGCCGCAATTGGTGGAGATCAATACCTGAAGGCTGTCTACATAACTCGTAGTGGAATAAGGCTGGTAGGCGACATCAAATGTCAATACAGGCGAAGCGATGTTGCTCAGGTCCAGGTTGCCTGACCAGAACTCATCCCTGGCGCCCAATGCATCGACCGAGTAATTGGGATAGGTCATGCACCGGCTGCTTAGGCCAAATCCACCCGTTCCGGTATATTGTTGCCACGCTTTTCCGTCGTTTCCGGCATCGACATTCGTCCAGGATGCGGGTGGGAAGTTGATTCCTTCGAAATTTTCAGCGACGGGCAAGGATTGTCCGCTGGTAGTGATGTAATTGGTTTTCGTGATGCTTGAGCTGGTTGTGCCGTTGGAAACCGTCAGGCTGGCCGAGTAAGTGCCGGGAGCGGAATACACCACGATCGGGTTTTGAGCCGTCGAAGTGGAAGGCGTCCCACCCGGAAAGGACCAGCTGCGCGTGGAAACAGAACCTGTGGAGAGATCCGAGTAGGTGATGGACTCACCGATACAGGGCGTTGTCTTACTGGCTTCGAAATTGGCTGTGAGCGTCCTCAGGTTGCTGATGGGAGTTTCAAATACCCCGCGTCCGTAGGTGAAAGCACGAAGCAGGGTGTTTGAGGTGCTGTCGTTGTAAATGGACATGTCGACGATCGTGGTGCGGGTGGGCAGTCCGGTTGAGAAAGAGGACCAGGTAGTTGCGCCTGCGGTCTTGTAATAGACCGAGCCTCCGGTAGCGACAAACACAAGTTCATTGGCGGAGAAGAATTCATCGGCGATGATGGCCGCGTGGTTTGTAGTGGGAAGATTGTATTCCACGCTGGTCCAGGTCGCTCCGTTGTTGGATGAACGATACGTATTCGAATTGATGGTGATGTAAACCACATCCGGATTCGATTTGATGCTGGTGATACTGGCCGCAGAGCTGCTTGTGGCAGGCAGGGTGTATGTGGTGAATGTAGGCGTAGTGCTCAGTGCATTCGTTGACACATGGATCTTGGCATCGTTCGTCACTACGTAAAGTCGGTTGGGATCGGCGAAATTCACGTGCATGGCCATGATTTTCACTCCGGTGTTGTAGATCGAGGTCCAGGTCGGTGTGGTGACGGTTAGGTTGGTGGTACGCAATACGACGGTGTCGCCCACAAAACCAAGGTCAGGGTTGCTGCGGTGGTATGAAATGTCGCTGAAGTCGGTAACCGAACTGGGGAGTCCATATGACGCGGTACTGCCGGTTACCAGCCTCCTTTTCGGAAGCTGCACGGTTCCCCAATCAGGCAGGAAGTAATAGACCATCGAGCTATTTGGTCGGTAGTCGAATACGCAGTGCGACTGCCAGTCTCCACCGCGGTTGGTGTACCATCCGGCACTTGTAGCATACAATTCTCCATTATCCTGGGTTCCAATGCTCACAACATCCCGTCGAGTGGGACTTGTACCTCCATGGTAGATCTCGTAACCGTAGATCCCGTCGCTCTTGGGTGCCCAATTGTTACCACCGTCCGTGCTGAGCCATACACCACCGTCATTGATGTTCCACAATTGCCCGTTGTTGTAGGGGTTGTTCACACTTTGGTGCATGTCGGTGTGCACCTTCTGGTACCAGACGGTGAGTTGTGTCCATGTAACACCGCCGTCGGTCGACTTCCAAACGTTGTGTGCAACGAAATAAACGATGTTCGCATTGGTGCGATCCACGCCTAAACCGGTATTGTAATCACCTTGGCCGGGATCGGCTGAGTTATTCGAGTAACCGGTAAGGAATGGACTTAGGTTGTCCTTGACAGCGATAAAGCTGTTACCCCCATCGGTCGATTTGAAAACCGTTCCGCCTTTTGCGTTCATGAAAAAGTACACCACATTGGTATCGGCAGGAGTAACGGCTACGCGTGTACCACCACCGGATGTATAACCAGTGGGGATGTAGATGCCGCTGGTGATTTGGGTCCAGGTTTCGCCATAGTCCAATGAACGGTACAGTTCTGCACCGCGGCTGGATGCGAACAACACGCGGTTGCCGCTGCTTTCTTTCGCTTTCAGGTCATCTAAAGCGATACTTGCTGTTTTGAGGGTCCAAGTGACTCCGGCATCGGTGGTTTTGTAAATGCCGGTATTGGTGGCGGCGACTATTTCATTTCGGTTTGAGGGATTCATCAGCATGTCAACGATGATCTTGCCGCTGAGCCCGCCGGCTGCGAATGTCTGTCCCCCGTTTGTCGATTTCCATACTCCCGATCCGCTCGAGTAGTAATTGTGGTCACCTCCTCCCAGGTAAATCACCTGGTCATCGACGTGGTCGATGCAAACCGAAGCGAAACGGGTGCCTAAGGGCAAATTATCGCATCCGGGTGCAACAGACCAATTGTTACCCCCGTTGGTGGAAATGAAGAGCCCACCACGCGCACTCACCGCATAAAACTTCTGCGAGTTGCTGGGATGGAACTTCATCTGCGAAACACGACTGATGCCGTGGATCTGCCCTGAAGCGTTAGTAGGGAAAAAATCAGGTTTATAGGCTGTCCAGGAGGCTGATTGTCCGAAAGCTGTTCCGCACAAAATGACAAGAGAGGCCCAAAGGCAGGCTTTGGTCGATTGGATGAATCTGTTTTTCATGGTCTTATTTCTTCTCTTGTTGACGGATTTCTTCTTGCTGTTTGATCCAAAGGGCTTGGCGCTCTTCGTAGGTCAGAATATGACCATTATCCTGTACCCAGGGTTTCACTTCGATCACCCATTTGTCAAAGCGCTTGCTTTGGTATTTCAGGTACTCCGCAACTTCAAGTTCTCTTCCGCTAAGAGGAGGGCCGAGTCGTTCGACACGTTTGCGTTCTTCCTCAGTACGGCGCTCCTCGGCCGCTTTCCCGTCCAGTGCCTGTGTTTCGAAAGTTTCCGCCTCACTGCT